>JAYUMV010000160.1:0-48634 GCA_043762265.1 Chthonomonadaceae bacterium | reverse complement strand
CAGGGCGCGGGCAGGAACAGCGCCGTGAGAGGATAGACGGCTGTCAGCAGCAGCCCGAAAACTCCGATCAGCATCCGGGGCATCTTGAAGTCGAACCCGGCGAAGGCGTTCTTGGTCAGGCACTGCATCACCCCTCGGAAACCAATGACCCAACGGACGGACAGCAGATCGCTGCCATCTACCAGTTCCGTTCGAAAGCCGTGCTGCTTAACGACTTTGCCGAGTTTGGTGTCGTCAGCGACCTCCATCGCCAGCGCGCCGTGGCCGCCGAAGGCGCGGTAAGCGGTCGTGCGGACCATATTAAACGCGCCAAAACCAAAATAGGCGGAGCGACGAGGATCGGCGACATCCCAGATTCGAGAGCGCAGACTGAGCATAAGGCTGAAATAACTCGCGAACAGCCGCTCCCAGAAGTCGCAGGTCTCGATGCGTGGAGAGACGACCAGATGATCCGCCCCAACACGTCGTGCGTAGGAAACCGCGCGCACCAGGGCATCCGGCGTATAGACCACATCGGCGTCGGTAAAGAGCAGCCAGTCTCCTATCGCCTCCCGGCTCGCGACATGGAGCGCATGATTTTTGCCCAGCCAACCGGCAGGAAGCGCCGTCACATGCAAAACGCGCAGGCGCGGATTGTCGGCAGCCAGGCGGTCGAGCAGCAGGCCCGTTCCATCGGTAGAGCGATCATTGACGGCAATGATCTCCATATGCGGATAGTCCATCGCCAGCAGGCTCTGCATGGCCTGCTCTAAAGTAGAAGCCTCATTACAGGCAGGAACCAGGACGGAGAGCATCGGCAGCGTGTCACGCTCTTCGGGTTGCATCAATACGCGTGATAAACGCCGAAAACGATGCCGGTTCAGCACCAGCATTCCGGTAGCGACAAACCAACTGGTCGCGACGCCACCCGTTAGCAGACAACTCAGCAGACGCCCAAAATGCGCCAGATGCAAGACAAAATGCAGTAACAACGGCAAAAGCAGTTCCTCTCTTCTTCCGCGCCTTTCCTCCGCTCTGAGAGCGTGTGTCAGGGACCAAAACGTCTCAGATTGTAACCGAAACCGCTCCATTCGCGCAAGGGGTATTGGCGCTCCTCTCCCACCTCCCAGATTTCAAGGAGGTAGAAGGGGGGCCACATGGCGAAACAACCGCTACACTGGTGCCTTACGGTCCGAGCGTCGTCCCCTGCACTCCTAGGTCATCGCTTCGCATTCAGAAGGGCGCTTAACCCACCGTAGGAACTGAAATAGAGAAGGAGGAATCATGAGTATGGAAAAAGAGAGTATTTCGCGTCGTGACTTGATCGGGGGAGCGGGCCTCGTCGGAGTAGGGCTGATGGCGGGCATTCTGCCGGTCCACTCCGAACCGATTAGCCGCCGCCGCGCCGTAGGAGCCAACGATAAACTGGTCATCGGCCTGGTCGGATGTGGCGGTATGGGCCCGGTCGATATGAACAAACTGATGGAGAAGCCGGAAGTTCAGATCGCGGCGCTCTGCGATGTGGACAAGGACCAGATGCCCAAACACATCAAAGATGTCACGGCGAAGTACGGCAAAGCCCCCGATCTCTACGGCGACTACCGGAAGATGCTGGAGCGCAAGGACATCGATGCGGTCATTGTCGGCACCCCCGACCACTGGCATGCGCTCGTTCTGATCAACACCGTGGAAGCGGGCAAAGACGCCTACTGTGAGAAGCCTATCTCCCACGACATCACCGAAGCGAAATCGATGGCTGCCGCCGTCAAACACTACAATAAGATCGTTCAGGTCGGCACCTGGCAGCGCAGCACGGATATCTTCACCAATGCGCTGAACTATGTCAAATCCGGAAAGCTGGGCAAGATCTCCAAGGTCCGGGCCTGGAAAGTCGAAGAGCGCGGCGCAGGACGCGGCATTGTGGCGCCTGTGCCGCCCAATCTGGACTTCGATATGTGGACCGGACCTGCCGCCGCGTTCCCCTATCAGAAGAATCATGTCCACAACGCCTGGCGCTGGTTCAAGAACACAGGCACGGGCAAGACCGGAGACTGGGGCGTGCACATGATCGACATCGCTCTGCTCGGCATGAGCGAAGGCACCGACCTGGTGATGCCGACCGAAGTCTGCGCCTTCGGCGGCAAGTACTCCTTCGTGGACGACGACCGCGACACCCCCGACACGGTGGAAGCCATCATGCGTTTCAAGGATCCGGACTTCCTGCTGCAATGGGAGACGGGGAAAGATCAGCCCGGCAAACCGGACCACGGCACGGAGTTCGTGAGCGCCGATGGCAGAACGGTGCAGGTCTCGCGTGGCGGTTGGTCGATCATGGACCCCAAGGGCGAACTGCTCCCCAAGGAGCGCATTCCTGCCACCAACGACCACTGGCAGAACTGGCTGGACTGCGTGAAATCGCGCGAACAGCCGCGTTCGAACATCGCCTCCATGGCGCAGACGACCATCGCCTGCCTTTTGATCAACGTCGCCCTCGAAGCCGGGGAATCGGTCAAGTTCAGCAAAGAGAAGATGGACATCGTCGGCAAAGTCGGTAAAGACAGCATCTACTACTCCCGCGAATATCGCAAGCCCTGGAAACTGCCGATCTATAAATGAAGCCGTCTCCGGCATCCGACCGCCGACGACTAGACAGGAACCAGGCCGGATCTACACCCTGAGTCCGCGCTGTGGAACCAATTAAAAGGAGACCGGGATTCTCTCGCAGAATGTCCCTGAGGAAGCGAATATCCCGCTTGGTTTCCTTGGGGGCGTTGCTTCTCTTCTCGTGTATGTCCGCACGCAAAAAAGCAGTGGCTGATTCTCGAATTCTATGGTAGAATACGAATATCGTGCGTTCTGGGGCCGAGCGATTTGCGATCTGTGCCGTAACCACAGCGCTCCCCATGTTTTCCTTTTCGCACGAGAATCCGCATTGTATCCATGTGCGTTCGTACAGGAGGTTAAGAATGTCAGTGAGTCGTAAGTGTGGATTTACTCTAATCGAGCTGCTCGTCGTTATCGCTATCATCGCTATTCTCGCGGCGATCCTCTTTCCGGTCTTTGCACAGGCACGCGAAAGGGCTCGTCAGACCAGTTGTCTTTCCAACAATAAGCAGATCGGACTGGCAACGATGATGTACATTCAGGACTATGACGAGACCTTTCCGTCGGAGCCCTGGTACAACAATAATCCTGGAGACGGCGTACCGGTCCTGGGGTCCGGGGATCCGGGAGCCAGCCCCTTCAACTACAAGGACGAACTCGCGCCCTACATCAAGTCACAGCAGATCTGGATCTGTCCTACCAACCGCCCGAACGGCCCCTTGGACACGGTGCCCCCGAATCTGGGCTATCATATGAACGGGAATATCATCACCCGCACCGGTCTGGCGCAGGCCACCATCAACGCCACCTCCAATCTCTACATCATGCGCGAAAGCGGAAACGGCTACGTCTATAACCGCGCTTACCTCCGCCCGTACCCCGGCTACTGCGACGATACCGTGGCTTATGAGCAGAGCAACCCGACGAAGAACACTATGCCTCACTTAAAGGGCTACAATCTTGCGTTCGCGGATGGGCACGGCAAATGGTATCTCTCTACCTCCGCGCAGAAGCTCTCCGTGTTTCCTCAGGACGCCGACGACAGTTACACTCGGAACCCCGGCGTTCCCTACTGTCACCCCTAACAACTCCTGAAAGCGATGATGAGAACAATGCTGTTTCTTCTTCTGATGCTGGCGGGAGTGGTGACGATGACACAGGCCCAGGGCGCATCGACGCCGCTGAAAATCACGGGCCAGAGTATGCACGAAATGACGCTACGGGCGCTGCCGGACGGTGAGTACGAGATTCACACGACCGGCGGCGACCCCTACGCGTTTACCGAGAAGTTGCCAGCCACTTTCAACGCGAAGCGTGATCATGTGCTGGCGTTCGACTTCTTCAGCACTACGGGCACCGACCATTTCCAGGTTTTCGTCCTGCCGCCGCTGTCGGAGGACCATAGTCTCAAAGTCGCTGGCCTGGCGAACAGCGAAGGCTGGTCCGCCTTCTCGCTCGACTTGCAACCCATTTTCGAAAAAGTAGGAGGCAAGATCGAAGGTCTACGGCTGGATTTAGGAGGCTTCTCCGGCAAAACGATCCGTCTGCGGAATCTGCGACTGCGCGCACCGACCCCGCAGGAGGCCCAACTGGCAGCCCGCGGAGAGGCGATGCGAGAGGTTGAGCGTCTGCGGGATGTGCGCCTCCGCACCTATCTCCACCATGCCTACCCATGTCGGATGACAGAAGTCGTCGTCAAGGCACAGCAGGTCGTCGTGACGGGCGACATAGGGAGCGAGCGAGCGCCGGATCTCGTTCTAGTGGAAGCGCCACTCTACACCGATATCACCGAGACCACAGCGTTCCCCACCGTTCTCCCGATCCACCCCGACCGCAACGGCCATTTCATGGTCACCCTCGACCGCCAGCGCCCTTCCGGCAACGCTGCATTCGACCGACTGCTGTCGCGCTGGGCAGTGGCGAAGCGATCCGGCGCTCGCTTTACGCTCCTCTCACATGCCCGCTACGCAGATAGCATCCAGCCGATTGCCGATCTCCCTGAAGAAAAACCCCGTAACAAAAAAGGCATCGGCGGATTTACGACGGGCTGGCCGATCAGCGATGTGACCGATCTGGACCTCTCGGCCTGCACTGTCAATGTCGTGCTCAACAGCCTCTTTGCGACCACGCCGGGATCTGGCCGCAGTGCGTTCTCCTATGCTGGCCACACCTGGTATGCCGAAGATTATAACATTGCGGCCCTGGATCGCACCTTGCAGGCTACTGCGCAGCACCATCTGGTGGTGTCCGCCATCCTCTTGCTCGGCCAGGGCGGGAACGCGCCTGCCAACAGTTTTAGTCACCGTGTCGCCCATCCCGACGCCGATCCCTCCGGCATCTTCGTCATGCCCAATGTGACGAGCGAAGACGGTCTGGCGGCCTACGCAGCGGCGCTCGACTATCTGGCGCAACGCTACAGCCGCCCGGACGCGAAGTACGGGCGCATCCATCACTGGATCATGCACAATGAGGTGAATGCGGGCTGGATCTGGACCAATGCAGGCGACAAGACGCCGCTCCTCTATACCGATCTCTACCACCGTTCGATGCGGGTGGCGCAGCTCATCGCCCGCCAGTACGACTCCCACGCCAAGGCCTTTATCTCGCTGGAGCACCACTGGAACATTCGCCCGACCCATATCTATGCCGGGCGCGAAATCCTGGAGAACTTACTCGACTTCTCCGCCGCCGAAGGCGATTTCGACTGGGGCATCGCCTACCATCCCTATCCACAGAACCTGTTCGACCCCCGTGTCTGGGCCGACACAGAGACTACATTTACCTTCGATACGCCCAAAATCACCTATAAGAACCTGGAAGTGCTGGACGCCTGGGTTCGCCAACCCCGCGCCCGATTTCTAGGCAAAACGCTCCGCACAGTCCATCTGACCGAGCAGGGGCTGAACTCGATGGACTACACCCCCAAATCCCTGACGGACCAGGCAGCAGGCATGGCCTACGCCTGGAACAAGTACAAAAACCTGGATTCGATTGAAGTCTTCGACTATCACAACTGGGTAGACAACCGGGGAGAAGGCGGCCTGCGCATCGGACTGCGCCGCTTCCCCGACGACAAAGACGAACCCCTCGGCAAAAAGCCTATATGGTTTGTCTATAAGGCGCTCGGTACGGCGAGGGAGGCCGAGGCAACGGAGTTCGCGAAGCCGATCCTAGGTATCAAGGACTGGTCCGAAGTTCGGTATCGCGGTAAGATCGGCCTGTAGAGAGGAAGGAAGTCTCGGGTATTCATGAGACTCGGCAAGACGCCGCCCCTGCTGTTGCAGGGGCGGCTAACGGATTGAACGGTATAGATCGGTCGATAGACCTCATTTACCCGAACGCTTGCGATTTGCCGATTGCGATGGCGTCACGGTAAGGGATGACATTTCAAAGTGCGAGGGGTGGAAGGGATCGTACGGGACACCTCCATAGGCGAAGACTGTGACATCTGCATCCTTCGCTACCGAATTCACCGTCACCGTAAAGGCTACGGCCAGTGCGTTAGGATCGTTCACCTGAACAAAGTATGGCCATTCTCCTGACGGGGAAGAGAGCGCCTTGCGATCACTGACATCTACGGCGATCATGGCATCTCCGATGGATGTCTGCGAAGGATCGATCTCAACCATGTACACGATTTGGGTTCCAGTCGTCGCGCTCGCGACCGCAGGAAACGGTGCGACCCGAGAGATGGGAATAGCTTGTCCGGTACCCAGGATGCCTTCTGCCGTCACGCTGATAGTGCATCTAGCCCGAGGCGTGCATTTCGGGCACTTATCCTCACCATTTTTGAACGCCTCTAAGGCCTGTTCGACTTCGGCCAACTGGACCGCTTGAATCTTGAACGATCCCTGATTTGTGCCGTTTTCAATCGTTACTTCTAAGGGCCACTTTTGTTGGCCGTCCGGCAGAATGTAGTCGTTGCTGTTACAATGTACCCATACATGATTCAAGGCAGCCGACCCGGTTTCGGTCACCTTAACGTAACAGGTTGCCTTATCGCCGGCTTTAAGATGGAAGTGTTGCTTGCCGTTTACATCGGTGAGCGTTTCTACCGTTACTTTTGTCACGAACGTGTCTCCTTTGAAAGGGCTCTCTCTGCGTGGTTCATTTGTCGGGCTGCTCACATACTAACACAGGATCGGAGGCTTTGTCAACATGGATGGCAACGGTCGCATATCCGATCACTTCGGTCCGCTCCATTCCTCTGCCCTCGGTTACCGATTTTTCGAACGCCTCCTCGCCCATCGCGGTCCGGACTAGCGAGATCTCATGATCGTATATCCTCTGATCGGCTTCCGAGAGCGGCGCGTTTGCCGTTTCCCGCAGGGCTGTTACCGCACCAAACAGCCGTGCAGCGCCTTCCAGGTTCCCCGCATCCCGTGCGACCTCGCCGATGGAGGCCAGCGTGTGGGCAAGCCCGACAAGATCACCGAGATCCTGTTTTAAGAGGAGGCTTTCGACGAACAGAGGATAGGCAGCTAAGTAGCCCTCCATCTGATGAATAGTCAGCCCCACGTTGTGAGTCATGATGGATATCCCGACACGGGACTGGAGATTTCGGAAAAATGAGAGACAAGCCTGGAAATAGTCCCGAGCCGCCCCGTAGTTATTCTGGTCAATGGCTAATAGGCCGAGGTTATTGGACACGTTCGCGATCTGCATCGCATCTTCCAGGCCCCGATAGAGTGATAACGCCTCTTCATAATACGCCAGTGCACGCGCCTCCTCTCTGGCGTCGCGCGCAATGATCCCCAGGTTATTCAGCACAGCGGCGATGCCCCAGGAATCGCCCAGTTTTCTCTTGATAGCCAGGCTCTGCTCATAGTAAGTACGCGCTGTCGTAAAGTCGCCCCGATCTCGCGCGACGTTCCCGAGGTTGTTCAACGCCTCCGCTGCGCCCTGGTCATCCCCCGTAGCCTGGTACAGGCTGCAGCTCTCTTCGAGCAGACTCTGCGCGGAAGCAAAATCGGTTTGACGCCATGCCAGCACACCCAACCCGTTGAGTGCTTTTGCCCGCGCACCCTGCGAACTCGTCCCTCGGCGCGCCAGAGCGCCTTGCAGCCACGCTCTGCCCTCCGTGAAGTAGCCCTGCATAGACCAGAACCGTCCGAGCGCGCCAGCCAGACGCAAGCGCAGTTCCGGGTCGATAGCCCATGTCAATGCGGCGCGCAGATTATCGTTTTCGGCCTCCAGGCGTCGGCGCCAAACCGCCTGCTCTTTGCGCATCAGGTAAGGCTCCGCTTCCTGCGCAAACTCCAGGAAGTAACGGACGTGTCGATCCTGTACCAGCGTCTCCTCCCCGCATAACTGCAGCTTCTCCGCAGCATACGCGCGTACTGTCTCCAGCATGCGGTAGCGCATCCCTTCTTCCTGTTCTTCTGCGATGACTAGCGAGGCGCGTACGTGGCGTGTCAATAGTTTTACCACCTGAGCCCCTGGGATTTCGGCATCCGAACAGACCTCCTGCGCCGCCTTGCGCGTCCATCCGCCCGCGAATACGGCGAGGCGGCCGAAAATTGCCCTTTCGGGAGGCAGCAGCAGGTCGTAGCTCCAGTCCATCAATGCTTGCACGGTCTTGTGGCGATCCGGGGCAGTGCTCGCCCCGTCGTCCAGAAGGGAGAACAGGAGTTCATCGATGTCCTCGACTGTAAACATCGCCACTTTCGCAGCCGCCAGTTCGATGGCGAGCGGCAATCCATCCAATCTGTGACAGATGTTCGCGATGGCGGAGGCGTTTTTTGCCGTCAGGGCGAAGCGTGGGCGCGCAGCCCGAGCCCGCTCGATGAACAGCCGAACCGCCTCGATCTGCGCCAGGTCTTCCAAAGCGGGCAAGTTTCGAGGATCCGGATTTGCGAGCGGAGATACCTCCCAAAGGGTCTCCCCTGCAAGCGTCAACGGCTCGCGACTTGTCGTCAGAATGCGCACCGACGGGCAGGCGCGCAGCAGCGCTTCGACGAAATGTGCGCACTCCTTTACCAGATGTTCGCAGTTGTCGAGCACCAGCAGCAGATTCTTGCCGCTCAGAGTGTCGGCAAGGGTTTCGGTCAAGGGGACATTGGGCATCTCGCGCACATGCAGGGCCGTCGCGACCGTCTGTGAAACATGTTCCGAGGCCGTACGGGCTGCCAGTTCCACGAACCAGACGCCGTCCGGGTACTCCTCGATGATGTGCGCAGCCACTTGAAGCGCAAGCCGGGTCTTCCCACACCCGCCCGCCCCCTTGAGCGTGAGCAGTCTGGCCGAGGAGAGCAATCCGACGATCTCCTGAATTTCCCGATCACGGCCAATGAAACTGCTCAATTGGACCGGCAGGTTCTGCGCAAATGCTTCGAGAGATTTGAGAGGCGGAAATTCGGAAGGAAGAGCGGGGTGCAGCAGTTGGAACACCTGTTCCGGCCGCTCCAGGTCGCGCAGGCGATGCCGCCCGCAGTCGTGCAGCCGAACCTCCGGAGGCAAATTGTCCTGCGTCAGTTGCATGGTCGCCTGGGACAACAGGATCTGGCCGCCATGCGCGATGCCGCGCAGTCGGGCACAACGGTTGATCGCAACGCCGAAGTAGTCGTTTTCCCGGAGTTCGGCCTCTCCTGTGTGCAGGGCAACGCGCACCCGAAGCGCGATTCCATTCGGCCACGGTTCCGCGTAGTAGGCGGTCTGGAGTGCACAGGCGGCCGCGACCGCGTCGGTGGCACGCACAAAGACGACAAAGAGGCTGTCACCCTCTCCCCGATGCTTGAGTACTCTGCCCCCGTGCCGCGCGACGATCTCATCGGCCAAAAAGTCATGACGATCGAGGACGCCCCCCATGGCACCGGGCTGCTGCTGCCAGAGCAGGGTGCTGCCGGCAATGTCGGTCATAAGAAAGGTGACAGTTTCCGTCGGCAGGCTCATGGCGTCGCTCCAGCGCAGCAAAGTCGGGTTGGCCTACTATTCAACAAGGAGGCGAACTTTCCTGCATGCCGTCTAGGAAGATTCGCTCTAGCGGCTGCACGGTCGCCTTGTGCGACTGCACAGGCTCCCTCCGCGAAAGTCAGGCAGATACAATGTCGGAGATGCCCCCACAGCGCTAATCGGCGGGAGCGGTGTAGAGGAAGTTTTGGAAGACAAAGCTGACCTGTTTGCCGTCGGGAAGCCATTCCACCATGTTGACCCGTTCCCGCATGTTGCCGGACTCGACACTGTCCACGAGGTTGTATTGCGAGCCGTCCAATCGACAGGAGAGCACTTCGTATCGAATAGTCTGCGGTTTGTGGCGGAGCATCCGGGCAAGGATGGTTACCAGGTCCGGATACTCCTGCCGTACCCATACGAGGCGATCGCCCTGCGGAGAGAGGGCCGGCTCCTCCCGGTAGCTTGAATACAGATGGGTGAGGGGCGCCAGTTGGCTCAGCCCGGTATTGGAGGAGCGCTGGCCGGTCTTGAGATCGACTTCCACGAACCGCATAGGCGTCAACAGACCCGGTTTCCAGTCTACTTCCTTGATGAGCGCCGTGTTGCGATCGGTGATGCCGATCAACATTCGCAAGGGCGTCGTTCCGGGCGCCGCGACCATTGGCGCGAGCGCCCACCGCGTCGTGGCAGGGCTGCCGATAGTATGCAGGATGAGGACACCCTTTCCCTGTGCCCCTTCGGAAAGCTCGACCCAGTGCAGGCTGTCCCGCATCCAGGCAACGCGATGAACGATGTAAGCGAGGGGTTTCTGCTTTGTGGAGGATTTGTCGAACAGCGTCTGGGAGGAGACCAGCGGCCCGACATTACGCATCAGCGTATCGGCGGTGCTACCGGTGTAGAGGATCCATTTCCGGTCGGGAGAGAGGTGAGTCAAATTTTTGTCAATGAAGCCTTCCTCCTTTCTCTTGGCGAACGAGGCGGTTGTCCGTGTGATCCCGGTCGCAACATCCGTGTCCTTGACGAGCAGAGCGTTGCCTTCTACGGAATCGATCTGGCGCACCGTGCCAGCGTCCAGCCAGGTGTAGCCCTGTTCGCAACCGGAGTAGTAAGCCAGTCCTTTGGTAGCTGCGAGGCGATGACTGCGCTCCAGATTGTTGCCTGTCCGAATAGGATGGGACGCAACGATCCAGACCATGGCAAGCGGAATCAATAGAATCAGCCCGAGCGCCATCCACTTCGCCCATTTGTAGGAACGCCGTTTCATCTCTCTGCCCTCCTTGGCCCCCAATTTCGACCGTCCTGACAGACAATACGGGCTGTGGAACAAACGGTTTCGAGTGTTACACAAGTACCTGTTTCACGACCTCTCCGGCGACATCGGTAAGACGGTAGTCGCGGCCCTGATAGCGGTAAATCAGGCGGGTGTGATCGACGCCCATCCGGTTCAGGATCGTCGCGCCCAGGTCATGGATATGGACGGGGTCTTTGGTGATGTTGTAGCAGAAGTCGTCGGTTTCGCCATGGACCACGCCGGGTTTGATGCCGCCGCCTGCCATCCACACGGAGAAGGCGCGGCCATGATGGTCCCGTCCGTAGTTGTCGGCGGTAAGGGTGCCCTGGGAGTAGACGGTGCGCCCGAACTCTCCCCCCCACACGACCAGCGTATCTTCGAGCAGACCACGCTGTTTGAGGTCTTTGATGAGGGCGGCAGAGGGTTGATCGGTGTCTTTACACTGTGTACCGAGATCTTTGGGCAGGTTGCCGTGCTGATCCCAGCCCCGGTGAAAAAGCTGGATGAAGCGCACGCCGCGTTCGGCCAGTCGCCGCGCCAGCAGACAGTTCGCCGCGAAAGTGCCGGGTTTGTGGGCCTCGGGACCGTACATGTCGAGCGTCTCTTTCGACTCTTTGGAGAGATCCATGAGGTCGGGCACAGACGCCTGCATGCGATAGGCCATCTCATACTGCGCAATACGGGTATTGGTCTCTGGGTCGCCGAAATCCTGCTCCGCCCGGTGGTTGAGCGCGGCGACGCTGTCGAGCATCCGGCGGCGGCTGGCGTTGTCGATGCCGGGCGGGTTGCTGAGGTAGAGCACCGGATCGCCGGTAGAGCGCAGTTTCACGCCCTGATGCACCGACGGCAGGAATCCGCTGCCCCACAAACGCCCGAAGAGCGGCTGGTCGTTACGGCCGTCGCTGGCTAGAGAGATCAGTACGATGTAGGCGGGCAGATCGCTGTTTTCGCTGCCCAGACCGTACGACATCCAGGATCCGATGCTGGGACGTCCGGGCTGCTGCGATCCGGTCTGAATGAACGTGATGGCCGGATCGTGGTTGATCGCCTCGGTGTGCATCGACTTGATGATCGCGATCTCGTCCATGATCTCGCCGGTATGCGGCAGCAGTTCGCTCAGATAGGTCCCGTTCTTGCCCTTCTGGCTGAACTTGAAGATGGTGGGCGCGACCGGAAACGATTTCTGCCCGGAGGTCATGCCGGTCAGGCGCTGACCGTTGCGAATCGATTCCGGCAGGTCGATGCCGCGATGCGTCTGGAGCTGCGGCTTGTAGTCGAACAGATCGATATGGGAGGGCGCTCCGGACTGAAACAGATAGATGACGCGTTTGGCTTTGGCCGGGAAATGCGGCTGTTTCAGGATACCGTTGTAGCTGCCCTTGACCAGGCCCGTAGTCGGGGCGGCGAAGGCTTCCGGAGCGAGCAGAGAGCCCAGCGCCGCCGTACCGATGCCCGTCGCCAGTTTCCCAAAGAGCTGCCGCCGCGTCATCAACAGTTCGAATTCACGTCTCGGGTCCATACTACGCTCCTCATGTTGTCTTTTTCAGCCAGGTGGGATGACCTTACAGGTCGTTTGCCTTAGCTCCTGGTGATTGTCTCGTCAAGGTTGAGCAGGACGCTGGCGATAGTGGTCCAGGCGGCCAGGTCCGTGGTATCGAGCGCCATATCGCGGGGCGATTCGCCGACGGAGAGCAGTTTCTTTGCGCCGGGAGCGTCGAGGCGGAAGACGACCGCCTGCTGGTTGAAGAGGCCGAGCATGGTCTCGATCTCGGTCGGTTTCGCCGAGCGTCCTATGGCGAGGCGATAGGCGTAGTTGATCCGTTGCTCAGGCGTTGTGCCGCCCTCTTTCATGATGCGCTCAGCGAATTTGCGGGACGCTTCGACATAGGTCGGATCGTTCATCAGGGTGAGCGCCTGGAGAGGAGTATTGGTGACAGAGCGGCGAACAAGGCAGAACTCCCGCTCGGGCGCATCGAACGCCTGCAAAGACGGAGGCGGGCAGGTGCGTTTCCAGAAAGTATACATCCCGCGTCGGTAGAGGTTTGCGCCGTGGTCCTGCACGTAAGTCTGTGCGGAGAAGCTGCCGCCAAAGGCGAGCTCTTCCCAGAGTCCGGCAGGCTGATAGGGATGCACGGAGGGTCCGCCGATCGTATCGACCAGCAGCCCGCTGACCGCCAGCGCCTGATCTCGGACGAATTCGCCCTGCAATCGGAAGCGTGCGCCGCGTGCGAGCAGCCGGTTCTCCGGGTCGCGCTCTTTGAGAGCGGGCGTGACGCGGGAGGACTGCCGATAGGTGGCAGAGGTAACGATGAGCCGCAGCATCGCTTTCGTATCCCATCCGGTGCGCATGTACTCGGAGGCCAGCCAGTCGAAAAGTTCGGGATGCGAGGGACGCTCGCCCTGGGTGCCGAAATCTTCTGCCGTCTTGACCAGGCCCGTGCCAAAAATCATCTGCCAGTAGCGGTTGACGGCGACGCGAGCGGTCAGAGGGTGGGAGGGCGCGATGAGCCAGCGCGCCATCGTCAGGCGATTTACCGGGCCGGTCGGCAAAGGGGGCAGGAAGTCCGGCGTTCCGGGCGTCACCTTTTCGCCGGGCTTGTCGTACTGGCCGCGCTGAAGCAAGAAGGTGTCGCGCGGCTTATCCATTTCTTGCATAACCATCGTGGTCGGAATAGATTTGTCGATGGCATCGCGGGCGCTCTGTGCAGCAGAGGACTCGGCGCTGAGGCGGCGGTAGGTTTCGTCCTGCGTAGTGAGATAGTAATTGATAAGATTGGTGCGCTGTTCCGGCGTGCGTTTCTCCTCGGCAGTGTTCAGGATCTGTCTCACACTGTCATAATCCGCAATCTGCGGCACCTCTTCCGGCGTCACCTCACGCCGATAGAGACAGACCGACTCGATCAGGCCCTTGAACGGCGCGGCGACATTCCGTCTGCCGATGCGCAGCGGCACGGTCGTCTGAATGGAATCGGTGAGGGTATCGTGGGTGATCTCCAGCGGCATGGCTTTGCCGTTGACATAGATCGTGATCCCTTTTGCCTTGCTCGAACCATCGTAGCTCACAAAAAGGTGCGTCCATGTGTTCGCCTGGAGGATCGGTTTCGTGTTGACGCGAATCGCGTTTTTGTCCCAGGTGTGAATCAGATGGACAAAGACCTGACCGCCGCTGAGATAGAGATCGAACCCGCGAAAATCTGCGCCGTCGTTCATTCGGGCGAGTACCGTCATCGCGTCTGCGGAGGCGGGATGGACCCAGGCGCCATAGGCAAATTTGTCGGTGCGTTCGAAGCCGACGCCGGTTCCGAGGTCGGCGGTGGTATTGCCATCGAGCGCCAACACAGGGCCGAAGCGGCCTGCCCCCCATGCCGGCTTGCCCGTGAGCACGACCGGGGCCGCATCTTCGCTGCCGAAAGGACCGTCGTTGTGAATCTCCGCGCCTTGCCCCTCATTCAGGGAGTAGTGCGCGAGCATCCGATCCACCCGTAATACGCGCCCTGCCCCTTGTCGATCGGAGGGGGCTTTCAAGGCTTGCATCCACGCGGCGACTCCGGTTTGGGCTGCGGCAGTCCTGGCTTTGAGCGCCTGTTGTGCGGCGGCGAGTTTCTGATCCGCCGCTTCCAACTGCTGCTGCTGTTGGGCGTCCGGCGCTTTGATATACGGAGTCGCGTTGCCTGCCTGCCCATCCAATCCCTGCTCCGTGACATTGTGGAACAAGGCAAAGAATCGGTAGTAGTCTTTCTGAGTAATCGGGTCGTATTTGTGATCGTGGCACTGGGCGCACCGCATGGTGAGGCCCATAAAAGCGGTCGCCGTGGTGTCGATACGGTCCACGATGTAGGCGGTAGCGTACTCTTCGGGGATCGCGCCTCCTTCGAAGTTAATGGGATGGTTGCGGTTGAAGCCGGAGGCGATGCGCTGATCGAGGGTCGCAGCGGGCAGGAGGTCCCCTGCCAACTGCTGCACGACGAACTGATCGTAAGAGAGGTTGGTGTTGTAGGCTCCTATGACCCACTCTCGCCAGCGCCACATATCGCGCTGGCTATCGATGTGAAAGCCGTGCGTGTCGGCGTAGCGGGCGAGATCGAGCCAGGAGACCGCCATTCGCTCCCCGTAATGCGGACTGGCCAGCAGCCGATCCACCGTCTGCTCGTAAGCGTCCTTACGGGTATCCTTCACAAATGCATCCACTGCTGCCGGCGTCGGCGGCAGACCCGTCAGGTCGAGGCTCAAACGGCGGATCAGGGTCGCACGGTCGGCTTCCGGCGAAGGTTTCAGCCCTTCCCGCTCCAGACGCGCCAGAATAAACCGATCAATGGGATTCCTCACCCAGGCCGCATTACGAACCTCAGGGAGCGGGGGCCGCTGCGGTGGCACAAACGACCAGTGCGCGTCATACTTCCCGCCCTGGGCGATCCACTGCTTCAACACCACGATCTGCGCAGAGGTCAGCTTCTTACCCGTACTGACCGGTGGCATATGCAGCGCCCCCCCTGCCAGCACCCGCTGCATCAGCCCACTGGCCGCAGGATTGCCCGCAACGACCGCATGCCCTCCGGAGGCCAACGGGCTGCCAGCCCCCTCCGCCGTATCGAGCCGCAGCTTCGCCTGCCGCTGATTCGGGTCGAACCCATGACACTTAAAGCAGTTCTCGGACAGGATCGGTCGCACATCCCGATCATAGTCCACCCGCACCGGCGCAGCATTGAACCTGATAGAAAGTTCAGGCTTCGCAATAGGCGGACTCGCCTGCGCCCCTATCCCCATCAAAATCAGCCCCACCCCTGTTAAACCGAGCGCCCGAAAGAATGTCTGGGAACGTTGCATTTGTACACCATCAAATAAGGAAGATAGCGATAGTATGACACGCCTTCTGCATTTGACGACTATCCGATCCCGTATGTAACAGCGCTGTTGAAAGGGAAGCCCTCTTTTCTCAGAGCGTTCTAATAAGGAGGGGCCATGCGGCGAAAACCATGCAGCAGGACAACGATCAGAAACAGCGCATTTCGGAGGAACTGCCCAGGCCAGAAGTAGGGGACCGGAGGCTGGGGCGTCTGTGTTTCACTTACTTCCGTCAATCGGTCGGCGATGGCGTAGAGGATTCGCGGGCTGCGTGGCCAATCTCTCACTCCTGACAGCCAGTCGTCAGGAATTCCCCTTGCCCCGACGGTTGTGCCAGCGAGTGCACCTGCGATTGCGCCGGTCGTGTCCGTATCGCCGCCGCAATCTAGGATGGCATGGAGCGTGGTGCGATAGTCGCCGAAGTGGCGTCGCCAGGCGTATACCGCGACCGGCACGGTATGATAGATGTAGCCTGTGACTCCGTTTTCGAGTCCCGACCTGGCCGCGAACTCTTCCACGGTCAGGTTCTGTCGTAGAGCCTCCTGAAGCGCTGCTACATTCGCCTGCCACTCCGAATCCTCTGTGCCGCAAGCGCAGAGGATCGCGTTGAGTTCTGCCTCCGAGGGCGGAGTGTCGGCATCCTGGGCGAGGATCCAGGCGCTCAGATGGGCAATGGCTCTGGCTCCTATCAGCGCTCTAGGGTCGGTATGGGTGAGCCGGGTAGAGGCTTGGAGAAAGGATTCCAGACGAGAAGGATCTTGCGGGAAGAAAGCTCCGATAGGCGCAGAGCGCATGGCGGGACCATTGCCTGCAGACGAGACGCCGCTGCGGTGAGGAGGGATCCCGCACCAGAGCCGCAGGATGGAACGTAAAGTCGCCATGCCGATGCCTGCGGGCAGCGTCAACAGCCAGCCGCGCAGACACCAGGCCAGCCGTTTTGCAAAACGTTCGGAGGAATCGGGATGCGCTATCAGGCTCTGCGCGACAAAAAGAGTGTGCTCCGTATCATCACTCACCATGCCCCAGCGCCCTAGAAACCGATGACGCCACTCCTGGCGAAACATCTTGCGGGCACGCAGGCGCGGAATGCCTTCTGCAGGTAGTCCCAGCGCATCCCCCACCGCCGTCCCCAGGATCAGCCCGCGTATTCTTTCCCGTCTCTCCATGCTCACACAGACGGATAGAAAGGCATTCCGTTTCATCGTGTGCAGACTTCGAGCGTGTATTTCTGCATCAGAAGCATGGGTGTGAGGAGAAACTGTACCCGGTCGAATGCAGAGAAACCTGTAGGCTGCTCTCTTGGTAGGGAAGAGGAGAAGGCTGTCATTCGCCGATGGGAACGGAGGGTGCGACGAGGTAGACGCGTATCGATCCCGACACCTTCCGAGAAAGAGCCGGGCGCAACGGCTCGAAGATCAGAGCGGGAACAGGTTGCTGGGTCGGGCGAGCAGAGGTGGGAGGAAGCGCCGGGGCGGTAGCATGGGATTGCGAGACCGGCATTCGCCAGAGCAGAAAGAGGAGCAGAAGCAGCGACGCAACGCCGCGCAGGAGATCGCGCCAGGCACGGGTATCCGGTTGCGGCCCGCCACCGGGCGTCACGAGAAGACGCGAAGCGGTGTTCGGTGGGATCCATGCGATGCGTTGTGTGGCGCCGGGATCGGGCAGAGTCCGAGTCGGCTCGTTGTCGGAGGAAGTTTGTGAGGTAGACTGATTGTGCAGAGAGGTGGTCTTCACGTACGTATTATAACCGACGATGCCACCGTTTGCAACCCTGTAGGAGATGAAGACTTGACGCACTATCCTGTCGATACGGCTGGCCGGCCTGTGCCTTCGCCGATCCATACCGGCGCCTACTTTTCGCAGGCGCTCGACCGGGAACAGCCTTATACCTATCTGCTGCCGTATGGTTACACTCCTGAACGCCCCTATCCCTTGTTGGTGCTGCTGCACGGCATGAACAGCGATCATCAGGGCTGGACGACCTATACGCGTCTGGCGCGCTACGTCGCAGCCTACGATCTGGTGGTGGCCTGCCCCGACGCCGGTGCAGGCTGGTATACCAATGCAGCCAATGGCGGTGAGCGGCGCGAAGACGACATTACGCAGGACTTTGTGCGCCATCTACAGGCGACATTTTCTCTGGTTCCTCCAGGGCGGGGGTGGGGGATCGGCGGGCTCTCGATGGGCGGATATGGGGCGGTGAAGATCGCGCTCAAACATCCGCACCTGTTCCCGGTCGCAGTCAGCCACAGCGGCGCGTTCGAGAAGATGCAGACGGCAAACGTGCATCCTGTCTTCGGCGACCCGGAAACCGACCGCATGTTGCGCAAACGAGAAAACCCGATCTGGCTGGTCGAGCAGGCCCTGTGTCGCTGGCCGACGGAGCGGCCGCGCCTCTATCTCGACTGCGGGACGGAGGACAGTCTGCTGGACTCGAACCGCCGTTTTGCGGACCATCTGAATTTTGTCGGTTATCCCTGTTCCTATCGGGAACTGCCCGGCCAGCACACCTGGCCTTACTGGGATCGTGCATTCAAGACGCTGCTTCCGGAACTTGCGCAAACCCTTGGCGCATCGGTGAAGCAGCCCGAAGGCCGCTGACCTCCCCGGTCACCGAGTCTGGAAGAAAGAAGGAGAAGACGTGCAGGAGTTCGATCTGATCGTAATCGGCGGTGGGTCCGCCGGACTGAAGGCGGCGCGCACGGCAGCGCGCCTCGGGCGCACGGTGGCGCTGGCGGAAGAGCGGGAACTGGGGGGCGAATGCTTCTGGGCCGGTTGCGTCCCGACCAAAGCGATGGTACGCGCCGCGCAGGTCTGGCAGCTCGTGCGCCGCTCACAGGAGTTCGGCATCCATGTCGAGATCACCAAAGAAGACTATGCGGGAGCGCTGGCTTACAAGGAAAAGGTCTTGAAAGAGGTTGCAGGCGAAGGGCCGGAGGATGGCGGCCTCTCGAAGCTCGGTGCGGTCTTCTATAAAGGGCGTGCCTCCTTCGAAGGCCCGCATGAGGTGCGCATGGGCAAGGAGGTGATCTCCGGCAAGCAGATCGTCATCGCCACCGGAACCGTGCCGAAGATCCCCAATATTCCTGGTCTGGCCGACGCGGGCTACATCACCAACCGTGAAGCGGTCGATCTGCCGCGTCTGCCCAAACACATGGTCGTGCTGGGGGCCGGTCCGATCGGTCTGGAGTTCGCGCAGGTGTTTCGGCGCTTCGGCTCCCAGGTCACGGTGCTCGCCAAAGACCCGAATGTCCTGCCGCGCGAAGACGAAGATGTGGCCGCGCTGGCCGGGAGTTTCTTGATCTCCGAAGGCATTCGTATCCTGACCGGCTGCTATGTCGAGCATGTCTCGCACCAGAACGGCATCAAGACGCTTCAGGTTCGGCACAAAGGCGGCCTTGAGACCATCGACTGCGACGAGCTTCTGGTCGCCATTGGGCGGGATGCGGCGGTCGAAGGCTTGCAGGTCGAAGCGGCGGGCATCGAGTACCAGAAGCGCTGTATTCCCGTCAATCGCTATCTCGGCACCAACGTCCCACATATCTGGGCGGCAGGCGACATTAGCGGCGGCTACCTCTTTACCCATGTCGCGAGCTACGAAGGCAAGCTGGTCGCCACCAACGCTTTCACCGACCGACCGGAGCCGTTCGACCATAGGGTCGTGCCACGGTGCACCTACATCGATCCGGAAGTTGCCAGCATCGGCATCACGGAGCGCCAGGCGCTCAACGAGGGCCGCCATGTCGTGACGCACTCCTTCTCCTTCGAAAATCTCGACCGCGCCATCATCTACGGAGAAGGCAAAGGGCTTGTGAAGCTGATCGTGGACGAACTCGACGGCCAGATCCTCGGTGCGCACCTTGTTGGACCGGACGCCTCCAGCATCATCGCCGAGCTTGCGATCTGCATGAAGCATCATCTGCCGGTCTCCGCCATCGCCGACACCATGCACGCGTATCCGAGCTTCCCGGAAGCCGTCGAAGCCGCCGCCCTCTCCGCCCCTAACTACCGCGGCCAGGTCGAAGGCGCAACAGGATGACACCATGCCACCGCATCAAGACAAAAAAGAAAAGTTTGAAAGTGATCTTCGCACGTTTGTGGCAGGGTTGGCAAAGTACAGTACCACGGGGGATGGTCATTGGAGCATCAAGGGATTTGTAGACGCATATAAGAACGTTTACACCATTTCCTCAGATACGAAGATCGTCTCAAAAATACTTGAGATTCACCTCTTCCCTGAAATTCTCAAGCTCGCCGACGCCTAGGGCTATAAGATCGTTCCAGCAGATCATCAGAACTACTATCCGGATATTTCGTTCGTGGCGCAGGACGACGCCTCCGTTCGATTTGCCGTTGACTTCAAGACGACTTACCGCAAAGAGGAGAACCCAGAATACTGCAACGGATTCACTCTTGGTTCACATGGAGAGTATTTCGTCAAGCGGGACAGTACAAAGAATATTCAGTTCCCGTACAACACTTATGCGGGGCACTACTGCCTGGGAATTATCTATACGCGGGCGTCTGCCCGTGATGTGGATGAAACCGCGATCTATTCTCTCGAGAATTTGCAATCCATCGTGTCAGTCATCAAAGACTTCGAGTTCTTTGTACAGGAGAAATGGAAGATTGCGAGCGACTGTGCCGGGAGCGGCAATACTGCGAACATAGGTAGCATCAATCACATTCCCGATATCGTCGCGGGCCGTGGTATGTTTGTAGATCTTGGAGAAGCGATTTTCGATGATTATTGGATGAACTATGGGAAGATCCATGTGCTGGACGAGGCGACAGGTAAAACCAACCCCATTAGGAACTTGAATGCATATCTCAAATACAAAGGATTGGATGAAAATGCGCTCACCCGACGGACACGCCCCGCAAGAAAGGTTCGGACAAAGCCATGAAGACCGTTGTACCACCGCTTAAATGCCAGGGAATCAAAACCAAGTTGGTACCTCTCATCCGAGAGATGGCGGAATGGAATCGAAAAGGCGTATGGATCGAGCCGTTTACCGGATCTGGCGTGGTTGGGTTCAATCTCGCGCCACGTCGCGCTCTGTTTGCGGACACAAACCCCCATACTATCGCCCTCTTCAAGGCAATACAAACAAACGAGATAACTCCCTCCTCGGTGCGTACATTCCTGGAGGCAGAGGGAGCACTGTTGGCGTCCAAAGGACAGGAACACTATTACGAGGTGCGAAAACGCTTTAATGAGAGCGGCCATTCGCTAGACTTCCTATTCCTCAATCGCGCCTGTTTTAACGGCGTTATGCGGTTCAATCGGAAAGGCGGCTTCAACGTTCCATTCTGTCATAAACCGGAGCGTTTCGCACAGGCGTACGTGACAAAAATCGTCAATCAGGTCGCTGCTCTCTCGGAGCGTATGCAGGTCAACGAGTGGGAGTTTCGCGTACAGACTTATGCTGACACTATAGAATCAGCGACTGCAGTGGATTTCATCTATGCAGACCCACCTTACGTTGGCAGACATGTCGATTACTTTGACAGTTGGGATGAAGTCAGAGAAGCCGATCTATTCCGTATTCTTAGCAAGACGCCTGCACGATTTATGCTGTCAACCTGGGAAGAGAACACCTACCGTCGTAATACATTCATCGATGATCTATGGGGATGCTTTCCAAAAGTGACACAAGAACACTTCTACCACGTCGGTGCCAGCGAAACGAACAGAAATGCCATGACGGAGGCGCTGATCATGAATTTCGATCCACCGATACGAAAACCAAAAGCGGAAGTGGTTCTGCCGCTGCAAACCGCTCTACTCCTGGAGAAACGAACCGGATACTCAACCGCGACTATCGATTGAGCGTTCGCGACAACAGGCCCCTATACATTACTCGGTATTGAGATCAAGTATTCGAAGGTGCCGGAAGTCGAAACGCCAGAAATAAACCAGATGCGACCACAAACGCAGTGAGCAGAAAGAGAATGGGGATACCGGCGAGGGTAGCGAAGTGGTCGTGGAGGACGAAGAGACTGCCGAGGGAGGGATAGAAGGCAGAGGGCACGAAGAGGAGGTTCATGAGAGCGATGAAGACCGGGCGTTCGTCCTCGGCGACGTGGGAGAGCAGATAGTGGTTCAGGACGATCCACATTCCCCAACCGAGGGTGCCGCCCATGAGCAGGAAGACCAGGGCGAACAGCCAGGGAGAGAGGGCGCCGAGGGTCATAGCCATGATCGGAGTGAGCAGGCAGCCAAGGGCGAGCGCGCGTACCGCAGTCGCCGGATTGCGTTTTTCGCTGAGATAGGTCCAGAGAGGCATCAAGGCCACCACCCCGAGGGCGAGCGCGGTCTGGTAGATACCGGCCCAGGCGTCGGGCAGATGGAAACGATGCAGGGCGTAGAGAACGTAGAAGGGAGCGGAGGCGCTTCCGAACCCGATCAGCAGTTGGATCCCCGCGAGGCGGGCGAACGCAGGATTGCTGCGCACCAGCCCTGGCAGACGGCGGAAGTAGGCGAACAGCGGGATATGCGGCTGAACGGCGGAAGGCGGAAACGGCGGCTCGCGGATGAGCAGGACACCGGCCAGAGAGACCTGAAACATCAAGGCAGCGACCAGCATCAGCAGAGCGTAGTTGTGCGGGAAGGGGAAGTGGGGAGACGCTAACACGCCGCGCACGATAAACGCCGCAATGAGGATACTGATGAGTCCGGAGATAAGCTGGGTGGTCGCGAAGAAGCGCCCCCGTACTTTGTCGGTGAAGGCCCGCGCCACGATCTCCATCCAGGGCACATAGCCCAACCCGTCGCCCAGAGTCCAGAGCGTCAGCAGGGAAAAGACGGCGATCAGCGCGTTGCGCTGCGCGGCAGGCGAATCGGCGGCGTGAAAGATGAAGTAGGGGAGCAGCAGCAGCGGCAGCCGGGTTAAGGCGGCAATGAAGACCAGAAAGGGCTTTTGGCGCGGCTGCCCGTGCGTGCCCCACGCTACGACGATCTGCAAGCCGGAGAAGGCCAGATAGTGCAGGGTGCCGAAAAGGCCGATGAGGAGCGTGCTCCCCCCCAGACGCTTCAATAACAGCGGCAGTACCGCATTCATGTCCGTAAAAGCCATCCCGATCGAGAAGAACGCTACGTCCAACGTCAACGCGAAGAGATTCCAACGCACCTGCGCGCCATTGCGCTCTGTTCCTTGCCGCTGATTCATGCTCTAAGCATACCCGATACGGCCCGTTCTCACGAAAGAAGACTTATGCCTGAGATTATCGAAACGAAACCGGAGCCTCCGACCCTGCAGCATAAGGTGCGCGAAGGTCTGCTCGCCGCCTTTCTGATGGTCGCCCTCGTCGTGGTCGGCTGGAAATGGCAGCACACGTCCGCGCAGGCAGCGGCACGGCACACAGCTGCCCACCAGACGCAGGCGGAGCCGAAGCAGCCCGCCAACCACCTAGTCGGCTCTACCAGTCCCTATCTGCTCCAGCACGCCCACAATCCGGTGGACTGGTATCCCTGGGGGACCGAGGCGCTGGAACTGGCGAAACGGGAGAACCGGCCCATTTTCCTTTCGATCGGCTATTCGGCGTGCCACTGGTGCCATGTGATGGAGCGGGAAGACTTCGAAAGCGAAGAGATCTCCAAAATCCTCAATCAGAATTTCGTCTGTATCAAGGTAGATCGCGAAGAGCGCCCCGACATCGACAGCCAGTACATGACTGCTGTGCAGATGATGACCGGCTCCGGCGGCTGGCCCATGTCGGTCTGGCTGACCCCGGACCTCAAGCCGTTCTACGGTGGCACCTTCTATCCGGCTGCGGATTTCAAACCTCTGCAGCAGAAGATCGCGGCCCTCTGGAGCAGCGATCCGACGAAAGTGCGCATCGCCGCCGATCAGGTCTCGCTGGGGATGAAGCAGGCGATGGAGGCCACGACGCGCAAGACCTCCGCCGCCATCCCTGCCGATAGTCTCGCGAAAGCGACTGCCGCCTATCTGAACGATTTCGACCGAACCAATGGCGGCTTCGGAACCAAGCCCAAGTTCCCCGAGGTATCCCGACTGCGTTTCCTGCTGGATCAGTATCGCCGCAATCGCAACCCGCAGATACTCGCGCTGCTCACACGCACCCTCGATAACATGGCCCACGGCGGAATCTACGATCAGCTCGGCGGCGGATTCCATCGCTATAGCACCGACGCCAAATGGCGGGTGCCGCATTTCGAGAAGATGCTCTACGACCAGTCTCAGATGGCACAGATCTACCTCGACGCCTATGCAGTAACCCAGGAACCGCTCTATAAAGAGGTTGCCCAGGGCACACTCGATTTCGTGCTGCGCGAGATGACAGACCCTAAGACGGGCGGCTTCTACGCCACTCTCGATGCGGATAGCGAGGGGGAAGAGGGCAAGTTCTACGTCTGGACAGCGGAACAGATCGAAACAGCGCTTGGCAAAGCCGATGCGGAGCGATTTGACAAAGCGTATGGCGTCACCGCGATCGGCAATTTTGGAGGGGGACGCAGTGTGCTCTCTGTGCCGGCGCCCCTGGACTCGGCACAGGTCTCCGCGTTCGCGCCGCTGCGCGCCAAGCTTCTGGCCGCCCGTGCCACGCGTATCCGGCCCAGCACCGATGACAAGATCGTAACCTCCTGGAACGGCCTCATGATCGGCGCGTTCGCAAAAGGATATGCGATCACTCACGATGACCGCTATCGCGCCGCTGCCGTCCGTGCCACCGACTTCCTCACCAAAACGTTGACCCGACCCGATGGCAGCCTGCTCCGCGCCGCCCGCCAGGGGGCTCCGGGCACGGTTCCCGGCTTCCTCGACGACTATGCGTTCTCCGCAGACGGTCTGCTCGATCTCTACGCCGCCACGAAAGCGGACCGCTACCGCAAACTGGCTCAGAAATTGACAGAGCAGATGCTGCGACTCTTCTGGGACAAAAACGGAGTCGGTGGCTTCCTGATCCAGGGACCAAGCGGCGCCCCCATCGCGCAGACCCGTTCCGGCGAGGACGATGCAATCCCCTCCCCAACGGGGACCGCCGCCCATGTTCTTGCCCGCCTGGCCGCCCTGCCCGCCACTGCCGATCAGACCCCCGCCCAGATCGCCCAGTATCGACAGCAAGTCGCCCTCACCACCCAGACCTTTCAGCCTCTCCTCGTCCGTGCCCCCTCCGCCTTCCCGACACTTCTTCTGGCTTGGCAGTCGGTGAAACCTAATCCGCATTAAGCGCTCCGGTTAGGGAGGAGGCGTTTGCCCATTCTCGTCTCCGCTCTGAGGGGAGCTATCGACGCGAACGGCATCGGAGGTGTCCTTCTCATCTGCCGAAATAGGAGCCGTGACGGGTTCGGGGAGACTGCCGTTTTCGGCGATCTCCGCGGTCGGTGGATTCACAGGCTGTGCCGACGCCTGGGCTGTCTGATTTTCCTGAGACCGCTGACGTAGGGCGGTCAACAGGGTCTCTTTGTCCGGCGCGGCAACGGTTCCGCTCGACAGGCCGAGAGCGGCTTGAATGCGGCGCTGTTCCGGCAGGGCGTGTGTCATGAATTCGCGCCAGATCGGGGCGCATATCGCGCCGCCTGTCGCGCTTCCCATGGGGAGGTATTGGTTCAAAATCGTGCGTTTCCCCTGTTGGCGCACCGTCTCTTTGTGGACATGAGCGGTCCAGACGGCGACCGTAAGATCGCGGTTGTACCCGACGAACCAGGCGTCACGATGGCTGCTGGTCGTGCCGGTTTTGCCATGTGCGTCTGGGACAGACGCGGCGGCGGGAGCGGTGCCGTTGACGACCACTTCCCGCAACCCGACATTGATCTGATCGAGAGCGTTCTTGCTCAGGACTGCACCGTGCAAACGGGGGGTCGGGTCGTCCTGAAAGACGACGCGTCCGGAGGCGTCCGCAATGCTCTGCACAAAGGTCGGCTCGTATCTGTCGCCGCTGTTGGCGAAAGCGGAGTAGGCCGAGCAGAGGTCGAGAGGCCGCACGCCGGACGCGCCGAGCGCGAGCGGCAAAACAGGATCCAGCTTCGTGGTGATACCCATGCGGGCGGCATAGTCCGCGACGTTGGTCGGTCCGACCTTCTCCATTACCTGCACTGCGACGGTATTGATCGATTGGCGCAGGCCGTCCAGCACAGACATCTGCCCGCGATAGCGACCGTCGTAGTTGTGTACGGTCCAGCCGTTGGTTCCGGAATGATAGGAGAGCGGATGATCGTCGATCTCGGTGGTCAGATCACACACGTTCGCGTCGAAAGCGGACGCATAGACAAGAGGTTTGAAGGCGGAGCCCGGCTGCCGTATGCCCTGGGTCACGGCATCGAACTGATCGGTGCGAAAGTCTGCTCCTCCCACGAGCGCACGGACGAAACCGGAGCGCGGATCGATCGCGACCAGCGCGCCCGTGTTCGGTCCCTGTCCTCCCGGCAAGCCGTGTCGCAAGGCGACCTCGGCGTTCTGCTGCATCTTCCAGTTCAGGGTCGTCACGATCTTCGCGCCACTGTAGAGAAACTCTGGGCCGTATTTCTCGCGGAGCATACGCACGACATCGCTCACAAAGTAGGGAGCCTTCCAGTCGAATTTCGGTGCGTTCTGCGTGCGCAGAATGTGCGGGACTTCCGCTGCGGCCTGCTTTGCCGCAACTGATGTCAGTTTGCCGGTGGCGACCATACGGAGCAGAACCACCTGGCGACGGCGCAGGGCGGCATCCAGGTGCTGGGTCGGCGCGAAGGCGAGCGGGCGCTGCGGCAGGCCGGCCAGCAGCGTGGCTTCGCCCAGCGTTACATTTTTGGCGGTCTTCCCAAAATAGGTGCGGGCGGCGGCTTCCACGCCGTAGCACCCGTTGCCGTAGTAGGCGGTGTTGAGATAGGCTTCCAGGATCTCCGCCTTGCTATGCTGGGCTTCCATACGGCGGGCAAGCAGTACTTCGGCGATCTTCCGGCGATAGGTCTTCTCGTTCGACAGGTAGAGATTGCGCGCCAGTTGCTGCGTGAGGGTACTGCCGCCCTGGCTGCTTGTGCTGCCAGCGCGAATATTCGATACCACCGCACGCAGGATGCCGTGCGGATCCACGCCCGAATGGGTATAGAAACGGCTGTCTTCGGTGGCGATGGTCGCGGCCTGCAGGGTGGGAGAGATGTCTGCCAGCGCGACCGGGAGGCGTGACTCCTCTGCGATGGTCGCAAGTATGACGCC
Organism: Chthonomonadaceae bacterium; assembly: GCA_043762265.1. Lineage (GTDB taxonomy): Bacteria > Armatimonadota > Chthonomonadetes > Chthonomonadales > Chthonomonadaceae > JANXLO01. The sequence continues at coordinate 21,868 of JAYUMV010000160.1, read as the reverse complement.
GTCACTGGAAACGATGGTGGTCGGCGGGTTCAGTCGAACATCATCCAGGCTGATGACTGCGGGCAGGTGATCGGAGATCGATTTGACGACCCAGACACCATAGAGCGAGCCGCAGGCCAGTGTGGTCAGAGCCGTCAGCGCCGTGGCGACCAGGAGCCGTCGGCGATAGAGTTGTGCTGGGGTGCGGGACCGAACAGACGATCCAGGCGCGGATGTTGCTGCCTGCCCTCGCCCAAACCGACCCGAGTGGATTTCGATTGCCATGAAAAACAGTTCCTGACATTGATGAAAGAGGGCTTGAGGCCGGTTGAAAAAATGAAAAAGCGCCTGCACCGAATCCCCATTGACGGGGAAACAAGGTGCAGGCACTCCTGGCCTCTGCTACTGTCTCCAGGCTTGGAAAACAGCAGCAATGATATGTTTGTTTTAATCGACGCGCTAGCACGTCGGTTCAATATGCGGACGTACGCTCAACCCGGATAGGCGGGATCACATCGTTCGATTTATGGTAAAAGCGTTCACCCGACAAGAACGGCAAATTCCCGCTCTCTCCACGCCATGATTGCGGCGCGGTGTCCAGAAATGCAGTGAACTCTCTCTTACGTTCTATAGGACGCGTCTGAAGAACGTTTTGTTCAATTACTTTTTCCTCCCCATTCTGCCCTGCCCTGCCCGCGACGCGTTCTTGACAAATACTCTTCCCTTGTGCTACCATAAACATCGTAAATCAGCAGTTTCTGCGGGGATTTACGCTGTGGCGATTGTAGCTCAGTAGGTTAGAGTGCCAGGTTGTGGCCCTGGAGGTCGTGGGTTCGAGCCCCATCATTCGCCCTTTGGATCGTAATACGCGTGCGTTGAGGGTTAGAGCGCCACACTCTAACCCTCAAATTCCGCCTCTACCGTCTCGCTTTTAGTCCTCTGACCTTCTAACAAAGTCAGAGGACTTTTTGTTTTGCCAACGGCGGAGTGTGCGCCCGAGAATCCTTTCTCACCCTTTCGAACTCTGTAGAACCTCCTTGCGGCGTGGACGCGTTTTCTGTTTGAGGAGCCCTTTGCTCGGAAGAAGGAATTTGTTTTGTGGGGGATTCTTGGATGCCTGCCAGGTGGCGGATCCGTCGTGCCTCTTGGAGGAAGGTTTCGAGCGTTATGGAGTAGCGGCTTACCAGACAATCGGCTCCTGCCACATAGATATACTTTCCATCGGGGCTGAATTCGCCGCCGTAGAGGGAAGCGGAGTTGCTATACAGACGCAACCAGGGAAGAATTCTCTGTCCTTTCCGGGTCGCTTGCAGCGCTTCATTCACATTCCATAGCTCTGCATAGCCTTTGTCGCCGACGGTGAGAATGCGTTGACCGTCCGGGGAAAATTGAGCGGAGAACACATTCCCATGGCCGCAGGGTAAGGTAGCAGACAATCGCCCGGTTGCTCGTTCCCAAATGTAGGCGTTTCCATCTGCCGTTCCGGTGACGAAACTCCGGCCATCCGGCGAAACGGCAATGGACCAGATAGTGACCATCTGTGGCTCGTGCAGGGAACGCGGAGAACGTATCTCCCGTTGCAAACGTCCTTCGAGATCGTATAAGCGAACGATACCATCCGAACAACCGGTGAGCATCTGTGTGCCATCCGGGGAGAAGGCGCTGCAACGGACTTTGCCAGGATGTACGAGGGTGCGCAACTGCTTCCTGGTCTGAACCTCCCAAAGACGCGCTGTATCGTCGTCTGAAGCGGAGAGCAGAAGCCGACTATCGGGGGAAAATGCAACACAGTTCACCGCTAAAGCCCGATTGTGCCCTTCCAACGGCACGTACTCCTCAAGAACTGTAAGATTGCTCGCAACAGTCCAGAGTCTTATCTCCCCGTTTGCTCCAGCCGTAGCCAGATGTTTTCCATCCGGGGAATAGAGGACATGATTGACCCTTCCGGAAAACTTACTCCGACCTGAATCTCCGAGGTACTGTCTTGCCCAATTCTTGTACTTCTGCTTAAGCGTGACCTGCTCGGTGTTCCAGAGAGTCACTCTGTCTGTGGTCGGGGCGGCAATACTGGAACCATCTGGAGAACGACTCACCATAAGAAGCTTATTCCCAGCACCGCCGTAGGTGTAGCCGTTGAGCAGCCAAACTTCTGCGAACTGATTTTGTGCTATGACGATTCGAGAGCTGTCCTCCGAAAAATGAATGCTAGTCGCGTTCGAATCAGGCGAGACCAGAGTATAGAGGGGTGAATCGCGGTACCAGAGATTCCAGAGACGGACCTGATGATCTTCTAGTCCGGTGCTCGCCAAAAGATAGCCGTCAGGGGAAACGGTGACCAGCGCCGCAGAGCCCTGGTGCCCTGCATAGGTGGCGGTGACACTCTCTAGAACGGGATCGGGACGGGTGTCCTTGTGCCAATGCCAGGTAAAAAGGGTATCGGTATTGCCCGTACAGTACAAGTCGTCGTTCCAACTGCCAAAACAGGCACGCTGCACGGACTCGCCGTTGGGGCGTGGGCTGGCAACCTCTTTATTCGACAGGAAATCGAGAATGTGAAGCGGCGAATGATGTCCTCCGGCGACAGCCAGGTAACGTTCTTCGACCTTACTCGCGCGGATCTTGTTGTTGAAATCGATGCTTTCGATCTCCTCGTCATTCTGTTGAACCGCAATCGGCTTTTGTGTCAGAAAATCCAACACCGTCGCACAGTAGCGTCCGGAAGAACGTCCGGTTACAGCCACATAGCGTCCGGACTGGGAAAACTGGGCTATCACGTGGTTGGAGGGATTGCTTCCACAGGTTATTTCCCAGATGCAGTGGGGTAAAGGGGAATGCAGTGAGGAGAATTCCCATATGTGGGCCTTCTGGTCGCTCCCCGTCGTGATCAGGTACTTACCGTCAGGGGAAAATTCTGCCGTCCAGACAACAGGATTAAGGATGTCAGCAGCCAAGACAGGTATTTTAAGGGGCAGCGTTCGCGTACCCGCCTTCCAAAGATAGACGTATCGACTGTGACCGGCGGTGACGATCCACTGGTTGCTCGAAGAGAAACGGGCAGTTTCCAACCGGAAAGGGTGAGGCAGCCGCAAGAGACGATAGATTCCTGCATTGGCGGCTTGACCGAGACTCTGGATCGCTTCCGGGAGAGGCAGGCGTCCTCTGCTCCGCGCGTGCTCAACGGCTTCCAGGCCCGATCCTAGGGCCTCAAAACCTTGTCCTGAAATCGCGGAGAGTTGGACTGCGCGATCTGACGCATTTCTCTCGTCGCTCTGCTCCTGAAGCGCCGCCTGTTTCTGCTGGAGCAGAAACACCCTTTTGGAGATAAGGCGTCGGGCGGTTTGCACGGCCACAAGACGTGTATGTTCCGCCTGCTTGTCCTGTCTTAAACCTTGGATAGCGGCGTTAATAGCTTTCATTTTGTTTTGTTGGGACATCCTCTCCTTTCCCCGTTTTTCGCTATCTGCAGTGGCTGTGCGTACGAAATCTTCCTTTGTCTTTAATTCGGCAGTGACCTGTTTGAGATCACCTGTCTTCTTGACCAACTCTTCATGCTGCCAGACGACTTCGCGCTGACGTATGAGGGCGAACAGGAGCGAGGCGGCGAGGACACACCAGACCAGGCTCGCCCTTAGCACACCGCGTCGGAGAGCCTGCCGCTGACGGTGCGCTTCTGCCCCAGACATATTCTCACTCGCCCATTTCTGGTCGAAGACTTGGGCATAAATGAGATTGCGAATCATCAAGCGGGGGGGCTCCTGTCGGGTGTCCACGCGGACGAGCCCGGAGAGCAACAGACGGTCTGTCAGAGCATTGGCGTTTCCCGCCTCAATGCGTCTGCCCGCGCGCACGCGGGCATAGAGCATCAGCAGTTCGTCCGAGGCTGTATCGTCCAAAATCTGCCTGCGAACAAAGTGCAGATTGGCCTCTTCCGATTGCGCCTGTCTGCGCAGAAATACCTCCTGGCAGAGCGCATCGATTTCTTGCGCGTCCAGTGGCCTTCCCGCCTCGAACGCGGCATGGCAGAAGCGCTGGGTCAGGTAGGGATGACCGGAGGTCCAATCTCCGATCCGACGGAGTTGCGCCTCTCGTTGTACGGGCGTCCCGTGAAGCCCTTGCGCCAACGGTCGCATTTCTGCGGAGGTGAAGTCACGTAACGTGATGCGGCGTCCTATGTTAAACGGAGTGGTTTGGGGATCGCGAATCAGTTCCGCTGGCGTCGCAACTCCTGTGAGGCAGAAGGTCAACTGCATTGCATTCGGCTCGGTAGCTCGCAGGTTATGGAACGCGCGGATCATGGCAAAGAAGCCATCAAAAGAAAAAGGCAGTTTCCTTACCGCTTCTATCTCGTCCACAAACACTACCATCGGGGCGCTGAGATTGGGCAGGACGAGGTCCCGCACGGCGAGGAACCAACGTTGAGCGCCACTGTACCGTGAGTTTCCTTCCCAAAAGGCGTCTGCCTCGTCTTCCATATCGGTCGCGCGGACGAGATCGGCAAGGAGCTTGCCATACCACTGTTCTTCGGTAGGGGAGTCGCCGAAGGTGCTGAGGTCCAGGAAGGCGGTGAGGCGTCCAGCCTCGCTCAGGTGTTGCGCGGCGCGCACGATAAGGGAAGATTTGCCCACCTGTCGCGTATCGAGCACATAGCAGTATTCGTCTGCCATGAGCGCAGCCAGCAGTTCAGCGTCTGCCTGGCGCTCGACATACGAGACCGCATTCCGGGTCAGAGTGCCGCCTACGACGAAGTAGGGGTCGGATTGCGCGTGATTCATGGCTCTCCTCAGGCAGGATGTCGTCCTGAAAGGACGTGTCAGGGTATCAGGCCAGGTGCCGGGTGAAGTAGCGGGCATACAAGCCGCAACGCGGGTGGGCTTCTGCGGCGGATTCACCGGCGACGATTCCCGCCGTTCGGAGCCGGAAGAAACTGTTTTCGGAGCACGGGTGGCCGTTCAGCACGGCGCGCAGATCCGTGCGCAGACCGTCATCGGCGGCAAGCAGGCGCAGAATGCCTTCCAGGTGATCGCGATAGGGGCCATCCGTGCGAAGAGCGAGGTCGGTGAACGCCAGCACATCCAACTTTCGGTCTTGAATCTCCTGTAGGCCGCGCGCCAGCAGGTAGGGGTGCCCGCCCAACAGTTCGCGCAGGCACTGTCGCTCCGCATCGTTCCGACCTTCTAAACCATAGCGGTGGTACAACGCATCGCTCTGAGCCGCGTCGAAATCTTCCAGAGCAATACGCGCTCCCACATTGAAGGGAGACTGGCTGAGGTCCCGGATGTAGAGATGGGCCTCCGTCGCGGCAGCGATCAGAACCGTCAAGCGATTCCAGGGGAGATCGGGCTCGGTGGCACGCCGGGTATGAAGCCCGCGCAGCAACGCGAAGAACTCATTGTAGTAGTTCGTCTTGAAGAGTCGGTCCACCCCATCGAGCGCCCAGAGTAGGGGCGCTTCCGTTGTTGCGAGGATGCGGCGGCGCAGGAAGCGCTCCACATTGCCGTTCGCGCCGAGGTGGTCCTTCCAATCTTTCTCACGTGTGAAGTCCTGGTCTGCCTGTTCGGCCAGGAGAGCCAGCAGCCGCAGATAGAAGCTGTCCCGCGACCCTATATCCTCTGGAGAAAACTGCTCGCAGTCGATATGGTAGACAATGCGGTCAGACTGACGAGCATACTGTAGTCCCCGCGCCAGCAAAGAAGACTTTCCCGTCTGCCTGGCCCCCTTGATCAGGACGATGCTCTCCTTGCGTTCGAGAGCCATGTTGAGCGCCTGGTCTGCCTCCCGCGTGATGTAGAAGGGGGAGAGAAGAGGCACTGTCCCTCCAGCGGGACACTCTAGTATCGGAGAAAGATCTGCCGCCCGTGGTCGGGCTGTTACTTTCTCTGGGAGTAGGCTGCGGATGGGGAGCGACTGCCCATTTTCCTGAGCACGTGCCAGAGCGTTTCGCAATTTTTTGTCGTAGCGTTCTCGGAAGGGGACAATCCAGGCGTCCTCCCACCCGGCGAGGAGCGGTTCTTCTGAAATATGACGGGCCAGTTCCAGCGAGGCTCTATCGCCGCGTGCACAGGCGGCTTCGAACCGGAGAATATCGATCTGATCTTCTCTGAGCATCAGGCGCACGGCTCCGACACGCGATTCAAGGCAGCCTGCATCGCCTGCTAAGAGTTGTCGCAGATAGGTGAGGCTCTGCCGCAGATTCGCGGCCGGGTCGTCGGTAGGGATGTCGCTCCAGAATTCGGATGCTAACTTCTTCGTATCTACCCACTGCCCTGCACGCAACGCAAGATAGGCAAGCAGACGCTCCCCTTTGCGCTTATGCAGGCCGAGGAGAGGCTGGTCATGCAGAAGTACCTCAAAGGTGCCAAACAGGCGGAACTGCTGCGGAGGCGCTTCCTGCGTATTCTGCCCCATGTCCCTCCCCCTTCCAGCGTTAAGCAATGAGCTATTGTACCCCTGCGAAGAGAGCGCTCAAGTCATCGAAAGAGTATTCACGGGAAATTTACACGGCGGTCACGGCGCAGTCACACCGCAGTAACTGTATCCGCAGTATTATCTTTAAATGGTCTAAGAGACACGATTGAAGTGTCTCTTGTTGACTCTGGGTTGCTTGCAGAATAGGAAAAAGCTAAATTGAGAAAGTCCGGTCAGGTTGCCCTCTTGCCTACACGGAAATGTGCAGATTCTCTATGTCAACTCTTTGCGATATACAAGGTCTGCGCTGTGTCCCTGTTGCTGTGTCTTCGTCACCACCTTTGAGAAGAAGGTACAGCAACACACTTTCCGTCCCGCGCTAGATTTCTGTAAGGTTAAGGGAACCGATCTGAGCGGCTGTCTTACTGCGCTTTTACACAGGTGCGTTCCGAGCCGATCAAAAGGGCGTTTCCGCAGAAGTTATCTCTAGAAAGCAAATGGCGGGCCGAACTCCGATCTCTGTCAGCCCTGTCATTGCATCGCCGAACAACAAAGGAGGCTGTTATGCATGTATTCATCAAAACCATGTTCGTAGGGATGGTAGCCTTGCTTTCCGATATAACCTTCGCGGCCTCGGCGCACGCGCAGGTCATTTTCAGCGACAACTTCACTTTGTCGAACGGATCTGCCGATGCTAACTGGACGATATCGAGTGGAACCTGGGCCGTCAATAATGGTCGTTATTCCAGTGGAACCCACAGCGCCGCCACACCGATTACCGCTTCGTTTGCGAACACTGCTGCATTGACAGATTTCAATGTCAATACGGATATTATCGGCTCTCAGGACGGCGGTTTCCTGCTGCGAGCCCAGGATGCAAACAACCTCATCGCGCTCATCGTGCGGCCCAACTTCAGCGACGCCTACTGGCATGTCCGTCAGGGCGGCAACTGGGGATCGATCCTTAATCCCATCACGCTGGGGTTTGCAGCCCAGTCCAACCTGCATGTAGGCATCAACGTAGTCGGTAGCCAGTACACCGCCATTATCTCTAACGGCACAACCAGTCAAACTCTTGCTTTGAACTCCAGTACCTATACCACGGGTAAAGTCGGCCTCTACAATTTTGGCTCCAGCGAGTCCTTCGACAACTTCGTCATCACTAGTACGCCCGAACCCGGCTCCCTCGCCCTCCTGATGACCGCTGTACTGGCCGGAGTTGGCTTCCGCCGGCGTCGGCGCAAGTCTCTTCCTCGGTAACCTCACGAAGGTTCACCAGTCTTTGCACTCATCGCTTCCTCAATATGGAGTCCCGATGTTCTCCAGCCATGTCGCCCAGTGTTTGCTAATGAGAGATTGCGAACGAATTCCAGATTGGACACGATGTCGGTTCTTAGGAAGCACGTGTCAGGTCGATTGAGGAGCAACTATTTATGAGGAAGCACGACGGGTTACACCCGGTTCTGGCAGAGTTAGTTTACGGCGGCCACCTTACTTCCCTCGGCGTAACGAGCATAGGTCTGACCTTATTTCTGCTGGAAGGCAAACCGATCAGCTTTCTCCCCCTGGCAGTCACCTACCTGATCTGCCAGACCGTCTACTCCTACAACCACTACCGGGAGATGGACTACGACCTGAAGTCAAACCCTGAGCGCACCCGTCACCTCCGGGCAACCATGGCCTGGACACGAGTTTCCTCCTGGTGCTATTCCCTGCTGCTCCTCCTTTGCCTGAGCCTGGCTAACGTACCGCTTTTCCTCTTGGTCATGCTGCTCTTGGCTGGCGGAATTCTCTATACGGAGGGACTGAAGGAGCTGGCCACCAAGCGAATCCCCGGCTTCAAGAACCTGTATACCTCCCTCTTCTTGGCCCTCAGCGTATTTATCGTTCCCCTCTACGCGAGCGGCAGGATAAGCCCGATTTACGTCTATCTTTCCCTGTTCTTTTTTTTTCGCATGGGTATAAACACCGTGTTTTGCGACATAAAGGACATTCAGAGCGACGCAAAAAGGAACATCAAGACTTTGCCTGTACTGCTTGGCAAGGCACCTAGCCTTGTCCTGCTTGAAGTAGCCAACCTGGTCTCTCTGGTGACCCTTCTTGGCGCTGTCCATGCAGGCATACTGCCCCAGCCTGCCCTCGCCCTAGGCATAACGGTGGCGTATGACCTAGTATATCTGACGCTGGCTTTCCGGTGGGAAGGCCAAAAGCTACGCTTTCTGACCTATGTCGTGGCCGACCTTGAGTTTCTGATCTGGCCGGTAGCCATTCTCGCGCTTCGGGTGGCAAGATAAAGCAACGCGAAACCGCTTCAGGATCAAGCGTCTGAAAGAGAGAAATCTGAGAGGGGATCGACCTCGGTGAAACGCAATGAACTGTGTCGCCGTCTTGACGAGTAGGGGAGGAGGGGTTATAATGCCGGAGAGATTGAAGGCAGACCCCGAGAACCGAATCGGGCAGGAGGCGGTGAGACGATATGGCGGCTTTGACGCTGACGGCGGAGAACTACTACGATAAGGTACTGGGAGCGTGGCAGGGCAAGAGCGCGGGAGTAACGCTGGGCGCGGGAATGCGCGGTCAGTTGACGCCGGGGCGCTACAACTACTATAGCCCGGTCCCCGGCCAACCGGTCGCCAGCCTGGCCCTCGACTTCCCTCTGGTCTGGTTGGCGGCGCTGGAGGAGTGTGGGCCGGAGATCACTCCTGCGGATCTCGCGGTGGCCTGGCTGGAGCATCTCGACTATCCGCAGGACGAGTTCGGCTATGCCGCGCTCAACCTGCGGCGTGGGGTGCCGCCGCCCGCTTCGGGCTCTTACGCCAACTGGTTCCGGCACTCCACGGGCGGCGTCTTGCGGGCCGACCTTTGGGCGATGCTCGCGCCCGGCGCGCCCCAGGTCGCCGCCGCCTACGCGTATCACGACGCCAAGCTCGACCATAGCGAAGAGGGCGTCTGGGCCGCGATGTTCCTTGCTGCGGTCGGCAGCGCCGCCTTCTTCCTCAACGACACCTTTACCCTCCTGACCATCGGGCTCGCCATGATCCCCCGCACATGCCGGACCGCCCGCGCCGTCAAGACCGCGCTCGCGGCGGCGGGGCGGGGCGCATCGTGGCTGGAAGCGCGGGAGAGCGTGCAGCACGAAGTCGGACACAAGAACTTTACAGACGCTCCTCAGAACATCGGCTTCTTCACCATAGGTCTGCTCTACGGCATCCGGGACTTCGGTGCGGCCCTCTGTGCGGCCTGCAACTGCGGTTACGATGCCGAGATGGTGGGAGGCGCGCTGGGCGCGATCCTGGGAATTCGTGACGGCAGCATTAGCCTGCCCGACGACTGGCTTCGCCCTGTCGGTGACGTCGTGATACCGGGCAATGGCCTGCGCGACTTCGATGCGCCCCGCACCTTGCACGAAGTCGCCAGCCGCACGGTTGCCCTCGGCAAAGAGATCGTCGCCGCACGCTGCCCCGACATCGCCATTGTGAGCGGCATAGACGCTCTGCCCGACTTCAACGTTGCTTTCGCCCCGATGTCGCCTGCCGGAGAGGTCCGTTTCGAGCCCATCGCGCCGGACACGACCGAAGAGGCCCTGCCCTTTCCTGCATCGGAACCCTCCGTGGCGCCCCGCTCGGCAGAAACTGCGGAAACTTCGGACGAACCTTCCGGCCTGGAAATGGCTCGTGCTTCGGAAACGGAGCCATCGCTCATCGCAGACAGCCCAGGCTTCGCTCCGCAGCCTCCTGTCTTTCAGCCTTCCGTGGCGGCGCCTGCACCCACGCTGCCCGGTTTCGTCACGCCGCAATCCGTCGCTTCCGAAACGACTTCGATGCCGTCCACCATCGAAAACCAGAACTCGGAGACAGCGCTTGACGCGAGTTCTGGCGCGACCCTGGCCGCCCTTTCTTCGGAAATCGAGACGCCACGGCCTCGTGTCGCGCCCGATCCTGTCAGCGCCATTGCCTGGACGGACAACTCGCTGGTCAAGCCGCTGCTCGTCACGCCGCCGAACGCCCTGATAGGGCATAACGGAGATTTCGAAGTCGTCCTGGATACGGGAGACGCTCCGGCAGTCGCCTACAACGCCCCCAAGATGCTCTCTTTCGCGATTTTCAATCGGGGTGAGGCGTTCAGCGGGCGCATCACACTGCTCGCGCCGTCTGGCTGGCAGGTGATCGCGCCGTCCGGATTGGGACAGCGCCAGTATATCGCGGCGCACACCGGGATCCTACGCCTTGAGTTCACGCTGGCCGTGCCGAACGAGGGAGCGCGCATCGATATCGCCAACACGATCTCGCTGCGGTTGGCCTCGGACGAGGGCGGAATACCCGTGGAAATCGACTTCCAACTGATGGGGGCCTCCTGTTGGTGGACCGTGGGAGCGTTCCAGAATTTCGATGGCGAAGGCTTTGATCGGGCGTTCGGCCCGGAAGATCGCCCTGGCCTGAACGAAGCCTATGTGGGCCGCAGTTCGCAGCAGGTACGCTGGGAGCAGCGCACTTTCCTGGAACCTACCCTCGATCTGGAGGCGCTGTTTCGGGGCGGGGCGGGCGTCTGTTACGGCCAGACGCTGCTGCAGAGCCCCACGACCCGTGATATTCGTCTGGTCGCCAACACCAACAGCGGAGTCAAAGTCTGGCTCAACGGCGGTCTGGTGCTGCGCCGCTTTCATCGGGAGACCTTCCGTCCGGTGCTTGGGGAAGGCCCCTGGGCACAGGATGTCACGCTCCGGGCGGGAAGCAATGCACTGCTCGTCAAATGGGTGCGCGGCACGGAACCCTATGAGTTTAGCCTGACCACGAGCGACCGCTCCGGACGCGGTCTTCCAGAGGTCGGCAACACTACCTGGTAAGGTTCGCACCGACCGCATCTGCCTCCTCACTCCTGTTTACCGTTGCTCAGGTCATTTCGGGCGGCAACGTTCTGTGGCAGCGGCGGTACGCTCGTAGAGAGGGCATGCTATTGACAAGGCTTTCGAGAAAACGATATAATGACGAGGTCGGCTCTTATCCTATATGGCCTGTCCTTCCACTCGCTGTGCTCGCTTCGTGGTTGTTTTTCCAATAAACAGCGAATGTCGCGCTCTCTCTCGCGCACCCAGGAGAATTTGTCTTTGAGCGATAAACCCCTATTCGAAGACGATCCGTGCTCTGACCTTCCTTTCGGGGAAGAGTTTGGCGACGAATGTCCGCGTCTCTCGATCGTCGTGCCCGCCTACGACGAGGAGAAACGCCTGGGCGCGTCCCTGAAACGGATGCTCGCGTACTTCGATTCCATGCATTACCCCTTCGAGATCCTGGTGGTAGACGACGGAAGCAAGGACGACACGGCGCGTCTTGTCCAGACGATTTCGGCCTGTCGCCCGCAAGTTCGACTGCTCTCTTATGCAGCCAATCGCGGCAAGGGCTACGCCGTGCGCTACGGCGTTTTGCAGGCGCGTGGCGAACGTATTCTGTTTTGTGACGCGGATCTGGCCACCCCTATCGAAGAGGTCGAGAAACTGCTCGTGAAACTCGACGCGGGTTACGACATCGCCATCGGTTCGCGCGATGTCGAAGGCTCGGAGTTGATCAAGCGGCAGTCGGGGCTGCGCGAACTCGGTGGCAGAGTCTTCAATAAATTGGTGCAGGCGATTGCAGTCCCCGGCATCCACGATACGCAGTGCGGTTTTAAACTTTTCACCCAGAGCGCGGCGCAGTCTATTTTTCGCCGCTGCCAGGTTGAACATTTCGCGTTCGATGTCGAGGTGCTCTATCTGGCCCTGCGCTTCTTTGGAATGCGGGTTGCAGAAGTCCCCGTGCGCTGGTCGCACATGGAAGGGTCGAAAGTACGCTTCTTACGGGACGCCTTCCGTATGCTCAAGACCCTGTTCCGTATCCGCATGACGCGCTACGAACCCGTTACCGCCTCCGCAGGCGGTCATGCCCAATGAACGAACCCGAATATGAGCGGATGTACCGCCTGGAAGACTCGTACTGGTGGTTTGTCGGTCGGCATCGTCTGGTAGAAGCCCTGCTCCGTACCCGCTATGGCGCCCCCGGCACTCAAAACGCCTCGGCACCACTGAACTTCCTTGATGTAGGTTGTGGCACCGGTGCGATGTCCGGTCGCCTTACCAAGTGGGGCCGCGTCGTCTCCGCCGACTTCTCGCAGACTGCCCTTCAGTTCTCCCGCCGCCGTGGCCTGGACCATCTCGTCGGCGCCGACGCGATGAAACTGCCCTTTGCCGACAACGGCTTCGATGTGATCGTCACGATGGATGTGCTGGAACATCTCCCGGACGACTGCGCAGCCATGCGGGAGTTCTTTCGGGTGCTGAAACCAGGGGGACGCGTCTTCGCGACCATTCCTGCCTATCCCCATCTCTGGAGCGAGCACGATGTCGCCCTTATGCACTTTCGGCGTTACCAGGTGCGTGAGGTGCGCGAGCGGTTCGAGGCCGCCGGTTTCCGGATCGAGAAGGTCTCGCACACGATGACCGCGCTCTATCCGGTGGTGGCTTTGCAGCGCCGGCTCAACGCCCGTAAACCGCCGCATGACCCGCCGCAAGCGGCGATGCCGAATGTCCCGGCTCCGATCAACGCCGCACTTACGGGATTTCTGGGGGTGGAAAACGCCTTCGCCCGTCGCCTCAACTTCCCTTTCGGCGTCTCGATCCTCTGTATCGCCGTCAAGCCCTGACTCACCTCCCCGACCTTCTAAAGGAGGGGCTAAAGAACCCCCTCCTAAGAAAATGTGGCTCGCTCTTGACGATGGGCGGGCGGGCGTGATACAATAGGGAGTGTCGTGCGGGAGTAACTCAGTGGTAGAGTGCCATCCTTCCAAGTTGGAAGTCGCGAGTCCGAATCTCGTCTCCCGCTTTATCTGCCCTCGTAGCTCAGTGGATAGAGCATTCGCCTTCTAAGCGAATGGCCGCAAGTTCGAGCCTTGCCGGGGGTACCTTCTCCGCAAAGGAACAAAAGAAATCAATCGTCCGATCATTTCGATGGTCGGACTTTTTGTGTCTGAAGGGTTTCTCGAATCGGTAAGCTTTTTCTCTCCTGCATCGAATGGGGCAGTGCATCGTAAATTTCCGCAGAAAAGACAATGAGGCAGGAAAACCGCTGCTGCACAGTGAAGCTAATTCTCAAGGCACGGATAACCTCAATTTAACAGGAAATCGCGAGAAAGTTCGCTCGCGACGAAAGGGAACTCATGACACTTGACGAGAAGTCGCTGCCCACGCGACGGCAATTCCTCAAAACGGCGGGCGGCGTCGCCACCGCTACCGCTCTGACCGGGCTTCAACCGATGGCCGTCCACGCGGCCAGCAGCGAGATGATCCAGGTCGCGCTTGTGGGTTGTGGAGGACGCGGCAGCGGAGCCGCCTTGCAGGCGCTGGCCACCAAGACTGGCCCTATCAAACTCGTCGCTATGGCCGATGCCTTTCCCGACCGCCTCAAGGCGAGTTACGATGCCATCAGTCAGGCGGGCGGCAAAAAGGTGGAGGTGCCGGAAGACCGTCGCTTCCTGGGCTTCGACGCTTACAAGCACGCGATGGACTGCCTCAAACCCGGTGATATCGTTATTCTAACGACTCCTCCTGCCTTCCGCTGGGTGCACTTCACGTACGCCATCGAGAAGCGGCTCAACGTCTTCATGGAGAAGCCGGTGACGGTCGATGGCCCGACCAGCAAGCGGATGCTCAAACTGGCCGAGGAGTCCGTGGCCAAAAACCTCAAAGTGGGCGTAGGACTGATGTCTCGCCACGCTCGCCCGCTTCAAGAACTGCACGCCCGAATTCAGAACGGCGAACTCGGGGAGATCCTCTTTATGCGCGGCTACCGAATGCACGGCCCCGCAGGCTATTTCAACTCGACCCCGAAACCGGCAGGTGTCACCGATGTAGAGTACCAGATCCGACGCTTCCATAGCTTCCTGTGGGCGAGCGGCGGCAACTTCAGCGACTTCTACATTCACCACATCGATCACCTCTGCTGGATGAAGAACGCCTGGCCGGTCAAAGCCCAGGCGCTGGGCGGTCGCCACTACAAGCAGGAGGCCGACGGCACCCCGTTCGTAGATCAGAACCTGGACACCTACTCCGTGGAATACACCTTTGCGGACGGAACCAAACTCTACTTCGACGGGCGCTGTATGAACGGTGCGGCAGGCATCTATTCGAGCTATGTGCACGGTACCAAAGGCATGGCTATCGCTGCCGCCGCTAACGACTGCGGTACGCCCTCCTCGATCTACAAGGGGCAAAACGAGAATCCCGCGAACCTGGTCTGGCAGTCCAAGGACAACAGCAACCCGTACCAAAACGAGTGGGACGAGTTGGTTGACGCCATCCGCAACAACAAGCCCTACAACGAAGTCAAGCGCGGCGTAGAAGCGAGCGTGACCACCAGCATGGGCCGAATGGCGGCGCACACGGGCCAGGAGATCTCTTTCCAGGACATGCTCAACTGCGACCATGAGTTCGCCCCCGGCCTGGACAAACTGACGAAGGATTCACCGGGGCCGCTGCCAGCAGACGCCAACAATCGCTATCCCCAGCCCCAGCCCGGAATCACGATCAAGCACGAGTACTGATTTCTCGCGGAACTACGGAACTCCAAAAACAAAAAAAGCTGCCGGTCGCACTCTACAGTGCGACCGGCGGCTTTTAGCACGTTTGAAAGATTGAAATCGGGCAGGCGATTTCAGAACAACATGTCGAGGCGGCCCGTGCTGTCGCCGATCTTCTCGGCGGGGACGCCCATACGGTCGAGCATCGCGAGGAACAGATTGGTCATCGGGGTGCCGTCCTTATAGGATTTGTGGTGGCCCGCTTTGATGGTGCCCGCGCCCCGGCCTGCCAGCAGGATCGGCAGATCGTCGTGGTTGTGTCGGTCGCCATCGCTGATGCCCGCGCCGTAGACGAACATGGTGTTGTCGAGCAGGGTGCCTTCCGGCTCTTTGATCGACTGCATCTTCTCCAGGATATAGGCCAACTGGGTGGTGTGGAAGGTGTTGATCGCCTGCACCTTGGTCAGTTTCTCCGCATTGCCACCGTGGTGCGAACAGTCGTGATGGCCTTCCGGCACGCCGATCTCTTTATAGCTGCGGTTGTTGCCATCGTTGAGGACCATGAAGGTGCAGATGCGGGTCAGGTCGGCCTGGAACGCCAGCACCATCATATCGCCCAACAGCCGGATATGCTCGCCGAAGTCCGAAGGAATACCGGTCGGGCGATCGTTTGCACTCACCTTCCCCGCTGAATTCGACTTCTCCGCCCACTCCAACCGATGCTCGATCTCGCGAACGCTGGAGAAGTACTCGTCCAGTTTGCTCTGGTCGTGTGTGCCGAGGCGGCTTTTCAGGCGACCAGCGTCCTCCATGACTGAGTCCAGGATGCTATGGCGATAGATGCGGCGGCGCTCAATGCTCTCTTTGGTGTCTCCCGGATTACCGTTGGAGAAGAGGCGCTCGAACACCAGGCGCGGGTCCAGCTCCTTGGCGACGGGCGAAGCCTCTCCGCGCCAGGCGATATTGGAGGAGTAAGCGCAGGAGTAGCCGCTGTCGCAGTTTCCGGACTGCCCACTACGCTCGCAGCCGATCTCCAGAGACGGGAAGAAGGTCTTGTTGCCGACATGCATGGCAGCGAGTTGGTCGGCAGAGATCCCGTTCTTGATATCCGCGCCATCGGTTTTACGCGGATGGCAGCCGGTCAGGAAGGCGGCGGCGGAGCGGGCATGGTCGCCGCCCCCGTCGCCGAGCGCGGCGGCGTTGTTCTGCGAGAGGCCCGTCAGGACCGTCAGGCTGTCTTTGACTTTCTTGAGCGGGGCAAGCGTGGGCGTCAACTCGAAAGCGCCTTCTGTCGCGGGGGTCCACATCTTCATGTTGATGCCGTTTGGCACGAACATAAACACCATGCGATTGACGCGGGCGGCTTTCTTGCCAGACTGTGCCAGGGCGGAGGCACCAGGGATCATCGCTTCCAGCGCGGGGAGCGCCATAGCGGTGCCCAGACCGCGCAGCAGGGTTCGTCGAGAGATCACAGGATTGGTCATCGAGTTGCTAAGCCTCCATCGTCCCCACGCCGCTTGCGGAAGGGATCACTTTCCACGATTGCATTTACCAGCGCAGAGAACTTGTAGTCGTTCTGCGCGACGTTGCTCACCATTGCGTCGATATTGCAACGGTCATAGTGCTCGATGCCGCGCCCGAGGGCGTAGGTCATCATCTTCTCGGTAAGACAGTGGACGAACAGCGTCTTCTTTGTCTTCAGAATACTCTTCAACTGCGCCGGGCCGGTGAAGGCGACATTGCCGGGCAGTACACCGGAAGCATCCACAGTGGAATCGCCGTCTTTGACGCGCCATCCCCCGGTCGCATCAAAGTTCTCCAGCCCGAAGCCCAACGGGTCCATACGGGCATGGCACGAAGCGCAGGCCGGATCTTTGCGATGCTGCTCCATACGCTGGCGCAGGGTGCCCACCAGGGGACCTTTGTTGTCGTCCGCCAGTTTTGGCACATTCGGCGGGGCGGGCGGGGGCGGCGTGCCGAGCAGATTGTCCAGCACCCACTTCCCGCGTTTGACCGGTGACGTTCGGGTCGGGTTCGAGGTCACGGTCAGGATACTCGCCTGGGTGAGCAGGCCACCGCGCTGATCACCTTCGAGCGCCACGCGCCGGAAGTTGTCGCCGGAGACGCTCGTGATCCCGTAGTGCTTTGCCAGCGGCTCATTCAGAAATGTATATTTCGCATCGATGAAGTCCAGGAGACTGCGATCTTCACTCACGATGGAGTTAAAGAACATTTCGGTCTCGGTCTTCATCGCCACGCGCAGTTTCTCGTTCCAGTCCGGGAAGCGGCCCGTATCGGGGCGCACCTGCGACAGGTTGCGCAGTTGCAGCCACTGGCCCGCGAAGTTCTGGCCCAGCGCCTGCGCCTTAGGATCCTTTAGCATCCGCTTCACCTGCTGCTCCAGCATTTTGCTGTTCTGCAGCTTGCCCTGCGCGGCGAGAGTGTTCAGTTCGGCGTCCGGGACGCTGCTCCACAGGAAATAGGAGAGGCGTGCCGCCAGTTCGTAATCGGTCAGGTAGCGGCTGGTCGTCTTCTCGTTCGGCTTCGGGTCCAGTTCGACATGGAACAGAAAGTTTGGGTTGACCAGGACCGCTTCAACCGCGACGCGAATGCCGCCCTCGAAACTCTCTCCCTGTTTTTCCGCCAGATGTACATACGTCAGAAGACGGTCCACTTCCTGCGCGGTAACCGGGCGGCGATAAGCTTTGGAGGTAAAAGCCGTCAGGATCTTGCGTGCGGCCTCGTCTTTGGTCAGAGTCGCAGACGGCTCGCAGAAAAGGATCCGCTTGTGCGAGACGGGCAGATCCTTCGGCATTCCGGGAGGGCCAGCCATCTCCAGATAGTTGACGATCAGATTGCGGTCCTGCTTGCCCTGAGGCGCCTTCGGGTCGTAGAAGTCGTTGGTAAACTCCATCGCGAACCGATGTTTGCCTGCCTTCAGCGGGATCGGCAGCTCGTAAGTGCGTGGATTCCGTTCCTGAGCGGCGACGTCGAAGGTGAAGACGACCTTATCATCGATATGCAGAGCCATCTTGGCGTTTTCGGGGCCACCGGGCTGCTGCGCAGCGTTGATACGAATGGTATAGTTGCCGTCGCGCGGTATATCGTAGTCGGTATGGACATCGCCATTCGTGTTCAGTAGAAAACCGTTGCCGTTGTAAGCGTTGCCCACCGTATGCTGCATCGTTGCTGCCGGGATGTGGGCAGGTTTATTGGCGTCTTCGGGCGTCAGGATCGCGGTCTGGGCGACTTTCTCAGCGGCGTTGAGATATTTTTCCATCAGCAGCGGTGAGAGCGAAAGCACATCGCCGATATTATCGAAGCCGTAGCCCACATCGTCGGAGGGGAAACTGTCGGCAGGGCGAATGTCGATGCCGAAGAGATCCCGCACGGTGTTGTTGTACTCTTCCCGATTCAGGCGGCGCAGCGTGATACGACCGGGATCGTGGAGGGCGCAGTCGGCCTTGGTAAAGGTGCTCTCGACCCAGCCCGCCATGCGATCCCGCTCGGCGGCGGTCGGCTGCGGCGCACTGGCGGGTGGCATGTGGTTGTCACTGATGTTACGGGCGATATTTTCCCAGGTGCTGCGGTTCTTGATCACGGCAGCCGTCGTCGTATCCTTATCCGCATTGACACCACCGGAAGGATTGGGACCGCTATGGCAGGCGAGACAGTACTTGCGCATCAGGGGGGCGACGTCCGTCTCGAAACTCGAGGTGGTCGGTGCGGCGTGTGCGGCGGTCTGTTTGCCTTTCGGCGGGGTCGATGCGCCCGCCGGAGGCAACGTCGTGGCGTAGACCAGCAGCCCTGTCGGCAACAAGCCGGAAAGCAGCAGGAAAGAACTGCGTTTCATGTAGCTTGCCCCCTCACCGAGACGGCGGGACGCACGCAAACGGCCGAGGCGATAATGGAAGTTTCTGTTACTCATATTTATATTTGACTGTTAACTGTTATAGGTTCGATGTTGTAATTGAGTTGTGAAACGGCGTTGCCGCACATGAGACTCAGACGCTAAGGCTATTATACTAGATAGACGTTCAGGAAGAAAGGAAATCCTGCATCTCCCGCCTTTTTTCTTAGGAGAGCGTTCTTTCCTCTCTTGGACACGGAACGTGTGCGTTTGTGACGCCCATTTCCCGGCATCTGACCCGCCGAAAACTGAGCAAAAATCGGCTTTGCGCCGATATATAGAGTATAATTGAGGCACAAAGGAGGAGAGAAACACCATGGGAAATCCAGGACGCAAACTCGCACGTCAGGTCAAACGCAGCACGCCGGAAGGCAAGGAAGAGATCAAACAGGAGCAGGAGAAGAAGCAGGCTGCCCAGCCGCCCAGCACCCTGCCGGTCCAGAACCAGAAAGTCGCCGGACATCAGCCGACCACCCGCATGTTCCAGCGCCGATCCGGCAACGCCTGATCCACACTTTATTAACTTGCCTCGCTCAATGCCCCCTGCTACCAGAGAATTCCTCTCTGCAAACAGGGGCTTTTGATTGCTTGGAGTTTTCGAGTAGATGCCTTTCCGTACTGCCATGGGAAGCGGTTTTACTATTGTGGATTTTCGAAGCGTGAAGCCAGTCGTAGCAAATGCGTCCTTCGGCCTGTTCGCTTGGATTATACCGGCAGCAAAACCGTAAATACGGTTCCCTTGCCGACTACGCTGGAGATAGTGATTTTACCGCCGTGGGATTCGGCGACCCAGCGGGCGATATTGAGGCCCAAGCCGCTGCCGCCCTGATCCCGACTGCGCCCGGAATCGACGCGGTAGAAGCGGTCGAAGAGGAAAGGGAGATGTTCGGCGGGAATGCCGGGGCCAGTGTCTTCCACGGAGAATTGGGCGAAGGGCGCCTCCGGTTGTCCGGACTTTGTGATGGTGAGGGCGAGAGTGACGCGCCCGCCCTCGGGGGTGTAGTGGATCGCATTGTGGATGAGGTTGGTGAAGAGTTGCTGTAGCCAGAGCGCGTCCCCCGGGATCGTGACCTCTTCCATGTCGGCGAAATCGAGGGCGATATTCTTGCGGCGTGCCAAGCGTTCTAATGTCTCGAATGTCGTCAGGACGATCTCGTGGAGGGCGACCGGGTCCTGGTTCAGGCGTACCTGGTCGGCATCCGCGCGTGAGAGCAACAACAGGTTGTTGACGATGGAGGAGAGGCGTTCCGTCTCTGCGATGATGCTCTGCAAAGTTGCCTGCGTTGCGGGCGTTTGCGCCGACATCAGGGCGACCTCGGCCTCGCCCCGGATGGCGGTCAAAGGCGTCTTAAGTTCGTGCGAAGCGTCGGCGGTGAACCGTTCGATCTGTTGGAAACTGCGGTCAAGACGGGCGATCATCTCGTTGAGAGCGGCTGCGAGGCGACCGATCTCGTTGTCGGAACGGGGCGGAGCGATCCGCATATCGAGGTGTTTGCTTTCGATGCGCAACGCTGCACGGGTCATCTCGTCCACCGGACGGAGGGAGCTGCCTACCAGAACCCAGCCGCCGAGCAGGGCGATAAGGAAGATGGAGGGAGTCAGTACCAGAAGCAGAAACAGCGCCCGTTGCAGCGCACCTTCGACTCCTTCGACGGAGGCCCCGACCTGCACGAGATAGGGGATGGAACTGCCCTGTTGAACCGGAAGCGTTACCATCCGGACGGGATACTGTCCCAGCGTCGTTACGGTATCGAAGACCGGTTTGCCGGAGACACGGCAGGCTAGCAGCGTCTCGGAGAGCACCGGAAGTTTGTGTTTGCGGAGCGCATCCGAGAAGGCGACTGCGTTGCCATGGTCATCGATTACTTGTACATAGCGGCCCCAGGACTGAAGATCGTTGGTATCGATGAAGTGGGTCTCAGTATCGGGCGTAAGCGGCTGACCGGGGTGGAGGGTGTGATAGTGATAGACCGCAGCGGCAACGTCTTTGCTGGTCGTCTCGGCAAATTCGGTTAGCGCAGCATCGGCGCTATGGTTGAGGTACTCCCGTAGCAGCAGATAGGTAAAGGCTGCCAGAAGTAACAGTGTCAAGGCCAGCAGCAGTCCGTGCCAGAGCGCCAACTGCGCGCGCAGACTGCGTGGTCGCATCCAGGACCATCCGGAAGGTTTAGGCTCCCTGGTTGCCGGGGCGTCCCCGGCAACCTCCCGCCCACGGACCACCGTTTTACTCGGAATCTTCACGTAAGACATAGCCGACGCCTCGCACCGTATGCAGCAGTTTTTTCGCGCCGTTACCATCGATCTTCTTGCGCAGGAAGTTCATATAGACCTCCAACACATTGCTGCCAGCGTCGAAATCGTACCCCCAGACGCTCTCCAGAATGGCGGTACGCGTAAAGACCTGCGCCGGATGGCGCAAGAGCAGTTCCAGGAGAGCATACTCTTTGTTGGTCAGTTCGATGGCGCGTCCATCTCGCTGAACCACACGGGTGGCAGGATCGACGGTGAGACCCGAAAACTCCAGGCGCGGCAAACGCCCCTCGTTCGTCTGTCGCCGCAACAGCGCCCGCAGACGCGCCAGCAACTCATCGAACGCGAACGGTTTCGGCAGATAGTCGTCGCACCCGCTATCGAGGCCGTGGACACGATCCTCCAGCGCATTCCGAGCCGTCAGCGCCAGCACAGGCACCCCCACCTTCCGCGCCCGCAGCTCCCGCACCACAGAGAGACCGTCCCGCCCTGGCAGCATGATATCCAGGACGATGGCGGCATACTCGTTGATCAAGGCGTATTCGAGTGCATCCTCGCCTGTATGAACCACATCCACCGTATAGGACGACTGCTCCAGTCCCTGTTTTAGGAAGCTGGCTACTTTCTTTTCGTCTTCCACCACCAGGATGCGCATCGGGTCTTCTCCGTTAAAGTTTCGTAGTCGTCGTCTGTCATTATACCGCGTATGCGCCTTCTGCGCGCGGGGCGCTGCCGTGAGGCTTACGGGGGATTACGCAACAGCGCCGCCCTATCTTCGAC
>JAYUMV010000159.1:0-25231 GCA_043762265.1 Chthonomonadaceae bacterium | reverse complement strand
TCCAGGCGACTCGCTTTCCATCCGGCGAAATCGCGAAGCGCGAAGGGTTATATTCGGAGGCTTGCGCCAATCGAGAGAGAGACGTCAGCGCGGTCTGCTCGCCAGTGATCGTATCACATTTGTAAAAATTCAGGTTCGTCGCACCGGAAGGCCCCGAGGAATTTATCCGGACGAACAAGATCTCGTGGTCATCGATCCACCGATAGAAATGATAGAAATGCCATATTGGGTCCCAACCGCGTGTATCTACCACGCGGGTAGCCCGCTCCAACAGCAGCGGCTCGTGTGGAATTGAGACGAACAACACGACGCTGCCCCCCATCGACAGCAGTATCAGAAGCATCAGGATTTTTGTGCGACGGTTTTTCACAACGGGACAGTGTAGTAGTCGTAGGTGGTGGTGGTTTGGAAGCCGACCGATTGGTAGAGAGACAGAGCTTGCGGGTTATCAACGGCGACGTCTAAGGCGAAATGGGTGCGCCCTTCCGCCAACATCTGCCGGACGGTGGCAGTAAGAAGGCGGCGTCCGAAGCCGCGACGACGCCACTCCGGCGCTATTCCGACCCCACGGATATAGACAGTGTGATCGGGAGAGATCACTCCGATCTGTCCGATGATGGTATTGTCCCATTGCGCCAGAAAGTAGCGATGATCCTCTTTCTCCTGCTCGCGCAGCAGAGCCTCCGGAACGCACCAGTCGGAAGCGCCGAAACTGACCGCAAGGAGATGGGAGAGAGTCGCGACGTTGGTCGCGTTGACGGGTACCAGCAGTAGGCGGCTTTCGAGAAGGGGAGGAATGGTGTCCGGAGTGGCTTCCATGCTGTATTCGGAGGATTTATAGGTCAGGCCCAGATGCCGGACCACCGCGGTTCCATCGGCGGAGCCCGGATAGCTGACCAGAAGCAGTTTCGTCGCCTGTCGCTCTTGCGCCTCCAGGCGAGCGGCGGCGAACAGGGCCTGAAAAATGCCGCGCTTGCGGTAGGCGGGCAGCACTGCGACCGTCACCTCGAAGGGGCCGCCAAAACCGTCCAGAGGCGCATAGCCGACCAGTTCCCCATCCTCGTAGAAGCAAAAGTCGCTGTCGTAGCCGCCGCTGCGCGTGTGCATCATGCTCCAGTTGAACTTGAGGGCGATATTTTCGGCGCGATTGCAGATCTCTTCCAGCGCCTTGATCTGCGCCTTGTCCGCTTCGTCCAACGTGCGCTTTCGAACCAGTCCTGTCTGATTCAAATCCTGTTCCTCTCTCGCTCTGTCCACCACTGTTGCAGGAGATTGCGCTGTACCGCGTTGATCCTGATGCCCTTTCGGGCCTGTTTGACTCTCTGTTCCGCCTCTTCCAGCGTGCGCGCGATTCCCTTTGCGGCGAGCACGGCGATTACTACCGTTGCGGAGCGCCCATGGCCCAGCGCGCAATGTACGTAGAGAGGCGCTTCGCAGCGGACGAGGGCGTCGATCAGTTCGCCAAATGCCTGCGGAGAGGGCACGGAGGCATCCAGGGTGGGAACGCACAGATAAGTCCGGTCCTGCTGAACCGCCCTGGTCTCCGCGAACTCCGCCGTCAGGTCCACCACCATTTTGATCTCCGGCGGCAGTTCATGCCCGTAACAGCGCCGCCCGAACCAAATACCGGGAGCGACCTCGGCGTGGTGTGGTTCTCGCGTGAAGGCGATCTGAAGATGCCAGAGGAGCCAGGTCACGAGCAAGAAGGGCAGCAGGAGAACCATGTTCCCTACGGTCAAGCGCCCATCGGCCCGTTTGCCGAACAGTTTGGGGCCAAGAAATGCGTAACTGCACCCCGCGAGCACCCAACTCATTCCCGACCAGGCGATCAGCCATCCCGCCGGTCCGGCCTGCAGTGCCAACACGATTTGAAACATACCCAGAAGACACAAGGAAACCCCATATCGCATGTATCGCTCCGGTTCTGGGAATAGTCTCTCGCCCTAAGCCGAAATCTTTGCTCCCGGCAATGAACTGCCGACATCTCTGTTTCCGGAAGAGGAGTTACCCTGCAGAGGGGGCGGTCTGAGGGTACTGGAACTTCGGCTCCCAATCGTTGATCCCGTCCGCGAGCATCTCAAAGAGAGGCCAGGTGGAGCAGTAGTCGTCGCCGGGGCCGAACCAGGTGCTCCCGGTGCGCTCTATAGTCCCATCTTCCTTTTTGTGGAACGCCGAAGCGCTCGGATACTGGTCTCCATTCTCCGCTATGAAGCCCATATCCTGCGTAAAGGGACTGCGCTTTTTTTGTAAGCGAGATTACATTTGGCGTATTATTACGCAAATCTGACGATTATTTCACGTTGGATGGACGTTTCTCTGACGGCGGTCCCGGATAATAGGCGTGTCGATAACGACAAACCAACAACCGGGCGACTACCCAGGAAGGTGTCGCGCCTTATGGACTCCAAGTCCGTACTTGAAGAAAAGGAAACGATGCTAAGATGAATACCCGAAACACTCTCCGTAATACGCTGTGCGCCCTGGCTGGCATCATCGCCTTGATCTGCACCGTTGTTGTCCCCCTGGCATCGGCGCAGGGCAAAACGAACCCCGCTGGACGCCCCGTCTTGGGAGAGCAACAAAAACAACAACACCTGGGTCGAGACTATCGACGACATGGGTGGCCTTGAGATCTACGGCGGAAACATCTTTACGATCTCTCCGTAACCGGCGGAGTGTGCAACACTCTCTCCTTTCGGCTTCCGCAAGCGGCATGACATGTGGAAGCCGAAAGGCGTTTTTGATACGCAATGCTTCAAGAGGACTTGAGCGGCCCCTCTCTACCGATGGGCAAAATAAGGTACAATTCAGATCAGTCCTACTCGTGAGGTCTGCCCTGGAAAACGTGCGAAGCG
Source organism: Chthonomonadaceae bacterium (assembly GCA_043762265.1). GTDB lineage: Bacteria > Armatimonadota > Chthonomonadetes > Chthonomonadales > Chthonomonadaceae > JANXLO01. The sequence goes on along the minus strand of JAYUMV010000159.1, from coordinate 22,376 downwards.
ATGAATAAGCCTGGTCGTTGATCGAACAGAAAGAGGAAACACCGTGAATTCGGAAACACCCGATTCCCAACCCGTTCCGCGTGTCCTTCTCTGCGAAGACGAAGGGCTGACAATCATGATGCTGCGCAAAGCCCTGCGACTGCACGGATACAACGTTGTCGGAGAGACATCCACGGCGCAAGAGGCGATCCGGCTGGCGACCACGTTGTCGCTCGACTTAATTCTCATGGATGTCAATTTACAAGGGCAGATCAATGGCATCGAAGCGACACGAAGGATTCTGAAAGACCGTTTCATTCCTATCGTCATGTTGACTGCGGTGGTGGATCAAGATCAAGTACAACGCGCGTTCGAGGCTGGCGCTTGCGGCTATATCAGCAAGCCTGTGACGAGCCAGAATCTGATTCCCATGCTGACCGCTATCCTGGCCCAGACGCCGTCCGCTCAAAATGCTGAAGAGGCGCGTAAGAGTTTCGATGCCGTCAGCGGAACCGACCGCTTCAACTCCTCCCCGTCCGTGCCGACGCTTCCCTTCCAGTAAACGCGCTTAGCGCCGACTGTGCAGCCGGTTTTTTGCAAAAATAGCGGCGCGACGTTTAGCGTTGCGCGTGATCGCTCTGCGGAGGTGTGGAGATATCGCTGATAGGCTCGCGGCTGGTCACATACTGTAGTCCGGGCACCTCTTGCAGATACACGAGATCCTCCCGGCGCACGAAGCGCACCCAGTTGTAGCTGCACTTCGCACCCGCCAGTTTGCCGCCGACGATGAGGCGCACGGTCAGTCTCCGCACACTGGAATCGATGGCTTTACCGAGATCGATGCTTGTCAGGCCCGGATGGGTCAGGGTGGGCGAACGCCACGTGTGGGTGACATGTCCGGAGAAGTCGTGCTCCTCAATGTCCAGATGCGCATAGCTGCCCGCATCCATACTGCCCACATTGGCGACAAGCACGGGATAGTGCGCGAGATCCGCACTCAGGGAACGCGTCACGCCACTCCACTGATACTCGTAGGGGAATCCCTCCGGAACATGGGGCAGCCGCAGCGTCAGAAGCCCCGGACTCTCCGCATAGATGTCCGGTTGATTTTCCAGGGCGAGCGGTTTCCAGTTCTCCGGGCGGTTCATCTCATCATGCCAGCCCACGACCAGGGGCGCAGAGGTGTGGCTCTTGGGAGGCGTTTGGCTGAAGCAAGGTACACTCTCCAGCAACAGGAGGGCAAAAGTGATTCCCGATTTCATGGTTTCTTTCCCTTTCATGCGTCGCTCCGTAACTATGTGTTAGACTGAGAGAGAGGCCATGTGGTTACACAACCTCATGCGCGACTAGAGGACCGCAGGTGTGTCCCAGATCGTGACGGTATTCTCTATGCCGCCGGCCATGCGTTTGCCGTCGGCGGAGAACCCCAGTCCGGCGACCAACCCCATCGGGCCAAAATCGCGCAAAGGTTTCCCGGTGACCGCATCCCAGAATTTGGCGGTCACATCCATCGTCAGGATATGGGCTCCGTCCGGGAAAAACGCCACGGTATGCACGATGAAGTGATGCGGACCTCGGAAGGTGACCAGCTCTTTGCCCGTTCGGGCATCCCACACTTTGGCGGTGCCGTCTCCGCTGCCGGTCAGAATACGTTTGCCGTCCGGCGCAAAAGCGACGGAGGTCACATGTTCGGTATGCCCTGTCAGTGTCAGTTGCAGAAGTCCCGATTTTGCCCCCCATACCTGAGCGAGGCCGTTGGCGCCACCGGTCATCAACTGCGTACTGTCCGGCGAGATCGCCACTGCATCTATCTGGGATTTTGGCGTCAGCAGCGTGTACAGCAGTTTGCCGGTGTGGGCATCCCATAACTTCGCGCGCCAGTCGTAACTGCCGGACAACAGGAGTTTGCCATCTGCGGAGAACGCTACCGCACGCACGGATCGGAGATGGCCCTTGAGCGTTCGCACGATGCGGCCCGTCGCGGCCTCCCAGACCCGGACGGTCTTGTCGTCGCTGCCGGTCACCAGGCTCTTTCCGTCCGGGGAGATGGCGACCGAGGTGACCGACGCGGTATGTCCCTTCAGGGTCTGAAGGAGACGACCGGTGTGTGCATCCCAGAGCCGGGCCGTGCGATCCGCGCTGCCGGTGAGCAGGTGTTGTCCGTCGTGAGAAAAGGCGACGGCCAGCACGTTTTTTGTGTGCCCTTTGAGTTCGAGGGCGGCCTTGCCGATGGGAGTTACCGAAACCGGGGCGAAAACCGGCGCTATCGGCTTGCCCGGAGTTGGAGTGGGAACCGTTGTGGGCGCTAACGCGACACGGTGTGCTCGAAAGCATCCCGTCAGCCCGCTCATCAGGAACAGCAATGCGCCTCCCAGGCCTAGCTTCGCCTGCAATCTGCCTCTATGGTTCGCCATACATCCCTTTCGTAGCGTGTGGAGCGTTCACGCGCGACTCTTACGTTCCTGCACGTCACTTTACGGTTCTATGTGATACAATAGAAAACCTTCTCTGACGACGACGTACCAGAGACACCCGCCCTATCTTTAGTTCCCAATGACCCCTGTGAAGGAATGAAAATGCACCGTACGTTTGCCACCAGCACTACTCTGCTTGCCATCCTTGCCGTCGGCTGCCTGACGACCGGCGCTTTCGCCCAAAAACCGGCGGACCCGAAAACCCCGCCTGCTCCTGCTACCGACACCAAACCGGCGGATCCCAAGGCCACTCCTCCGGTAAAGCCGGTCAAGGCAGGAGAGCCCAAGCCCTATAAGGACGTGATCACCGCAGAAGCCAAAACGCAAAAGGGCCTGTTCACCGTCCACCAGATCGACGAGAAGGTCTACTTCGAGATTCCGACCAATATGCTCGGGAAAGACATGCTCTGGCAGACCGAGATCGCGCAGACCGGGGGGGGCGCCGGTTACGGCGGTCGCGCGGTCGGCAGCAAAGTGATCCAGTTCACGCGCCGCAACAACACCATCTATGTGCGGGGCATTTCCTACGCGATGCGCGGCGATGGCAAGACGGCGATACAGAAAGCGGTGGACGCTTCAAACGTGTCGCCGATCCTTTCCGCTTTCCAGGTCGAGGCCGAAGGCCCCGACAAAGCGGCCGTGATCGATGTCACCAAGTTTTATGCGGGCGACGCCGGGCCTGTGCCGGCCGGACCGGCCATCGGCGGCGGCGCGGACGCTTCGCGCTCCTATATCGATCGGATCAAAGCGTTTCCTCTGAACATCGAAGGGCGCGCCACCCTCACCGTCAGTCGTGGCCCAGGAGCGATCACAGGCACGGCCCACCATAGCCTGATCCTCCTGCCCGAAAAGCCGATGATGGGCCGGTATGCGGACCCGCGTGTCGGCTACTTCACCGAAGGGTTCGCCGACTACGCGAGCGGCGAACACCGGGTCAAGGACCGCGAATTCGCCACGCACTATCGCCTGGAAAAGAAAGATCCTACTGCCGCCCTCTCCGATCCGGTCAAGCCGATCGTCTACTATGTCAGCCGCGAAGTGCCGGAGCAGTGGCGTCCCTTTATCAAGCAGGCGATCGAAGACTGGCAGCCCGCGTTCGAGGCGGCCGGTTTCTCCCACGCCATTATCGCCAAAGACGCCCCGACCGAAGCCGAAGACCCGACCTGGGATCCGGAAGATGTACGCCACTCCGTGATCCGATGGGCAGCCCAGCCTGTTGAGAACGCGATGGGACCGCATGTCCACGATCCTCGCAGCGGAGAGATCCTCTCCGCCCATGTCATCATCTGGCACGATGTCCTCAAACTCGCCGAGCAGTGGTACTGGGTGCAGTGCGCCTGTTTGGACAAGAAGGCGACTACGCTGCCGCTGCCGGAGCCTCTGATGGGCGACATAGTACGCTACGTGGTCGCGCACGAAGTCGGACACACGCTGGGCCTGCGGCACAATCACAAAGCCAGTTCCTCCTATTCCGTGGCGCAACTCCGCAGCAAAACGTTTACCGAGAAGTTCGGTGATGAGGCCTCCATCATGGATTACGGCCGCTTCAACTATGTGGCGCAGCCGGGCGACGATGCGCGTCTGATCCCGATGCTCGGGCCGTACGACAAGTTCGCTATCGAGTGGGGCTACAAGCCCATTGCCGGCGCGACTACGCCCGAGGGGGAAAAGTCGACGCTCGATGCCATCGCGGCACGGCAGACGACGGATCCCACCGTTCGCTTCGGTGGCGAGGATGCGATCGCGCAGGTCGATCCTACCGTTCAGACGGAAGACCTCTCCGATGATCCCGTCGGCGCGACCGCGAACGGCCTGAAGAACATCGACCGCAATATGGGCATGTTGGTCAACGCCACGACACGCTTCGGAGAGGACTACAGTCTGCTGTCCGAGACTTATTCCGCTCTGCTCGGCCAACGCCAGATGGAACTGATGCATGTCGCTAAACTGGTCGGTGGTGTCGTCGAGACGCGTTATGAGGCCGGTCGCGGCGGAGATATGTTCCGCCCAGTGCCGCGCCAGAAACAGCAGGAAGCGGTGAAGTTCCTGCTCGCCAACGCCTTCACCACTCCGAAAACTCTGCTGGACCCCGCGATTCTGAATCGCATTCAGCCTACCGGGGCCATGGCCCAGGTTTTGAGCACGCAGACACTGATGCTGAACATCCTGCTCAACGATGCGCGTCTGCGTCGGCTGATGGATAAGGAAGCCGTGCCGTCCGGACCTGCGTACACGGTCACCCAGTTGGTGAGCGACCTGCAGAACGGCATCTGGAGTGAACTGGACGCGCCCGCGCCCGCCGTCGATATCTATCGCCGGAATCTCCAGCGTGGATTCCTTCAGACCCTGAAGCCCCGCTTGATGAGCGATACCGGGAAGAGCGAATTCCGCCCCGTCGTCATGGCCTCTCTGCGCGCCCTGCAACCGAAGGTGAATATCGCGCTCGGCAAGGCGAAGGATCCCGCGACCCTCGTGCATCTCCGCGACTGCCGGAACGAGATCGAGAATATGCTGAACCCGAAGTTCGCGCCTTCGACGAGCACCGATATCTCCTCGTTCTTCGTGTTCGGCCTGCACTTTGAGGAATCGCTGCCGGAAGCCCAGAAACCTACCGACGGCTGCAACCTGATGTCCTCGAGCGATTGGCTCAAGAATCTCCTGAATCCGGACGCCAAGTAGCGACCGGGTCCGGGGAGGAGCCTCTTCCTCCCCGGACCCGGTCGAACTGCGTGTTGCCGCCGGTGAACAACAAATTCGTGGTTCTTGCCCACATCCTGCCAACAAACTACGCCGTTTACGCCGGGCTAAAGCCCTCCGCTAGAGGTACTACGTACCTAAGGCCCGCGGAAGCGGGCACCCTGCGAAGTGGGAGTATCAATGATGTCCCACGTCAAAAATCGAGCCCCCTTGCATTTTGTCCGGACAACAACCTCCCCGTTTCGTTTTTCCAGTGGCAATCGGGCTATGCTATTTTCGGAGTGAGTCCGAGCCACAAATCTCGTATCGTTGTTTACATTCAATTTCAGGAAGAGCGTCACCGAAATGTCTCGCTATGGCTAGAAGCAGAACCCGGTGATGAGGATCCGACAGACTCCGAGTAAACGTGGCCGCAAACGCGGGTCTTGGGCACGGAGTGCCTCTAGCGTAGGGCTTTAGCCCGGCGTGACCGGCGTGACCGGCGTGACCGGCGGAGTGCCATTCTGTTCTACTACCTAGAAATTTTGAGAGGACCGTGGAGGGTGTCTATGATGACAACGATTGAGCCCGGTGAAGCCTATTCTGCAGAGCGTATCCGCGAGGTCGCGGATGAGTTCGCGCGCGAAGGATGTGTGTTGGTGCCCGCAGTTTTCCGCTCGGACGAGGTAAAGGCTTTGCGGGAGCTTACCGACGACTACTTCCAGCGTCGGGAAGAGATACCACCGCAGCACGTGTCGTATGTGAACGGCGCATTCGTGCTGCGGCGTGGCGCGGAGCTAGACCCACTGTTCGCATCCGCAGTCACGCACGAGCCGATTCAGGGGCTTGTCACAGCGGTGTTGGGGCCGCAACCGCGTTTCAATGCGCTCAATGTCATTCGCAACGAGCCGGGGCAGGCGATCAGCAACTGGCATGTCGATGATACCGTGGAGTTTCCGTTGCCCGATTCGATCCCGCGCTTCGATGCCCGGATGCGTATGCCAGTCTTCTGGTTCACCGTGCAGGTCGCTCTCAGCGACATTACGCTGCCGGAACATGGTCCCACGCAGTACGTGCCCGGCAGTCACTATTCGGGACGGCGCCCGTCCAATCAAGAAGATCCGGTTTTCGAGGGGCAGGGGCCGAAAGCCGTCTTCTGTCGGGCAGGAGACATCTACTTTACCAATCATCAGGCCTGGCATCGGGGCGCGCCGAACACCTCCGACCGTATCCGCTATGTCATGCAACTCCAGTATGCGCAGCGTTGGGCGGATGCACGCTTCAAGGGGCTGGCTTGAATTTGCAGCGTTCTTGTGAGCGCGTGCAGGACAAATGCGGGTCCATCAGGAATAGAGGGACGGGTTTTCCGGACCACATCAGGGAGCGTGCAGTTCGCTTGCCAGAGGATACTCACGGTTCGACGTTCGGCGCGTTCGACCTTACTTAGCATGAAGGAGAGAAAATGAAAATAGGACTGTTTCTGGCGGCGTCGGCGCTGCTGTTCCCGGTCATCGGCGCTTCTGCGCAGGGGAAGACTTCCGCAGCGCTCAAGAATCCTGCTGCGCTGAAAGAGAAAGCGCCCGCGAAGTACAAGGCGGACTTCGTGACGACCGAGGGCGAATTCGTCGTGGAGGTGACCCGAGCGTGGTCCCCGAACGGTGCGGATCGCTTCTACAACCTCGTGAAGAACGGTTTCTTTACCGGAACGAAGTTCTTCCGGGTGCTGCCGGGTTTCATGGCGCAGTTCGGCATTCATGGCGACCCTACGATCTCCTCGAAATGGCAGACCGCGAACATTCCGGACGACAAAGTTGTGGCATCCAACAAACGTGGCTACATCACCTTTGCCACTGCTGGCCCGAATACCCGCACGACGCAACTCTTCATCAACTTTGGGGACAACGCCCGTCTGGATGCCAGCGGTTTTTCTCCGTTCGGAAAAGTGATCAAAGGCATGGAAGTCGTCGATAAGATCTACAGTGGCTATGGCGAACAGCCCTCCCAGGGGCAGATTCAGGCGGAAGGCAACAAATACCTGGAGAAAGACTGGCCCAAACTCGACTCCATTAAAAAAGCGACAATTGTAAAATAGTTGTCTCTTGTCCTTGAGGTTTCTGAAGTCGGTGCGGTGACTTCATGCAGGAGTTGATGGCGCGATGGCGAATCCTAAGGCATGAACAGTCCAACGGTTGAGAATGCAGCGTCCCGCGCCCCGAAAGTGCGGGCGCTGTTGTCATGGAGCACGGGTAAAGACGCGGCGTGGTCGCTTTATGAGTTAAGGAAAGCAGGCCAGATCGAAGTGGTCGCGCTCATCACGACGACCAATCAGGCCTTTGAGCGTGTAGCCATGCATGCAGTGCGTCAGTCGGTGCTGGACAGGCAGGCAGAGGCCGTTGGCCTGCCGCTTATCACCGTGCCGCTGCCCTGGCCCTGTACGAATGCACAGTACGAAGAGAGGCTACAGGGCGCCCTGGCCGATGCCATCGCGCGGTTTGATGTCACGCACATCGCCTTCGGAGATCTCTATCTGGAAGAGGTGCGGGAGTATCGTGAACGGCTGTTGGAGCCTCTTGGGCTGCAGCCGCTCTTCCCGCTCTGGGGAAAACCGACAGAGGCGCTGGCACAGGAGATGATCGCAGGCGGGCTGTTTGCCTACCTCACCTGTGTCGATCCACGGCGTTTGCCCGCCTCCTTTGCTGGCCGCGCCTTCGATGACGCTCTGCTCGCCGAACTTCCTCCAGAGATCGATCCCTGTGGCGAAGGCGGCGAGTTTCATACCTGCGTGGTGGCCGGACCCATGTTTTCCACGCCGATTACGACCCGCCAAGGCGACGTGGTGGAAAGAGACGGTTTTGTCTTCGCCGACCTTCTCTTGACGACTCCATGAACCGTAACAGACTGTAAGGAACAACCAGAATGCGTATCGTATCGTTGCTGCCGAGCGCCACGGAGATTGTCTGTGTCCTCGGCCTGGAAAAGAATCTCGTCGGGGTGACGCACGAATGCGACTATCCGGACTTTGTCAAAGCGCTGCCGAAGGTGACGAAGACCCTGATCCCGCACGACGCCACCAGCGCGGACATCGATTCTCTAGTGCGAGAGCGTCTGGAGACGACGCTGGCGCTCTACTCCCTCGATATGCCGGTGCTGGAAAGGCTTCGTCCGGACCTGCTCGTCACGCAGGCGCTGTGCGATGTCTGTGCCGTGGCGGAGGCGGAGGTCAGTGCCGCCGCCTGCACGTTGCCGGGTCAGCCGAAGGTCCTGAATCTGGAGCCGATGTCTCTGGAAGATGTCTTCACCACGCTGCTTCTGCTAGGGAAAGCCACCAGGACGGAAACCAGAGCCGCAGAGGTCGTGCAGGCGTTGCGGGAACGGGTTCGCACTGTCGAGACACGCACAGAGCAGGTTCCGGCGGCGGATCGTCCGCGAGTCGCCTTTGTCGAGTGGATCGATCCGATCTTCAATGGAGGTCACTGGAATCCTACCCTGGTTGCCATGGCAGGCGGCATCGACGTGCTCGGCTCCGTGGGGCAGGCTTCGCGTACCACGGCCTGGGAGACTCTGCTCGACGCGCAGCCGGAGGCGCTCTTTATCGCCTGCTGTGGATTCTCTCTCGAACGCACTTTGCAGGATATTCCCCTCCTGGAAAGTAGGAAGGGGTGGGGCGACCTGCCCTGTGTTCGGAACGAGCGAGTCTATGTGACAGATGGCAATGCTTACTTCAGTCGGCCCGGTCCGCGCCTGGTAGATAGTTTGGAGATCATGGCCCATGCGCTGCATCCCCTAGTGCATCCATTGCCCCAGGGCCTGCCCGCCGCCCGACGCCTCAGGACAATATAGAGCCTTATGTCTATCGCAAACCTCGAACCTATCCACCTGCTGTTTATCATCAACCACCTGGCCGACGGCGACCTTATCCCAACGATGTTGCGGGAGGCGGGAGGCGACGCGGTCAGGATCGAGGTTCGGACGGAGTATGGAGCTGGTCTCGAAGGGGTGGCCGCAAAGATACCGGATGTGCTGTTGTTGGGGGTCACCCCGATCCAGAGCAGTGCACAGTCCGCCGCCGCCCTCCTGCTTGCCTATGCCCCTCTGATCCCGGTCGTGCTTCTGAGCGAGGTGGACGATGATGCGCTTGCCCTCCAGGGAATGCAAGCCGGGGCACAGGATTTTCTGGTCGCGTACGATCTTGACGGGCGTCGGCTGTTGCGAGCAGTACGGTTCGCGGTCGAGCGCGGGCGTATACGCCAGGCGCTCCGTAAAAGCGAGGCGCATAAAGAGGCGATTTTGGACACCGCGCTCGACTGCATCATCGGCATGAATCATCTGGGCGAAATCACGGAATGGAATCGGGCCGCCGAACGCACTTTTGGGCGTCAACGGGAGGAGGCGCTGGGGAAGGAACTGGCATCGGTCATTATTCCCGAGCGCATGCGGGAGCATCACCGGCGTGGGCTGGCGCATCTGCTCGAGACGGGAGAAGGGCCGGTCATCGATATACGCCTCGAACTGCTGGCGTTGCGCGCAGATGGCGGCGAATTTCCGGTGGAACTCACGGTGACGTGCGTTCCCGATCAGGAATTTCCAATCTTTACCGGTTATCTGCAGGACATTACGGATCGGAACCAAACGGAGAATGCCTTGCGTGAAAGCGAAGCCCGCTACCAGCGGATCGCCGCGAACGTTCCCGGCATGGTCTACCAGTTTGTACGGCGTCCCGACGGTTCCATCGCCTTTCCCTTTATCAGCGAGGGATCACGAGAACTGTTTGGCCTCGAACCCGCCGACATCGTCGCCAATGCGATGCTTTTGATCGATCTTATTCACCCGGAAGACCGTGTGACGTTCGTAGCCGGGGTTACGGAGTCGGCGCAGACAATGGAACCGTGGAACTGGGCTGGCCGTTACTTTCACCTGCGATCAAACTCCTATCACTGGGTCGAAGGCGCCTCACGCCCACAACTCGAACCGAATGACGATATTCTTTGGGACGGCCTCCTGGTCGATATCACGCATCGTAAGCAGGCCGAGGCCGAACTGCGGTCTGCCAAGGAAGAGGCAGAAGCAGCCACCGTCGCCAAAAGCCAGTTCCTTGCGACGATGAGCCACGAGATCCGCACTCCGATGAATGCGGTGATCGGAATGACGGGCCTACTGTTGGACACCGATCTTTCCTCCGAACAGCGCGAGTATGCCCAGATCATTCAGGCTAGCGGCGATGCGCTTCTCACCCTCATCAACGACATCCTCGACTACTCCAAGATCGAGGCTGGCCAACTGGAGATGGAGCAGCAACCCTTCGATCTGCGGGATGTCGCCGAAGCCTCTCTGGACCTCGTCTCCACACGTGCGGCGGAGAAGGGACTGGAACTGGCCTATGTGCTGGAACCGAATACCCCTGCGGCGGTGCGCGGAGATGTGACTCGCTTCCGGCAGATCCTCGTCAATCTGCTCAGTAATGCCGTCAAGTTTACGGAAAAGGGCGAGGTGATCCTGACGCTGGCGAGCAAGCCGCTGACGGACGAGCGCTGCGAACTGCATTTTAAGATACGCGACACCGGTATCGGGATTCCCTCCGATCGGATGGATCGACTGTTTCGCTCGTTCAGCCAGGTCGATTCTTCAACGACACGCCGCTACGGTGGCACAGGATTGGGACTGGCGATCTGCACACGCCTCTGTGAACTGATGGGTGGCAAGATCTGGGTGGAAAGCGTGGTGGGAGAGGGATCCACCTTTCACGTCCTCCTGCCCCTGGATATCACACCGCCGCTCCAAGTAGCGCTGGAACCGCATTCTCCGCACCTGGAGGGGCGAACGCTCCTGATCGTTGACGACAATCCCACCAATCGCCAGATCCTGACGCTTCAGGCCCGTAGTTGGGGCATGCTCTCCGAAGAGAGCGCAAGTGCGGAAGAGGCTCTGGCACGGCTGCGACAAGGCGCACGATTCGATGTTGCGATCCTCGACATCCAAATGCCGGACATGGACGGGATCGCGCTGGCGCAGGAGATTCATCAACTCTCCGGGCTGAAGACGATGCCCCTGGTTGGTTTGAGTTCCGTGATGCATCGGCTTTCCGAAGTGGAAGGCGGACGATTCACGACCATGTTGACCAAGCCGATCAAGCAGTCCCAACTCTACAACGTGCTGACGCAGGTGTTTTCAACGTTACCGCACCTGCCGGAAGCCCAAGTGACCACGTCGCTTTTCGATCCTTCTTTAGGACAGCGGCTACCCCTGCGGATTCTAATGGCGGAGGATTTGGTCATCAACCAGAAGTTACTGCACCTGCTGCTTGGCAAGTTCGGCTATCGCTCGGATACCGCTGCCAATGGTCGGGAAGCGCTGCAGGCGCTTGAGCGGCAACCGTACGATCTTATCCTGATGGATGTGCAGATGCCTGAAATGGATGGTTTGGAAGCCACGCGGAGGATCCATCGCGATCTGCCGCCGGATCGCCGTCCGCGAATCGTCGCCCTGACTGCAAATGCGATGCGAGAAGACCAGGAGGCCTGTAGGGTCGCTGGGATGGACGACTACCTGGCCAAACCGGTCTCTCCCGCGATGTTGCGCACGGCATTGATACGGTCGGGCGAATGGGTGCAGAAGCGCGCCGCAGTCCGAATGACGCTGGGCGAGGCCCCCCAGTCCGCTTCCGGCGCCGATCTGCTGACCGACGAGCCTTTTTCTAGCGATCCCTCGCTTTTTGAGGGCATTATCGAACCTGTCATGCTGGCGGAACTGCGCTCGATGCGCGATATTTTGCCAGAACTGATCGAAGTCTTCCGGGCCGAGGTCAGTGTGCGCGTAGAAGCGATGGAGACGGTAATTGAACGGGGCGATGCGGCGCAGTTGCGGGAGTTCGCGCACGGAATTCGGGGCGCAGCCAGGACGATGGGAGGCCACAGGCTCGCGGTAGTCTGTGCTGCCCTCGAACAGATCGGTCGCGCAGGAACGGTGGAAGGAGCTGCCGCTCTCGTACCTCCGTTAAAACTTCACTTCGCACAGCTCTGTGAGGCGTTGGAGTACGAACAGAGCCTGAGTGAGAGGGAACAATATGAGAGTTGAAATAGTCTGTCGGGTGGCGCGTGCTGCGAGCGAAGTAGTACCGGGCCAGAAGGAGACATACAATGCGAATATTACCGATAGGATGGGGATTGACACTTCTGGCGACAGCTGCCCTGTGCGGTTCCGCCGGCGCAGGACAAGTGCAGCGCCACTTTCATTCGAGCATACAGGGCTGCTATGGCGGGCAGGAGAGCCGCAGTCTAGGGCATAGGATCAAAGAGAATACGCGCGACTCGACAGATGCCCTGGGGATCACGCCGCGTGTGAAGGCAGCGATTATCGGGGATGATAAATTGAACGATCGGCGTAACCACATCAACGTCGATACCAAGGACTATGTCTTGCATCTACGGGGACATGTTTACAGCAGTGCGATCAAAGAGCGTGCGGGCCGCATTGCTGCCGCCAAGCTCGCCAAAATGCACAAAGCCTATAAAGTCAGCAACGAACTCTCCGTCGGGAAATAGAGACGAACAGGAGATTGCTGGTTGGGAATTTGACAAAGAGCCTGCGTTCTCGAATGTAAGAACGCAGGCTCTTCGTTGGGTATCCGGGCTCCGAACCACTACTCGGTGGCCTTCCCGATTTTGAACAACTTGGTGCCACAGACCGAACAGGTACCCGTAGTTGCTGGCTTGCCGTTTTTCATCGTCGTGGGTTGTGGGTCTTTCATCTCTCGCTTTTGTTTGCACTTCATGCAGTACGCTTCCATATAGAGCACCTCCTTGAGTATGAGTACGCTTTCGTTCCGCGCCGACTATTCGAATTCCTGCTGATTTATGGTCTTGTATCCGAGAATTTATAAAAATAGAGGCAACTCTGTCTACTCGTCTGCTTTTCCCCCGAATTCGCCCTTAAAACAGGGTAGTGGCCTGAGAGGTCGGATGCAAATCGCGATCCGGAATCCGCACATGCGGCCGACTATCTTCGATTACGCTCCGGTGTCAGGGCGACCCAACAGGCGAATACGGACTGAAGCACGGCGAAAATAAGCCGGGCTCCGATGACGACAATGATATGTCCGAAGGTGTGCCGTATGATGGTCGGCTCCTGGGTATGCGTCTCGGGAGAAGAGGACATTGATTTAACTTCCTGACTAATACGTCCCACCACAGTGCCTAGATCGAAGATCAAGATTAGTATATCGGAAGTATCACTCGCCAACAATCCGTAAGGTTACGTATTTACGCCGGAATTCCCGCGTAGTTCTGGGGAGGCATACCCTCAGGCTACCGTAACCGCAACGTTTATTCCCTCGCGGTAATTGGAAAGGCAGACGATCTGAGGATGGATTCACCAAACAATGAGGGGAATGAGATGCCGAGATACTGCGGATTCATTCTATCCATTGATCCCGCGTTTGAGGGGAAAATGCCTATGTTTTATTTTCGTCTTGTCACGGTATTGATGATAGGGGTAGCCGCAGTCCTCTCTCGGACCGCGCGAGGCCAGACCATGCCGGTCCCCGGCGAACTGCTGCCGTCTTTCCAGCACAGTCGGTGGTTTGGAGAACAGGTCGCGGAAGAGAGGACGCCTGCCGGAGTGCGCATGCTCTTCAATGCGCCATCGCCGCAACAATTCGATTTCATGCGGCCGACCCGTTTCCTCTTCTACGCCACCCCGAACGGCAACACCATCGAACAGACAATGGGATCAGCATTGGAGCCTAAAACGGACTGGCATTTCGATATTCAGCATATTGCCGCGCAACTCCGTCGCCTACGCGAACTCGACAAGTATGAAAATCTGGTGCTCGTCTGTGTGGAAGCAGAGGGACTAAGCTGGCCTGCCTGGCGACAGAAACATGCCGACAATGCGACTTTGATTCGAGGACTGGTGGAGACCGCGCGTGCGCGCATTCCTGGCAAGCCAGTGCGTCTCACTCTGGCCGGGCACAGTGGCGGCGGCAGCTTCCTGTTCGGCTTTCTGAACGGTGGAGACTCGCTTCCACCGGAGGTCGATCGTATCGTCTTTCTCGATGCGAACTACTCCTACGCGGAGGATGCCAGGCATGGGGAGAAACTGCTGACCTGGCTTGGGGCCGCGCCAGAGCATCGTCTGATCGTTGTGGCATACGACGACCGGAACATCCAACTGAATGGCAAAGCGGTCGTCGGGCCGGATGGCGGCGCCTACCGCGCTACCCGCCGCATGCTGGAGACGTTCGGCAAGCAGGCGCCTCTCAAACATACCCGTCAGGGCGATTTCGAGCGCTACGAGAGTTCAGACGACCGCAGCCTCTTTCTGATCCACACCAATCCCGCCAACAAGATTCTGCATACCGCCCTCGTCGGAGAGATGAACGGTTTCCTGATGGCGCTGACTTATGGAACGCCGGAGGAGAAAAGGTGGGGAACCTTCGGCGGACCCAGAGCCTACGCGACCTGGGTGCAGCCTGCCGCGGTGATCGTTGCGGCAGCGCAGACCCTTATTCCTATTCCGGCACGCTCCCAAGAGGCGCAGGGAGGGCAGGCGATCATGACGCGCATCGCCGACTTCTCCACCGCCGAGCGGGAGACGGTTCTGTTCCGAGAGATAATCGCAGGCAATCTACCCGGATTTCTGCACGTCTTCAAGCCGATCCATGTCGAGGCAGTCGATAGCGACGGCGTAAAGCATACTGCCGTCTTCGAGGTGATGCCGGACTATCTCGCAGTAGGCTCCAACGACGATTTCGTGCGCACGCCGTTGACACCGATGACCGCTCTCTCCCTCGGAGACCGATTCGGTTGGACGCTGCCGACCCGCACGATGGTCGATGCGATCTATAGGCAAGCGGAAGTCAAATTGGCGCCGCATCCCATGACCGAAAGTCGAGAGGCAGTCAAGACATTCCTTGAACACAATGCGATCATCGAGATGCAGCGCGCTGGCAAACCGCTCGGGCTGTTGGTCGCCGGGATCAAGAAGGATGTCGTGCAGTCGATGCGTCTGCTCGAAAAGCCGAACCGGGTCGCGATCTACGGTTGGCACAAACTCGACGGGAGCTCGATCCAACCCCTGACCATCGTCCATCGTGATACCTATGTAGACTACAGCCACGGCATACGCCCGGTAAAGCAGGCTCTCCTCGTAGATGGCAAACCGACCACGATCTCCGCCGTCCTCGCTGACCCCAAACTCAAAATCCTTCTCACCGACGAATAAACAAAAAGCCCCTCCGTTAGAAGGAGGGGTTGAGCGAAGAAATAGCCCCCTCTTTTCGAAATCCTTCACGCGGAAGTGAAGGATTTGGGGTGCCCAACGGGCTTCATGAAGGAGGGGGTTGGGGGAGGTTGAGAATTTTATCTCTCCGGGACCGCATCAAGGTTTAGCGTTGTGGCCGGTGACGCTGCGGATATAGGCGACCTCGCCCGGACGATAGGCGGTGCCGTCCGTACGAAAGATGTCGTGGAACCAGACTGGCGGCTCGCCGGTATAGGCCTTCTGCCAGGAGTCCCAGGGATAGATCGTCTGCGTCTTGCCAGAGACGAATCCCCAGTTGTAGGCTGCGACCCCTTCCGATTTCATAAAGCCAAGATTGGGATCGAAAGGGCTGTTGTTCGGGCGGGCCATATACTCTGTACAGAGGATCGGTCGATGAAACCTGCGCAGGTCGTCGATGCATCGCTTCAACTCTGCGACGGGGCCATAGTTGTGAAAACTGATGACATCGGAGTTGTCCAGAGCGTACTTCTGCATCGGCGTCAGCTTGGAATCGTCGGCCCACTCTCCGAACCAGACGCAGACGGTCGCCGGTTGGGAAGGCGCTACTTCTCGTGTCCAACCTACGACCTTCTTCAAGAGATCCAGCGCCAGCGCTGGCTTGTCCTTCAGTTCCACCGGGCCGTAAGAGTTTCCGTTGGTGTTGTCCGCCTCATTGAACAGATCCCAGGCATGTACACGGCGATCTTTCCGAAAGCGTTTGAGCACCCCGACGACATAAGGCTTCAGGCTGTCGTAGAGGTTCGGGTCTTTGAGGATCTCCTGACCGGGCGCCTGCACCCAACCGGAGTTGTGGACGAAGGGCCGGGGGGGGCGCTGCTTGCCCAGCACAGGAAAAGGATCCCAACAGCTATCGAACAGCACAAACATCACGCCGATATGGTGTTTGTCGGCGATTCCAAGGAACGTATCCATCCGCTTGAGAAAGCCCTTCGAATCCTGGTCCCAGAGCTTATTGTGCAGAAAGACGCGTACCGAGTTGAAGCCAAGTCCCTGCGCCCATCCGAGTTCACGATCGATTCCCGCGACATCGAATGTGTCTGCCTGCCACATCTCCAGCTCATTGATGGCGTACGACGGCGAAAAATTGCAGCCGACGAGCCAACTGTGTCGCTTTTGCCACTGCTGCGCCTGCGCCTCCGGCCACGGGCCGGGCGTCTCTGCGGCATGCGACGGGGTGGGGGGCGCTATCAGGCAACCCAGCAAAACCAGTACGACCAAGAGCCTGTGCATATTACCGCCTAGCGCTCTGGATAGGATCGACATAGATCAATACTCCTTGCATCGTGAATTGAACGAAACGCATCGCTGCAGACGCCTCTGCCTACGGATTTTTCTTCCCGCGTGGGGCGAAGGCGCGCTGTTCCTTCAGGGACTTTGGGCGAGTGGCACGGTAGATAAAAAAAGCGGGAATGGCGACGACGGCCCAGAGGCCGATCCAGAAGAAAGGGGTGACTCCTCCCCCATTCAACGTATCAAGCGCATTCCAATGTTCGAGTTTAGAACTATTGGCGTTCACGAGGAAACAGAGCACGACAACGACCGACCACAAAGGACCGACCGTTTTTGCCAGAATGTTTATTGGACCCGGTCGAGATTCAGAAGACGAGACCTGAACATAAGCCGGTGGATAAGGCCCAGAATAAGGCGTGATGTGTGCGAAGGGGCGTGGCACCGAGGGATCCGGCGGCTCACTGGCCGGTTGGGGCGAGGCGTCAGACCGTGAAACGCCTGCCGCGCATTGAGCGCAATCCTGTTCTGCTACCGGCAACGCTGCCCCGCATTTTGGACACTCCATACCTACGTCCTCTCTCTCTGATAGAATTCTATTCCACCGGCGGATCGTTAAATCCTGCTCACGCTACAGCGAAACAGAGGTATTTTCGATTCGAGCAGTTTAACAGGCATCAAATCGGCGGCGAGCAATACGAAACGACTACGTAGGCGAAAACATACGTGATTTTTACCGACAATATACGGGCATGCCCCAATGTCCCCGAAAAGGCCGTCGGCCTATACTAGAGACGTTAAGAATTACCATAGGTTTTTGTAGCGATGTAGAGACCCGTCTAGGTCTCTCGTGAAGGACCTATTAGGATATCTTGATCGCGCAAATTGGGCTCGGAGGGTTGCAGGTGCGTCGTACTCTTCTTCTCTTTATAATCAGTGCGATCATGATGGCAGGGTCAGCGCAACTTCAGGCGCAGATGACCTACGATTCTACGAAACCTTTTGGAACTGCGAATAGCTTCAACGCATTTATTTTCAATAACGCCACCGATAACAATACCAGTGATAGCGATGGCGCTGTTGCGGTAGGCGGCAGCTTCTCGTACCAGTACACCACGACCTCGCACGGCTATACCGCTACGGTAGGCAGCACCTCGAACATCGGGCTCTACGTGGGGGGAACGCTGACTTCGCACGGCGGGAGCCTTAACGGCGGTGATGGCTATGCCAACGGCTATGTCAATAGCGGCAATCTCAATTTGAACGGCGGCGCCCACCTGTATACCGGAGCGGGCAAGGTAGACACCTCCGTCTTCACTTCTCAACAGACCTATTCGCAGTACCAATCTACGCATCTCGGCGCCTTAACCAGCGTGGCGATTACAGCGCCCTCCCAGGGGGACTGGAATATCGATGCCAACGCTTCTACGCAGTACGATACGCTCAAGGTCTTCTCGATCAACAGCAGCGCGTTGGGAGGGAACTCCCGTACGCTCTATGTCGCGGATCTGCTGCCTAGTCAGACTCTGGCGATCAATGTCACGGGGGACGTCGCTCACTTCAATGTAAATCTTTTGGCTGCGAATGGCAGCCAGACGATCAATCCAAGCCAGGTCGTGTGGAATTTCCTGACTGCTCCTCCCGGCGGAAACGGCAACGTCCTGATAGATAATACGTTGAAAGGCTCGGTTCTGGCTCCCTACTCCAACGTGACGCAGTCGGCAAACATCGATGGCATCTTGATAGCGAGCACCTGGACCGTCAACAGCGGCGAAGTGCACTACGGCAGCAGAACGACATTCACGGGGAACTTGAGCCGGGTCTCTCCTATGAAAGCCACCCCGGAACCCGGCACAGTGGGACTATTGACCGCCCTCGGCCTCTCGGCAGGCGTCTTCTCTCGCCGACGCAAAAAATAGGGAGAGCGGAGAGGTGTCCCGAGTAACCCTCGTTGCGGCGATGTAAAGACGATGTCTTTACATCGCCTTTCTCATGCGATGTCTGTACATCGCCTTTCTCACGGCCATGCCGTTTGCGGTTCCGGAAACAACAGCAGGCCCCTGCCTGTGGCTGGGGCCTGCGGAAAGCGGAGAGAAAGCGCTTATGCCGCGATGATATGTATTTTAGGATCGATATAGGGAATGCCTAAACGCACGGATTCAATGGCTAGCATCAAAACCTCGAATCCAGAATCCTTGCCGACATAGCCGTTCGCGCCCAGAGCTAGGGCAGCATTCACGTAGTGGGTATCGGAGTGGTTGGACAGAATAATGATGGGGATAGCGTTCGATTCGCCTCGAAGGTGGCGCAGAACCTCCAGGCCATTCATTTCGGGCATATTGATATCCAGCAGCAGCAGATCCGGGCGGAGATTGTGCACTGCTTCCAGTGTCAGAAGCCCGTTGCTCGTCTCTCCAACGACCTCGATCAGAGGTTCGCACTCCATCAAGAGCCGCAAGCCCTTACGCACAACCGGATGATCATCGGCAATAACAGTCTTCATCAGGATCATGTTTCCTCGCTCGATTCGCATATCGCTCCTCCGAGATCGTTTTGAAAAGGGAAGAACTGTGCGCGAACCGCAGTCATCTTAATATTTCGGAACGGAAGATCGCGTGCGATCCACTGCAGACCGAAAGAAGTTGTCCCCGCGGCTTTTAGCGAGATTTCAGGCCCTACTCTGCACGGCGCCAACACAATAATACATAAATTGTCTTATACATATTTTACCGTTGAAACCGAGTCGTATCCATTAGGGCATCTACGTATGTTCTCGTGCATAATTCCTTAGTTTTTGGACAATGAGAAGGCGCTGGCGTTGCAAAACGATCCGACGCGCGAATCGATTCTGCACGGGGGAAGGAACTGTGCGCCCCGCTGGTGAACGCATAGGGACCGACGCAGACAACTGTTCGCGGGGATTCCAATACCGCGCCCGGCAAAGTCTCACGGTGCATCGAGAAGGCAACGCATATGCAAGAGGACAATTCTATACGCATTCCGTCTGAACCGGACCTGCGGCTGAGCGAAGAGCGTTTTCGCACCGCATTTGCGCATGCGGCCGTTGGGATGGCTATGATCGATATCCGGGGGCGATTTCTTCAAGTCAATCCCGCGTACTGTGCCATCACGGGCTACGAGGCCCAGGAGTTGCGGTTTCTGGATAACATCAGCATCACCTTTGCGGAAGATCGTGGGCAGAGTCTGGAACTGACCGACCGGATGATGGCTGGCATCGTGCCCGGTTTCGTAATCGAACAACGCTATGTGCGCAGAGATGGCACTCTGATCTGGGTGCAGAACAGTGTCTCCGTGAGCCAGAATGAGGAGGGACAGCCCGCGAACATTCTGGTCCTTGCCGAGGACATCACGGCACGCAAGCAGGCGCAGGCGGCCCTGGCGGTCTCGGAGGCGCGCGCCCGTCGCATCTTCGACGCCAATGTGGTAGGAGTCATCCACTGGAACCTCGACACCGGAATCATCACCAACGCCAATGATCTTTTTCTCGACATGGTGGGCTATACCCGCGAGGATCTCCGTCGGGGGAAGTTGAACTGGAATGAGATGACGCCGGCCGTGTGGCGGGAACGCAACGATGCGGGAGTCGCGGAGATCCGATTGCGGCGCCGAGGCGCTCCGTACGAAAAGGAGTACTTTCGCAAGGACGGCAGTCGCGCGCCGATCATCATTGGCGGCGCGCTGTTCGACGACTCCAACAAAGAGGGCTTTTCTTTTGTGCTCGACATCTCCGAACAGAAACGTGTCGAAAGCGCCCTTCGAATCAGCGAGGAGCGCTATCGATCGCTCACTGTGGCGACGACACAGGTCATCTGGACGACAAATGCGGAAGGCGCGATCGTCCACCGCATGGACTCTTGGAGTGCGTTCACCGGCCAGACGCAGGAGGAGTACGCTGGCTGGGGATACCTCGACGCAATCCATCCGGAAGACAGGGCTCATGTGCTGGAGGTATGGACGGCTTCTTTGCGAACACTCGCTGTCTACGAATGCGAGTACCGTCTGCGTGAACGAACGGGCAGTTATCGCAATACGATCGCCCGAGCGATCCCGATTCTCGAGGAGAACGGCAGCATCCGCGAATGGATCGGAGCCAACACGGATATTACGGAGCGGGTACAGCATCTTCGCCAGATCGAGGAGTTGAACGCACGCCTGACCCGATCGATCCGAGAGACACACCATCGGGTCAAAAACAACCTTCAGATCATCAGCGCCCTGGTAGAGTTGCAGGTCGACGAGGCGCAGGAGCATGTTCCGGTCGCTGCCATGACCCGTATCGGCCAGCACACACGGTCCCTGGCAGCCATCCACGACCTGCTGACTCAACAGGCCAAATCCGATGCGCACACCAATTCTCTCTCCAGTAGAGTTGTGATGGATCGGCTGGTTCCACTGTTGGAATCTACAGCAGGAGGGAGGCGTATCCATTATGAGGTGGACGAGGTGCAACTTCCGGTAGGGGTGGGGACCTCGCTGACGCTGCTGGTGTCCGAACTCGTGAGCAACGCGATCAAACATGGCCACAGCAATATCGCGGTTGCACTGACGGCAGACGCAGAAACGATCTCTCTGGAAGTCTGCGACGATGGCCCTGGTTTTCCGGAGGACTTTGATTGGCAGACCGCTGCCAATACGGGCCTGGGGCTTATCGACAGCGCCGCACGCTACGATCTTCGCGGCAATGTCTCTTATGAGAATCGCGCTCAGGGTGGCGGAAGAGTCCGTGTGCGGTTCCCCCGTACCACCCTCCGAATCGATCAGGACTCTCCCGGAGGAGAGTCCTGATCGACTTTCGGATGCAGTGGTATCTGAGGCGTCAGGACCTGGCAGAGGGCGTCCGAACTAGAAGCGCGCAGAGCGCGCTCGTGTTTCTAGAGCAGATTCAGATTGAGTCGGTTCCGCTCCGTAAGGGTATACCGGGTGGCGATAGTGGGCCAGTGGGCAGCGCTATCGGCGTGGATCGTGATGCATTCGCGCTGTGCGAGTTCGGTGAGCGCGCGCACGAAATAAGGCTTATCGTAAGCCGCCAGCCGATGAATCACATAACAGAAATCGACGTTGTCGAACTGCGCAGCGAGACTCGAAGCGACTTCACTCGCCAGTCCGATGACGGGTGGCATATCCTCTCCGAACGCTTGCTTCTCCTTCAATACCTTTATAACGGCCTGTTTCACCGCGATCGATCTGGTTTGCATGATGAATGTCCTCCCTCAATGTTCCGAGCTTGGCACACAGAGATTTCTGATGACCGCTTGCAGCCGAAGAGGCCGGATTCCGGGTCAAAATCTGCTGATGACTTCTTTACGGGATCGAAGCCCACTTCGTTTGCGGTAACTTTCGGTATACTGCCTGATTAGTAGGCGAACGAGGGCAATTGGATTGATGGGGCAAGACGGGAAGTCTAATTTTTCGCCAATTTTACCTTGCAAGGCGCAATAGGACTAGAGAATGGCAGTTTTCGGCAAAGATAAGGACGAAGGACGGTTGGGAGCGGCCTCGAGACAATTCAGAAAGCGGAACCGAGCCTCTCGGTTCCGCTTTCTGAGGGTTTATGAGCGTCGTAGAATGCACGCTCTGCCTATAGGTTGGGTGTTAGAAGCCTCTGCCTCTGCCAGTACCCCCGGAACCTCCCAGCGCGCCCCCGCCATTGCTCCCTTTTGGGGACGATTCGGTAGATATTGTCGTCGAACTTCCAGGTGAGCGGCAGGCCGGTCGACTTGA
>JAYUMV010000158.1:0-2666 GCA_043762265.1 Chthonomonadaceae bacterium | reverse complement strand
AACAGGTTCAACGCAGTCAGGCGCTGCTTAAGTCCGCGTTCGATCAGTTCCCACTCGTCCGCCGGAATGATTCTCGGGATGAGGTCGAAGGGAAAGGGCTTTTCGACTCCCTGGTCGCTGCCGTAGACGGCGAACGTGATCCCCTGATTGATCAGGGTCAGTTCGGCGAGTTGGCAGCGCCGCCGGAAGTCGTCGAGCGACAGGCCGGAGAGACGTTGAAAAAGTTTCCAGTAATGGGGGCGTGGTTGACCGTCTGGCTGAAACATCTCGTCGTAAAAGCCAGTGGCCTGGTAGTTATCGAATAGTGGCATCGAAAGAGACGCACCTCCTGCGAGTTTCGACTCCATCGTTGAGCCGTGCAGACTGTTTACCGAGGGGCGGCATCGCCTGGACCGGGCGCGAAAGCGGGTAATTCGCTTCGCAAAAGGGGGAAAAGCACTGTCTACCTCGGATAAAGGCAAAGTGCAGCAGGTATTTCCGCTGTGGTTCGCCTATTATAACCCGTCTCGCCCCATAAAGTAAAGATGTGCGGGCGCAAAAAGTGTCTCTGTACCGCGCCGCACCCGCGCTTTGATCCGGAAACGAGCAGAGAGAGAAATTAAAAAAGGACCCAATCGTCCAGGAGAGTGGTATGAGTACACTGAATTTTGATCTCTTAAAACGGATCTGTGAGACGCCGGGAATTCCCAGCCGCGAAGACGCCATTCGCAAACTGGTCATCGAAGAGTTGCGACCGCTCTGCGACACGCTGGAAGTGGACGTGATGGGGAATGTGATCGCGTTCAAGAAGGGCGCGAGCGATGGTCCGCGCGTCATGATCGCGGCACACATGGATGAAATCGGCTTCATGGTGAAGCATATCGACGACAAGGGCTTCCTGCGCCTGCTGCCGGTCGGCGGTTGGGATCCTCGCGCAATGGTCGCGCAACGCGTGCTTGTACACGGATTTGCAGGCCAGACTCTGCGCGGCACCCTGATGCCCGGTATCAAACCGACCCATCTTTTGACAGCCGAGGAAGGCAGCAAGACGCCCAAGATCGAGGAGTTCTTCGTGGACCTTGGGATGTCGGGCGAGAAGGTCAAGGCGCTCGTCGAAAAGGGCGACATGGTCACGATGGATCGCACCGCCGAGCAGGTAGGTGACATGATCGTCAGCAAGACTCTCGACGACCGCCTGAGCGTCTTCATCCTGATCGAGACGCTTCGCAAACTCCAGGGCACCCCCACCAAAGCCAGTATCCTTGCGGTCGCCACTACCCAGGAAGAGGTCGGCCTGCGCGGCGCGACCACCGCCGCTTACGCCCTCCAGCCCGACATCGGCATCGCACTCGACGTTACCCTTGCGGTCGATCTCCCCGGCGTACCCGAGCAGGATCAGGTGACTCAACTCGGCGCCGGTACCGCGATCAAGATCGTGGACTCCTCCCTGCTTTGCCATCCGAAGCTGGTCCGGCACTTCCGAGACGTCGCCGAAGCGAAGGGGATCAAGTACCAGTTGGAGATTCTGCCCCGTGGCGGCACCGACGCCGGAGGCATTCAGCGCAGTCGCGGCGGCGTCGCCTCCTTCACGCTCTCGATCCCGACCCGCTATATCCACACCGTCAACGAAATGGCGCACATCGAAGACATCCAGGCCACCATCGACCTTCTGGCAGCCTATCTCCCCGAAGCCCACACCCGAACCTACGGATACGCCGAAGAGGTAGCGTAACCATTCACAGCGCCTCTGATAAGCATGCTTATCAGGGGCGCTGTGCTCATTGGAATCTGTGAATGGTCGTTAGGAGGCTTTACGGACCGATTTCCGCCGACGAGCGCAAAAACCTGCGCCACTTAATCCCATGCCGAGAAGGAGCGCCACATTGCCGGGTTCCGGGGTCGCAGTAGGATTGGCTAAAGGATTTGCCGAGATTGTGGCGATCTGCCCAGGTGAAAGAACCGAATTATAAATCCGGAGTTGAGCGATGGCGCCGGAAGAGTACTCTCCTATCCCACCGCCAGCAACGTTGTCCAAAAAGAAACTGAACACGTGGTTGCTGTCCAGATTCAGATCCGTGGAAGTCACTGTAAAGTAAGGTGCGCCGTCCAAATACGCCGAAACGTTGTTGGTAGCGTTGCTGCTCACCGTGAGGAAAACGTCATGATAGATATTCGCGGTAAAGCCTGCTCCGACGCTCGCGGCTTGCGGATAATCTTGCAGGGCACTATTGGCGACGTAAAAGCCACTGTCGCTTTGGCGGTTCTGAGTATCCAGGACACGATTGAAGCCGTTCACTCTATCGAAGCGAAAAAGAGCCTCAACCGAATATGTGTTCGAAGCGACCAGTCCCGTGCTGTTGAGGGTCAACCCTGACTGATCCGCAGGCGCGGTCGTGTTCGATGTAAAGCGATATACCACGCGCGATGTCCCCAAAACAGTGTCCGCTTGAAATCCACTTAACCCATTCGGATTGACGGAGTTCAAGGCAACCACGCCGGGCTGATCGGCGTTTAAGGTGTTATTGAACTGGTATGTAGCGACCTGTGCGTGAGCGTTCGGAGCCGCAAAAATTGCGCAAACACCTAACGTCAGTAGGCTGAGAGTCAGATTCGTGCAACGCATAAACTATCTCCTTTATTGAAAACAGAAACGAAGGTTGAGATATCGAGGGTAGGACAACTGACGG
>JAYUMV010000157.1:0-14110 GCA_043762265.1 Chthonomonadaceae bacterium | reverse complement strand
GAACTGGACCCGGAAGGCCCCTACGCGATCCCGGCCAGAGACAGCCTGCATACCCTCGATATGTTCCAGTTGCAGCAGATTTTTATTCTCACCATGGACGACACGATGTTCCGAACGCAGGTGCTGCGCGATCCGCAGAATGCGGTC
The DNA here is from genome assembly GCA_043762265.1 of Chthonomonadaceae bacterium. Taxonomy (GTDB): domain Bacteria; phylum Armatimonadota; class Chthonomonadetes; order Chthonomonadales; family Chthonomonadaceae; genus JANXLO01. The sequence continues at coordinate 13,963 of JAYUMV010000157.1, read as the reverse complement.
GAAGAGCGGGGATTTTTGTTGAGCCCTTTCGGCAACCATATGCTGAACGGCTTCCTGCTCGATATGGTGATAGAATGCCCGCATGAAGCCCATGCCGTGTTCTACAATTAGCTTCGCACTCCGCCCATCCGTCCACCGCCTGCACACTCTGCTCGCAACCGCGCGTGCAGGCCACCGGACTCTCGTCATGGGGGTGCTGAACGTGACGCCGGACTCGTTCTCGGACGGAGGGCGTTTTTTTGTGCCGCACGCGGCGCTGGAGCATGCCGAGCGCATGGTGGCGGAAGGCGCAGACATCCTGGACATCGGCGGAGAGTCGACTCGCCCCGCCACCTTCACAACCGGCGCTCCACTCAGCGCGAACGAAGAGTTGCGCCGCATTTTGCCGATCATTCAGGCGATTGCAGAGCGGATGCCCAACGTGCCGATCTCCGTGGACACCTACAAAGCGTCGGTGGCGCGGCAGGCGGTCGAGGCGGGAGCGACGATGATCAACGACATCAGCGCCCTGCGCGCCGACCCCAATATGGCGGCAGCCGTTGCAGAGTTGGGCACACCGGTGTGCCTCATGCATCTCCTCGGACTGCCGACCGAGATTCCTGCCAAACCATTCTATGAGGACGTGGTGCACGAGGTGCGCGAGCATTTGATGGAGCGAGCGACCGCAGCATTGGAAGCAGGCATACTGCCCACGAACATTGTGCTGGACCCGGGCATCGGGTTCGGCAAGACCGTCGCGCACAATCTGGAACTGCTGCGCCGTCTGCGCGAGCTTACGACGCCTCTCTATCCGCTGCTGCTCGGCGCCTCCCGCAAATCGACCATCGGCAAGGTGCTGGGAGATCTGCCTCCGGAAGACCGCCTGGAAGGCACCGCCGCGACGGTCGCGCTCTCCATCGCCAACGGCGCCGCCATCGTCCGTGTCCACGATGTCAAAGAGATGACACGCGTGGCCCGCATGTCGGACGCCATCGTGCGCGGCTGGCCCCCGCCTGGAAACACCCCATGAGCGTCGCAAACCTGGAATTGAAACCGCTTCCCCTCCCTGCCGTTCGACTGGTAGAACTCTTCTCGTCCATTCAGGGCGAAGGCATTCTGGTGGGACATCGGCAAGTGTTCGTCCGGACCTATGGCTGCAACCTGCGCTGCACCTACTGCGATAGCCCGGAGACACTGAAAGAGTCCGGCTCTCCGCCCCTCTGCCGGGTGGAGACGTTGCCGGGAAGCTGGCAGTTCCGCACCGTCGCCAATCCCGTCGCCGCCCCGGACCTGACCGCCATCGTGCGCGGCTACCTGGCCGAGCCGCACCACTCGCTCTCCGTGACCGGCGGCGAGCCACTGCTGCATGCCGCCTTCTTACAGAACTGGCTGCCGGAGATCCGTGCGCTTGGACTGAAGATCTTTCTCGAAACCAACGGCATGCTGCCCGACCATCTGCGCCGCGTGCTGCCCTTACTGGACTATGTCTCGATGGACTTCAAAGCACCCAGCGCGACTGGCCTGACCGAGGCTCAGACGTGGGAGCGCCACCGCGCCTTTTTGCAAGTGGCTCGCGCCACCAACGTCTACGGCAAGTTCGTTGTGACGCCCTCCACGACCGAAGCGGAACTCGATGCCGTGATCGAAACGATTGCCGCCGTCGATCCTGCTATTCCGCTTATTCTCCAGCCGGTCACTCCGTTCGGCTACGAGCCTCTCCCCACCGATCCCGCTCGCATGATCGCCTTCCATGCCCGTGCCGCCCGCCGACTGCGCGAAGTGCGCGTCATTCCCCAGACCCACAAAATGATGCACCTCCTCTAGTCGTTGATCATCCCGTTGTCGCTGCTATCCTGGATCTGATTCCGTGAGTTGGAACAGGCAGGGCGTAACATTTGCACTGCTGTTCCGTATATACGACTAGGAAAGCACACGCCGACTGTCCGATCAGGGCGCGGCGGTGAAGGGGGATCGACATGTTTCGTGCGGGAGCCACACGAGCGATCCGAGGCGAGAAGAAGGTCGGAAGCAATACAGGGGTAGTTGGAACGGGCAAACCGCGTGGGCGCAAGCCACGCCAGACCACAGACACATTGTCCCCCGAGCTGGGAGGCGACTTTACCGATATGGATACAATTCAACTGCGCCGCCTGATGGATGATTTCGTGCCGGCAAACGAAGAGCCCGCCCGTCTGAGAACGCAGACGGACGACTGCGGCGTTTCGCCTATCGAACTCCGTCTGCGGTCAATGTCACATAACCCTCCGGTATCTTCGGCGCCGGATATAGACAACTCGGCCCTGTTACCGGGCGGTAAGACCGCATTGCTGTCTCCCTGCCAGGAGATCATTCTGGCACGGCGCGTCGAAAACGGCGATCAGAGCGCGAAAGACATTCTGGTCACCAGCAATATGCGCCTGGTCAATTCGATCGCACAACGCTATCAGAACCGGGGCCTGCCTCTGGAAGATCTGATTCAGGAGGGCGTCATCGGCCTGATCCGGGCAACCGACAAGTACAACTGGCGGCGTGGGTTCCGGTTCAGCACTTACGCAACCCCCTGGATTCGCCAGACGATTCTGCGCGCCCTGGCCAACTCCGGCCGCAGCATCCGACTGCCCGCCTATGTCGTCGATAATATCGCCCGTATCGCGCGCATTCGGGGCGAACTGGAGGGTCGGTTTGGCCGACAGCCCAGTCGCGGCGAACTTGCCCAGGCGGCGGCCATGACGGAAGACCAGTTGACCGACCTGCTGCAGAGCATGGTCGAGCCCGCCTCGCTCGATGCCCCGCTCGGAGAGGAGGGCGACCGCAGCCTTGCCGACATGATCCCTTCCGACGAGTACGCTAGCCCTTCCGCCCGTGTGTTTCGGCATGCCGTGCAGGAGGAAGTGGTGCGGGCATTGCACAGCCTGACTCCGCGCGAGCAGGACGTGCTGCGCCTGCGCTTTGGCCTCGAAGGCAACGAGCCGCACACCCTTGAAGAGATCGGCAAATCGCTTCATCTGACCCGCGAACGCGCCCGCCAGATCGAACTACAAGCACTCGAAAAACTGCGCGGCAACCGCGCTGGCCAGGCCCTCCGCGAAACACTCCAGGCCGCATAGTTCCCCACGATGCCATGCGATAGGGGAAGGCGACCAGCCTATCAACCCTTGCGCGAAGTCACCGGGCTAAAGTTTCAGTCCGGGGACCGACGAGGAAGGAGGCGTTGAGGCGGGAACGGAAGCAGAGGGATTGGCGGGTGAAGCAGCGCTGGGGGGCGGTGTTGCGGCAGGGGTATTCGGGGGAGGCAGAAGGGCCTCTTCGGCTTTCGCCTCCGAGAAGGTCGGGTCGTAGTGCAGGGCAATGTCCAGGGCACGACGCGCTTCGTCGATCTGACCGGCCTTGCGAGAGGCCGCCCCCAGGTGGTAGTAGTACTCTTTGGCAAGGTAGCCCGGCTGCCCGGTGGGCATATCCTGAATAGCCTGATTCAGGGTGAGTGCCGCGCCCGCATAGTCGCCCTTCTTGTAGAGCAGCCAGCCGAAACTGTCTTCTACCAGGGGACGCCGTAGGTCGGAAAGCGCGTCGCCAGTTGGCTTGAGCAACAGTAGCGCTTGGCGCAGCCGTTTCTCCGCCTCACCCAGATCCTGATCGTTGTCGGCGAGGGTATAACCCAAAGCATTCAAGACGTCGAGATTGTCGGGATCGAGGCTCAGAGCCATACGGGCAGACGCAATCGCTTTCGTTTGTGGGTGTGCGGGCTCCACAAGCGCCTGTGCCTGTGCAAGGTTCATATAGAGTTCCGCAAGCTGCGGCTTAGGAGCATTTTTACAAGCATTCAGGCCATGTTGCGCGTATTCCAGCGCTAGATTCGGCTGATCAGACTTCGCACAGACATCGCTTATGACGACATATGCATTCGGATCGGTGGCGTTGGCGCGGAGAAATGAGTCGAAGAGGCCTTTGGCTTTTGCGGTATCTTTCTTGGCCAACGCTGCGGAACCCGACTGGATGATGGCCGCGTAGCGAAGAGACTGTACCCGCATATAAAAGAACCAGCAAAAAAAGGCGACCAGGCTGAAGAGAAGCAAGAGCGTGGACAGCGGGAAGCGGCGGATAACAGGCGGCGAATTCTCACCAGAGGGGTTCATAACAGGTTCCATTCTTCATGCTATCCGAGATAGCGCATCAACTCTTCGCGGGTCGCGCTGCCCGTCAACAGGAAAAAGATCGCTTCCAAGCTCAGGGGCGACGTCTCATCTGCCGTTATAGGCGCGACATGGGCGCGCAGTTCGGCGACCGTGCCCTGTGCGATCAGTTCGCCCTTGTTGACGATCGCAACGCGATCACACAGTTTTTCGGCGATCCCGAGATTGTGCGTCGAGATAAAAACCGTGGTGCCACGCCGACAAAGTTCCCGCAGAATATCCTGCATGGCCTGTGCGCTCTGCGGGTCGAGGCCGACGGTCGGCTCGTCCATCAGGATTACCTTCGGGCTATGGATCAGGGCGCCTGCCAGTGCGATCTTCTGCCGCATTCCGCGCGAATAGCTCTGGACCATCTCGTTGCCCTTGTCGTACAGGTCGAACAGGTGCAGAAGTTCGTCGATGCGCTGCGAGCGATCCGGCAGCACGGTAGAGTAGAGATCGGCCATGAAGGCCAGATACTCGCGCCCGGTCAGTTTTTCGTAGAGAAAAGGGTTGTCGGGAATATAGCCGAACAGACGCTTGGCTTCCAACGGCTGCGTCTCGACATCGAACTCCCCGATCAGGGCGCGGCCAGAGGTCGGTCGCAGCAGGCCAGTGATCATCTTGATCGTCGTCGTTTTGCCAGCCCCATTGGGTCCGAGAAAGCCGAACAGTTCCCCTTCCGCGACTGAAAAACTCATATCCTTAACCGCTGTCAGTTCGCCGAACTGTTTGGTCAGGTTCTGACAGACGATCATCGCTCTCCCTTTCGCCCATACACCACGCGCTCGATCCCGGCGAGATCACATCGGGTAGCGACCTCCTGCCAACCCGCAGCCTGCCACAATACGGCCACGTCCGGAGCCTGCCCTCTTCCGACTTCGACCGCCAGCCACCCGCCGCTCCCCATGGCCCACAGCGCCTGCGTCGCCAACCGGCGGTAGCACTCCAGCCCGTCCGCCCCTCCATCGAGCGCCAGACGCGGCTCCGCATCCCGCACTTCCGGAGCCAGAGTCTCTATCTCTCTCGAAGGAATATAGGGCGGATTCGAAACAATCACCTGAAAACGCTCTGCTCCCGCTCCCGATAGCAGATCGCTCTGCACCAGTCGGGCCTGCGCTGCTACGCCGTTCTGTCCGATATTGTATCGTGCTGCCGTCAGTGCGGCTGCGGACAGATCGAAACCGACGCCGTGCACCTGGGGCGCGTTGGCCAGCGTCGCCGTCAGAATGCAGCCGCTGCCTGTCCCAACATCCGCCATAGTTCCGGTAGTCTCCAACTTCTCCAGCGCAAACTCTACGAGCATCTCGGTTTCGGGGCGTGGGATCAACACTTCCGGCCCAACGCGAAAGGTCAATCCAAAAAACTCCTGTGTGCCCCGCAGATAGGCCAGCGGCATCCGAAGCTCCCGCGCCTGCACCAGCCGCTCAAACTCCGCGCACTGCTCCACGGTCGGTTCTCGATGGATTCCGGCGACAATCGCGGTACGCGTGACTCCCAACGCCTGCGCCAGCAGCAACTGCGCCTCCAGACGAGGGCTCTCCACCCCAGCCGCCGTCAGGCGCGCCAGGGCCACCTGCAACCTCTCGGAACTCTCCACGCCATATCCCTATCGTCGCTTTCGGCTTTTTACCAGCCTGAAATTTTGCTCTGAATTCGTGTTTTTAGTCCGCCTGCCACGGCGATGGCCAGCAGCGCCTTAGCGGCATCCCACGCGATAAACCAGCCCACTCCCATCACGAACGCCGCCTTGGGAGAGAGCACGGGAGACGACATAAGCGCCAGCCACAGGCAGCCCAGCCCGTAGACGACTCCTATCCCGAGCAGACAAGCGCCCAACTGCCCTCCCAATGAAGGCTTTTTGCCGCTGAACCAGCCTGTCAACCCGGCCGCAACAGGATAGCTGAGCAGATAGCCGCCGGTCAGGCCAAACAGCACACTCATTCCGCTTCTGCCGAGCGCGAAAACCGGCAGACCTACCGCTCCGAGCATCAGATACTGCAACTGCGCGACCGTGCTCCATCGTCGCCCCAGCAACAGGCCGGAAAGCAGCACGGCGAATACCTGAAGGGTGACAGGTACGGGAGTAAACGGGAGCGGAGCGGAAATTTGGGCGCAGAGGCAGGTCACCCCGGTCATGGCCGTAGCCAGCATCCACCGGGCAGCGAAACTCTCTGTCTTTATAGGTGCAAATGGCGTCAGCGTTGGCGTCATGAACTCTCTTTCCTTCGTCTGTTTTCCTGGATTCTTACCGCGTCAATTCTCCTCTGGAGGCATGCGAGGAGCAGTAATGCTCTGCCCTACTAGGCTTCCGCGCTCTCGCGCATCTTCTCAGCCTGATCGGCGGCGATCAGATCGTCGATAAACGGCTGAATATCGCCGTCCATCACGCCGGGCACATTGAAGATCGTTTTGTTGATGCGGTGATCGGTCACGCGCCCATCCGGGAAGTTGTAGGTGCGGATCTTCTCGCTGCGCTCGCCGGATCCGACCTGCGATTTACGCACACCGGCAACGGCGGCGCTCGCCTGTTGCTGCTGCAAGTCGTAGAGGCGAGAGCGCAGCACGTTGCGGGCCTTGATCCGGTTTTGCAACTGGCTGCGTTCGTCCTGGCACTGCACCACGATCCCGGTGGGAAGGTGGGTCAGGCGGATGGCGGTCGCTACCTTCTGCACGTTCTGCCCACCCGCGCTCGACGAGTGATAGATGTCCTGCTTGATCTCTTTTTCGTCGAGCTCGACCTCGACCTCTTCCACTTCCGGCAGCACCGCGACGGTGGCTGTCGAAGTCTGAATGCGCCCGGCCGATTCGGTGACAGGCACACGCTGCACCCGGTGGACGCCGCCTTCGAACTTCAACTGGCTGTAGGCGCCCTGCCCGTCGATCTCGAAGGTCACTTCCAGAATGCCGCCGATGCCCGTCTCCGCGATGTCAATCAGTTCGGTCTTCCATTTGCGGCGTTCGGCATAGCGGGAGTACATCCGGTAGAGTTCGCCCGCGAACAGTTTGGCCTCTTCCCCTCCGGCCGCCGCCCGGATCTCCACGATCACGTTGCGGTCGTCTTTGGGATCTTTCGGCATGAGCAGCAGCCGGATCTCCTCTTCGATCGTATCCCGCTGTATTTTCAGCGTATCGACCATCTCGTGGGCGACTTCGCGGTCCGCGCCCTCCGACATACTGAGCATCTCTTCCGCATCCGGAATGTCCGCGACGATCCGTTTATAGTGCTTGTACTTCAATACGACGGGCTCGATCTCGTTCTTCGATTTCGCCGCCTGTATATAGAGTTGGTAGTCGCTGCTGAACGCGGGATCGTTGATCTGCGCTTCGATCTCCTCATAACGAGCTTCTACCTCTTCCAGTTTGGCCTTCGCCTGATCCAGAGACAACGCGCGTTCCCACCCTTCCGGCAAAATGATGCGGTGGGGCCGTGACATTCACAGTCTGCCCCACCGCCAATACCAGAATTGTACTCTATTTCCCCCACTTTGGCAAATGCAAAGCCCGTTTCGAAATGGGGAAGAGGATACAGGATGTAGGGGCCAGCCACTCGAATGGCCCCTACAGAGAACGCCGTTCGAACGCACACTATAAGAAGAGGGCGTCCAGTTCAGTCATACTAACCGACTGATTGGGACGGAGTATCATCCTCATGGACAACAACAGCCAGAACTGCTGGCGTCACCAAACTCGCCAGCGCATACTATCTTGAACCTTTGCACGGTTCCAAGGTATCGGGTTCCATATCTGGCTTCCACTTCCCAACCCCCTTTGTCGAGCGAAGGCGTTTTAAATACATGGATAGTTGTCCAACATTTTTGTAAGCCAGTGGTTATCAGAGATAGAGAGTTGGAATTGTATGGGCATCTTAGGATTAACATGCGTGTCGAGCCATAACTGCAGATGAGTAGGTGTATCTCCAGTTACAGAATAGTGGTTTAAACAGTCAATCAAAGGATCGGTGTTCTCGCGAATTTGTGTAGGCAACATATCGTTTCTTGACGATTTGTACGGACTATAGAAGACGCATGCCTCTATGCCCCCCTTACGAATGAGTTCTAAAAGGAGATGTGGCGACTCGTAATTCCGACCAGCCCAACCGTATTGGGCCGAGGGCCTTAGGGCGAGCGAGGTTGGTATATCTCTTATATTCATGTGGATACACGAGTTTGCACCAGTATAGCCCGGCAGCATATTTGTCGAGGCTTCTACAGTCTCCAGTATATCTTTTCGAATTCGATAAATTACGTGTCTCTTGACCCTGTTGGATTTATCAACTAGAATCGGATCGCCAGACATCCAATTTGAGGTCGCGAACCACATTGCGACTTTGTGGTTAGTGGTCAGATCAAGATACGGCGACCGTTGCCCATAATGTTGAGCAATGCTTCCTAAATAGAAGTAGCGCTTCCAACTACGCCAACTTGGATCGTTTTTGATACGATCCAACCACCTGCTGGCGGCGGGATCAGATAGTTGATTGTTTCTAGCACAGAGCGCTAGATATGCTAAAGCGTGTGTCACCTGTGCGACACTTGAGCCAAACTTATTTGCAAGCGGTGAAGTGCGGAAGCCCGGTGTTCTTACGACACTTTCTAGGCCGCGATAATCCGTGGTTTCGAAGGAGTGAATGAAGTTTAATGTGGTCGTTGCAAATCCTCCGTTTTCACTGGACAAATGGGGCGAGGAAAATGCAGCGCAAGACCACTACAACCGCTTCTGGCGTGGTGTGCCGCCGAAGAGTAAAGCGGACTATGCCTTTATCTCACACATGATTGAGGCGGCTTTACCGAAAGAGGGACGGATTGGTGTCATCGTACCGCATGGAGTTCTGTTCAGAAGCGGTTCTGAGGGGAAAATCCGCCAGCGGTTTATCGAAGAAAACCTCTTGGACACTGTCGTCGGGCTACCCGAAAATCTGTTCTTTGGAACGGGCATTCCCGCCGCCATCCTGATCTTCGACCGCTCCCGCGAAACAGGAGGCGCGAACGCCCAACGTAAAGACATTCTGTTCATCGACGCCAGTCGCGAGTTCCAACCCGGCAAGAACCAGAACACCTTGAGCGAACGAGACATCGAAAAGATCGCCGCAACATACCATGAGCGGCAGGAGATAGCGCAGTACAGTCGTCGCGTCCCGATAGAAGAGGTGCAGGAAAACGAATTCAATCTGAACGTTCCGCGCTATATCGACACCTTCGAGGCTCCTGCCACGGTGGATATTGCCGCCTTACAACAGGAGATCGACGGTCTCGAAGTCGAATTGGCGACTGTCCGAGAAAAACTGTCTGCGCACTTGCGCGAACTGGAACTTATCCCATAAGCTCCTTGAGGTCACAGCCTGTGACCTCAAGGAGATGAAGGTTGTATAGAAAATCGCTCGACAAAAAAGGCGATGCCGCGCTTGCGCGCTTCAAAGCCTCCACGGATAGTATCCCACTACTCCCAAAAATTAATGGAGCAAAAATGTGTTGCGATGCAATCATGCACTGGCCTTGTGTTGCGATGGAATGAATTCCTTCGCTGGAGCCTTCGGCCGAGTGACCGCCTTCGCGGGCACAAGACAGGTCGAACTGGAAGCCTTCTTCCTATGGCAGGGCAAAGAGAGCGTTGCTGCCACTCTCCCAGACGAGGAACGCTCTCAATGGGAGACTTTCGCCGTTCGCCGAACGCGTTGGAGAGGATCTAACCGGCTTATCAGGCAATGTGCCCGCGAAGGCGGTCACTCGGCGCGTCGCGCCCCTAGCGAAGGAATTCATTCCATCGCAGACACCAACACTGCATTCCATCGAAGCGCGAAAGCGATTGGTTTTCTTGCGCCACCAGAATATTCCACCCTCATGTGTCAAAACATGACACAGAAAAGCGAACCGGAGGTTCTCTCTCGATGAACAAAAACGTCCCTCCTGGCAACTCTGATGGAAATTCGGAGTTCGTGCTCTACCAGACTGAAGACGGTCAAACTCATGTGCAAGTACGTGTCCTGGATGAGACGGTCTGGCTCACCCAGCGACAACTTGCGGAACTCTTCCAGAAAACGGTTCCGACGATTAACGAGCATATCCAGAACATCTTCGAGGAGGGAGAACTGGAGCGAGATCCAGTTATTCGGAATTTCCGAATAACTGCCACCGACGGAAAGAACTACAACGTCGAGCACTACAATCTCGACGTTATTATCTCCGTCGGCTATCGGGTGCGCTCGCATCGCGGCACACAGTTTCGGCAGTGGGCGACGAAGCAACTGCGAGAACTCATCGTCAAGGGTTTTGTGCTGGATGATGAACGCCTGAAGGCAGGACGTAACCTCGGGCAGGACTACTTTGATGAACTCCTGGAGCGCATCCGAGACATACGCGCCTCCGAGCAGCGGTTCTATCAGAAAATCTGCGACATCTACTCGACCAGCGTGGACTACGACAAACAGCATCCCTTCACGCTGGAGTTCTTCAAGACGGTCCAGAATAAACTGCACTGGGCGATACATGGACATACTGCCGCCGAGATCATCGCCGAACGTGCCGATGGGACAAAGCCGAACATGGGCCTCACCACCTGGAAGAATGCCCCAAAAGGGCGCATTCGAAAGGCGGATACCGAGATCGCCAAGAACTATTTGACCGAAGACGAGATTTCCAACCTCAATCTCATCGTGGACCAGTATCTCTCCTTCGCCGAACTGCAAGCCCGACAACGCAAACCGATGACAATGGCAGACTGGAAGACGAAACTCGACGCCTTCCTGACACTCAACGACCAAGAAATTCTGACAAACGCCGGAACCATCGCTGCGGAGGAAGCAAAAGAGATCGCCGCCGAAGAGTACAAAAAGTATCTCATAGAACGCCGCCGTCTGGAAGCCGAAACTCCCATCAGTGACTTTGACGAATTCGTAGATCGGATCAAGAAACTGCCGCCCCCGTCAGAGGATCAAAACTGATGCAACCCACACTTCCCTACAACGAAGAAACCGAATTTTCGTCCAATTGCCACGACTTGCCCGACGGATGGCGATATGTTAATCTCAATACGGTAGCAAAACGCGGAAGCGGACATACTCCGAGCAAGCAACATCCTGAGTATTGGGCAGGTGGGATAAAATGGGTATCCCTCAAAGACTCAGCGAAACTTGATAAGGTTTGGATTACTAAGACCGAAGAAGAAATCAGCGCAGCAGGTTTAGCAAACTCATCGGCAGTCATCCATCCTGCTGGAACTGTAATACTCTCAAGAGATGCAGGGGTAGGTAAGAGCGCAATTCTAGCGACTTCAATGGCAGTAAGTCAGCATTTTATGGCGTGGGTGTGCAGCAATCAACTCAACAATTTATTCCTATACCATGTTCTACAACTCAAGAAACCTGAATTCGAGCGCGTAGCTGTGGGTTCGACAATTAAAACAATCGGTTTAGGCTATTTTGCGAAACTGTGTATTCTCTTGCCCCCTCTACCTGAACAAATCTTCATCGTCGAAACTTTAGATGCCGCGAATACCGCCATTTGTGCTGTTGAAAATCTGATTGAAGTCAAAACCCGCTACAAACGCACCCTTGCCGAACAACTTCTAACGGAAAAGCGCCGGTTCCCAGAGTTCAAAGGACAGGCATGGCAACAGTACCGGTTAGGCGAATTGTTCACCGAGCGAATCGAGATGAGTCGACCTGATTTGAAGTTGTTGGCTATTACTGGCACAGAGGGGATTGTTGATCGCAATTCATTGGTGAAGCGCGACACATCTAACACTGATAAAGCGAAGTATTTGCGTGTTGCTCCTGGTGACATCGCCTACAACACGATGCGGATGTGGCAAGGCGTCTTCGGCCTCTCTACAATGGAAGGCATTGTCAGTCCGGCCTATACTGTTTGCACCCCTAACGAGCGCATAGCAGGCAAATTCGCGGCCTATCTTTTCAAGCTCCCGGCAACAATAGCTCTGTTCCATCGCCACTCCCAGGGTCTTGTCAGCGACACATTAAACTGCAAGTTTCCTTCTTTCGCCAAAATCAAAGTCACCATTCCCTCCATTGCCGAACAACACAAAATTGCGGAAGTGCTGGGCCTCTTGGATGAGGAAATCGTGCTTCTTCGTAAGGAACTGGATGCGCTGAAACGGCAGAAACTAGGACTGATGCAACAGCTACTAATCGGGGACGTTCGCGTTAAGGAGTTTGCGGTATGAGCGCAAATACTCCGTTGGATGAGGTCGGTTTTGAGGGAACGGAGCGGGAGCAGTCGCAGATGGCGGCGGTTGCTCTGCTCTCTCGTCTTGGCTATCAGTACCTGACGCGGAAAGAGGCGTTGGAGATGCGGGGTGGGAAGGCGTCGCGTATCCTGTTGACGGATGTTTTGAGCGCCCAACTTTCCAAGATAAACCGCATCCGCTACAAGGGCCGGGAGGAGTATTTCAGTCAAGCCAATGTACGGCGAGCGATCCAGGCGCTAGAGGATGTGCCCCTTGTCGAGGGGATGCAGAGGGCGGGTGAGCAGATTTATGATCTGTTGCGCCTGGGGAAGAGCCTGGAGCAGACCATCGAAAGCGACAGAGGGGAGCGGGATACCAAGAGCTTCACGATCCGTTATATCGACTGGGAGAACCCACAAAACAACGTCTATCATGTCACGACGGAGTACAGTCTGCTTCGGGCGAGCAGCCAAAAGACGTGTTTCCTCGATGTGGTGCTCTTTGTGAACGGGATTCCGTTCGTCGTTATGGAGGGCAAAAATCGGGGCGTCGATATTGCGGATGCTATCTCCAATATTCTGGCCTATCAGAGCGCCGATTTCGTTCCGGAACTGTTCAAATACGTTCAGGTCGTTCTCGCTACCAATGTCAATGAGGCGAAGTATGCGACGGCGGGAACCGAAGCGAAGTTCTGGGCGGTCTGGCGGAGTCGGGTTGCTGTCGATACGACCATTGAAGAGTTGCTTCATAAACCCCTCCCCGAAAGAGAGCGTGAGGCGGTCCTGGCCAACTTCGTCCATGAGGAGCGTCAGTTTTATGCCCTTGAGGAGCAGGGACGCAAAGCGACGGAACAGGATCGGGCGCTCTACAACCTGTGTCGTCCGGAACGACTGATCGAACTGACCGGGCGTTTTGTTCTCTACGATGGCGGTATCAAAAAGATCGCACGTTATCACCAGTACGATGCCGTCCAGCAGGCGCTGAAGCGTATTCTCACCCGGCAGAGCGATGGCACACGCCCCGGAGGTGTTATCTGGCACACGCAGGGCAGCGGCAAATCGCTGACGATGGTTCTGCTGGCGAATGCCATCGCCCTGTCGAAAGAGATCGAGAACCCGCGTATTATCCTCGTCACCGACCGCACCGACCTCGACAAACAGATCGCCGGCACCTTTTACCGGTGTGGTCTGGAGCCGAAACGCGCCACCAGCGGGGCGGATCTCCGCCGCCTCGTCGGTGACAGTCGAGCGGGCGTCATCACCACGCTCGTACAGAAGTTTCAGGCGGCCATGACGCAGGGCGAGTTCACCGACGCTTCCCCCGACATCTTCGTACTCGTAGACGAAAGCCACCGGACCCAATACGGCGCCCTGCATGCGCAGATGCGGCGTGTCTTTCCGAACGCCTGCTATCTCGGTTTCACCGGAACCCCGCTGCTGCGCGATGACAAAAGCACGCTGGCGAAGTTCGGCGGCTTGATCGATGCCTATGACATGGAGCAAGCCGTAGAGGATAGAGCCGTCGTGCCACTGCTCTATGAGCGTCGCCACGTTCCACAAGATGTACAGAGTGAGCCGATAGACCGCTGGTTCGAGCGCATCTGTGAGGGACTGACGGAGGAGCAGAAGAAAGAC
>JAYUMV010000156.1:0-8219 GCA_043762265.1 Chthonomonadaceae bacterium | reverse complement strand
TGAGCGAGCCGCACATGGCGTAAAAATCCAACTCACCCACCTCCTTTCTGGAAGCGCAGCTTACGACTCGTGTGCCCGTACTCGGCGGGGACGATGTCTGTGCGCATATTCATCTCTCTTATCGCCGTCCTGCCTTCCCCTGCTAAAGACGCCACAAAGTATTTTCATTTCACCCCACCCCTTCTGAAGGGAAGCGAGAAAACAAGAAGCCCCCTCCCAGTGAAATCCTCTGCGTGGAAGCAGAGGATTTGGGGTGCCCGACGGGCCGCCTTTCACGAGGGGGTTGGGGAGGTGGCCGTGTTTAGCGTGGCCCGGAGGCGTTCCAGATCCGATCCGGGCTGATGGAGACCGGTCCGCCGCCTTCGAAGACGACTCCATTCATGAACCACACCACGAGTTGCCCCGTCTGCGCATCCTGAAATATGAAGTCAGGATTGTTGTCGCCGTTGAGGTCAGTAAGGCCGACCAACTTATAGTTCGCACTGGGCGAATGCCCGAAGAACTGCGCGTCTGTGACGGTCCCTCCCACGATGGTCCAGTAGACCAGTTGGCCGGAGGCTGCATTCTGCAAGATAACATCGCGGCGACCTCCCCCGGTCATATCCGCAACGCCTACGATATTCCAGCCACTGGGAAGCGTGGCATTGACGTATCCGCCTCCCGCCAGAGTCGCACCGTTCAAAAACCAGATCGCGATCTGATGTGTCCCCGTATTCTGAAAAATAAGATCTATCTGTCCATCGCCGTTGAAGTCCCCTGCCCCGACCACCTGCCAGCCAGCCGCGGGGGGGGAGGAGATCGACGCGCTGCCAATGACGGTTCCCCCATTCATATACCAAACTGCTACCTGGCCGGAAACAGAGTTCTGAAAGATCAGGTCGGTCTGCCCATCGGCATTCATGTCGGCTTCTGCCACCAGTCTCCAGTTCGCCAACGGGGTGACGTTGATGTACTGCCCTGCGGTCTCGGTCTGGCCGTTCATGGACCAGAGCGCCAACTGCCCGGTCTGCGCATTCTGGAAGAAGATGCCGGCGAGCGGCGCGGTCAACGGCGGGGCGCTGGGGGTCGCCGCCAGAAGCGCCTTGTAGACATTGATACGCCCCCCACCGGAGGCGATCCTTTCGCCGGAGAAGGGGGTATAGGGGTCTACTTTGTTGATGATGAGGTTGTATACCTGCGCATTGGTCAGCGCGGGATTCTGCGACATGAGCAGCGCCGCCTCCCCGGCTACGAATGGCGTCGCCATCGAAGTGCCCGAGAGATAGTCGTAGTTCAGCGTGTAGGAGAAATCCCGTATATTCGTATTGTAGGTGGGTGTGGTCGAGTAGATCTGGTCGGCGTTGGTATTCGCGCCGCCAGGCGCCGCCACCTGCACCCAGGATCCGAAGTTCGTGTAGTCCGTCAGATTATCGTCCCTATCGGTTGCGGCGACGGCGAGCACGTGGGGGTTTGCGGCAGGGTAGTTGATGTCGGAGCGGCCGTCGTTGCCTGCCGCTGCGCAGACGATGCAGCCCTTGTTCCACGCGTACTGACAGGCGTTGTTCAGGACATCGGTGTAGCCGGTACTTCCCAGACTCATATTGATTACCCGCGCCCCATGATCCACGGCCCAGGTCAAACCATCGGCGATCGTTGCATCGTCCCCACTGCCGTCTCTGCCGAGCACACGGATAGGCATGATTTTGATGAAATGGGTGTCGGAGTTGCCCGCCTGCCCATTCCAACCGGCAATCCCCGCCACTCCGGCAGCGTTGTTGATCTGTGCCGCAGCGATACCGGCGACATGCGTGCCGTGTCCGTAGACATCGAGCGCCGTATCGCGCAGGCCGGTATCCGCAGCATAGCCAACTACCCCGCCCGCATCCCGCAGGATCTTATGGGTCAGGTCCGGATGGTTGCTGTCTACCCCCGTATCCAGAATGGCGATCACGACCTGCTGCTTGGGTTTCCATATTCCCCAAGCCAGATCCGCCTGCACCCGTTTGGGAGCATATTGCAGGTTGTAGAAGTTATCGTTCGGGGTAGAGAAGAGGTGGCGTATATAGTTCGGTTCGGCGGAGCGAACCTCGGGTAGGCTCTTGAAAGTCGGGACCGCGTTGACGACGGGATCGCCCGCCGCACGGGTCGGCGCCAACTGAATTTGGTACAGATGCAGGTCCGGATTATAGCGCAAGATCGTGCCGTAAGCGGCGATCTTTTGGGCTTCTTCCGCACCATCGCTCTCTGGAGAGACAGAGATCAGCACTTCGTTCGCACGATAGGTCGCTTCTGCTGCGAGAGCGTCTGTCTGTGCTCCCAGACCACAGCAGAATATAGCGAAGGTTCCTATCCAGAGATTTATTCGGGCCTTGTGAAACGACTCGACGCGGGCTTTCCTGTGTTGCAACGGTTTAACTCCTCAGCGGTCAGATGGAATAGCAGAACACGTCGTCGCGCTGCGTACGGCACGAATACGCAGCGCGACTGAGCAAGGGGGGGTAACGCGAAATCGGGGGGATCGAACGCTACGGCAGTACTGGGATCTGCTACTCTCATTTATGTCTTCGCGCAGAAGAAAGTTCCACGCTAGCGGAAGGCGTTGCACACAAAAAAGGGCTGATCCGTTAAGATCAGCCCCCTCTATTCTCCCGTAATGGGCCCCTCACTCACAACCGCGAACTTTGTGGCGGTCAGCGCATCTCTTGGCCGCCGGTGACGTTGATCGCCTGGCCGGTCATGTAGCTCGACTCATCGGAGGCGAGGAAGGTGACTACGTTGCAGACATCCTCGTAAGTACACCCACGCCCGAGCGGCACCTGTGATTCGTATTTGCGGCGGACCTCTTCGGCGGTGATGCCCTGGGTGCGGGCATACTGCTCGTAGAGGCTCTGCTGCCAGAGCGTGCCATCCAGCAAGTTACCGGGGCAGACGGCGTTGACGCGTACTCCATGCGGAGCGAGATCGAGGGCGATGCTCTGCGTCAGACCGATCCCGCCGAACTTGCTGGCGGCATAGGCGCTATTTCGAAAACTGCCCTTCTTGCCGGATTTCGAGTTGATCTGCACGATGCTGCCGCGCTTCTGTTCGACCATCACTTTCGCCGCCGCTTGCGCGCACAGGAAGTAACCCACCAGGTTGACCTCGATCACGGCTCGCCACTCATTCGCCGGAAACTCGGTGATGTCGTGCGCCTTCAAAATCCCGGCGTTCGCGACGAGGATGTCCAGTCGGCCAAATTTCTCCGTGGTGCGCTCGACCATTGCCGCGCAGTCGGCTTCACTGGCGACATTGGCCTGAACGCCGATCATCGCCACACCGGTCTCATGCATTAAGGCTTCCGCCGTCGCCTGCGCCTTCTCCGCGTTGATATCGACGATAGCCACTCCCTTGCAGCCCTCCGCCGCCAGCCGCCGTGCAATCGCCTCGCCCAGACCCTGCGCGGCCCCGGTCACAATCGCCACTCTCTCTTCCAAACGTGCCATGTCATCTCCTTCATTACTATCGCCTCCTTAGTACAGAGGCTATTCTCGCTCTTCTTGTGCGTTTGCTGCCGCGACCTCCGCATAGAGTTCGCGATATCTGTCGGCAACAAAGGGATCCAGTTGATCGGCAAACGCGACGTCCAGTTGCCGTACACGAATCAGCTCCTGCACATCCGCAAGATCTTTCAATCTTGCGAGCCCGGTCATTCCCGAAGCCAGTTTCAGTTCCACCAGATGAACCAGATCCACCGTCTTAATGCCATCGATCACGACAAAATGCTCTCCCGGATCATAAAACCGCACAGATTTCGGCTTGCCGTCCCCCGGATACTCGCCGCTCGTGATAATCTCGATGGGAACGTTCTGTGTCGTTTCGCGAAACTTCCTCATTGCCCCGTTAAAGGCCGGGCGATAACCTCGTCCGAGCAACTCGTTTTGAAACTTTCCCAGGCCTTCCGCAGTCAACAAAAGGTCAATATATTCGGTAAATCGACGATAACCATGCTGGTTGAGTGCAACCGCCCCGATAACATTATAGGCGATATGGTACGCTTCCAAATCGGCGATCAGACGGCGTAAGGTGTCTTGAATCATTCCTTCTCCCCGAAAAAATCGTAATCCTTCGGCATACGTCTCCGCTGGCGAATCCAATATCGTTGGGAAATCGGCTCTCATAGTGGTTAATGCCGTGCCTTTCAAGAATGGAGCAGGATTTCCCGCCGGAGTCGGTTGCAAATCGTCCTGCAATCGTCCTTGCCAGGGCAGCGTCTCTCTGCGCACTTTCGTGTAGTTGGCGCGCAATCGCTGAGGGTTCCAATGCTTTAGTTTTGCCAGACGCTCTACCGACTCCAGCGCCCATGTCCCTCCGATCACTGGCATGGCTTGCAGGAGAACGGAGGCCAGTTCCGTGTTTTTGTGCCAGGCTCTCAAGCCCCGCAGAAAGAGTTCCCGTTGCCGAGCGTTCCACTCACGTGCATCGTCCGCCCGAAGGTCAGGAAGCAGTCGCAGGAGCAGTGTGAGCAGACGATTACACTGCTCGCCTTCCGCTTTCTCTAATAGCAGCAGAACTGCCCCGACAGAGCCTCTTTCCGCCAGTGCGGTCAACTGTTCTGGCGTCAGTTCCTGCGCCTCCAGCAACGCGCGGTAACGTCTCTCCGAACTTTTGCAGCCGAGGGCATTGAACAACATATTCATTTCGGACGGTTTGGTCTGCCTTGCCAAGATCTTTGCCTCCCTGTCCGACTGTCAATCGTTCTCGGCCCTCGGTATTCTACACCTATTAGCCCAGTTTCAGGCGCAGCAGCTCCTCTTCGGCCTCTTGAGTCCAGAACTGGCCGTCTTTGAGTTTGGCGTAGACGGTCGGAAGTTTCTCCTGGAGTTCCGCGAGCGGCGTGAGGGGCAGATCGTGGATGAGCGGGAAGATGAGAGTCTTGCCGGGGAACCAGCCCTCTTTGACCGCCTGCAGGCCGACCTTAGCCGCCTCCATGCCGCCGATGGCGGCGAGCGAAGCGTTGGTCGAGAGTTCGTCGCTCTCCACACGCGCCAGGGTCTCGCGCATATCCGAGAGCGAGGAGCCGCTGCTGCCCAGGTAGCGCACCCGGCGCTGGAGGATCGCGTTCACGTCCAGGTTCGCCATCGTGCCACGCGCGACGCCCGCGAAGATGTTGAACCAGGCGCCCTCCGCCAGATAGTCCGCCGCATGCTCGATCAGCGCCGCCACCGGCACCATCGAGAGAATATCGGTAAAGCCGGTGCCTTCGCTCAGCCGCGTCAACTCCGCGTTGAACGCCTCCGTGCCCATCTCCTTGGGGTTCAGAGTAACGAGTTGGATGCCGCGCTCTTCCGCCGTCTTACCAAAGCGATCTTTGACGCTCTGCAAGCGCACGACATCGACATCGGTCGCGACCAGCAAACGCGGAGGTCTCTTGTGCTGTATGGCGCGTTGCACGTGCATCTGGCCCATAGGGCCGCCCGCGCCGATGATCCAGGTCTTGCCGTCCGCCTGAAGATCCGCCAGACGTGTTTCGGGATAGGCCTTTGCTGGATCGGTCGTCGTGGTACCCAGGTAGTAGTGCCAGTTGTAGTGGATGCGCCCGATATCGAGAGAGAGTTTGCGCGGGATCGGGGTCGTCCGCACGAAGTTCATGATGCCGTGGTTCGCCAGCAGGGTAGCCGCCTGCTCGATGATCTCCGGCGCGACATCGCCCAGCACCAGAATGTCGTTGTAATACTGGCTGGAGGCGTTGCAGACCAGATCGTCCCAGTCCTGGTGATCCTCCGACACCGACAGATCGGCGATGTCGGTAATATCTTCCGTTGCGCCCAGAGATCCGAGAATCTCCTCCCGGAGCGTCCCTTTCACATTCACGATCGTCACATTGTACGGCTGTGCGTCCAGGAAGAGTTGCGTCCAGTCGTAGCCGCCCTCCGCCACGTCGTCCGCAGCGATCACGAGCAGATCGCCCCCGTCCAGAAGCCCGTTCCGATGCGACTGCGCATAAGCGGAGACGACACAGGCCCAGGGCTCGGTCAGGGCGGACTCGACATAGCCGGTATCGGGGCGAAGCGGCAGCAGGTAGCAGCCTTCGTCGCCATCGATGATCTGTTTTGGGATGACACTGTACTCCGCCAAACCGCCCGAAATCGCGTAGCCGTAGGCCATGCTTTTGCCCTGATAGAAGACGTCAGCCTGCACCACAAAGCGCTGGCCGATCTCGAAGCGTCCCACCAACTCCTCACCGATTCCAACGATCGTGCAGGAGACTTCGTGCCCCAGCGTCACCGGGTCTTTGGAGAGATCGCGCCCGGTCATTCGGGGATGGTTCGGCCCCAATCCAATGACTTTCGTGTCCGAGAAGCAGAGGCCGCAGGCGTCCTGACGCACCAGCAACTCGCCCGTGCCATAGGAGGGCACAACAACCTCTTCGGGCTTCTCGTCACGGCCCATATTCTCCAGTCCGGCTCCATAGAGGTGCCAGCGCAGCATTGTCTTCGGCAGGGGCGTCTTTGCCGCCTTGTAGGTTTCCAGTGTCACGTCGCTCATGGTTCTACGTTCTCCTCTATTTCCCGATCTGACGTTGGCGGTAGTGCTCGTCGGGGCGGGTATGAATACGGTTGACGGCCTCTTGAGTCATGAAGTTCGGGCCGCCGAAGGCATAAGTTCCGATCAGGACACGGGCGGTCTTGACATACATCGACGTCACGGTCCGGACATCCTTCGGAGTCTTCCCCAGGGCGATAAAGCCGTGGTTCTGCATCAGAATCACCTTCGGATACTCATTGTACGTTTCGGCGAACTCTTCGACGCGCTGCTTCAGCAGGCGGGCCAGCGGAATACCGGGATCGGTATACTCAACGAAGCATGGTGCGACGCCGCAACAGACGATCTCATCGGGAAAAAGACGCCCGGAGAGGGCTTCGCGAGCATTGCGAGAGCAGAGAATCGCGTTGACGGCGGTCGGGTGCGTATGTCCCACAAAGTGGACGTTCGGCAGGGTGAGCAGATAGGCGTGCAGGAAGGTCTCAACGGAGGGCATGACGTTGACGTCGCCATCGGCCTTGCAGTTGAGCAGGGTCTCCTTCACCTCGTTATCGGAGAGTTCCGCGCCTTCGAAAGAGGGCAACACCCGTGAGAAGAGGACAGAGCAGAAACCATCAGGGGTGATGGTTCCCAGTTGATGTCCGCTGGCCTTGACAAAGAACGTCTCTTCATCGAGGCGTGCAGAAGTGTTGCCCTCGCCAAGAATGGCGAGGTCGTGGGCGGGATCGCCCAGATAGTGAGAGAGCGCGGTCAGTTGCTCCAGGATCTCGTCAGAGGTGGACATCGTCGGTTTCCTTGTCGGTGGCGAATGGAAGCGCGCTCGCAAGCGCACCTGCCCTCTTCAATTCGCGACACGACCGCCCGTCTCCTGCGAGTCTCTCAATATGTGCCGTTTTGCAGACGGATCTGCGCCGTCTCTAGGTTACAATAGAGGAACTATTCTGTTCCTCCACGGAAATTCTTTCTATGCCAACTATCGAAAAACTGACTCGCCGCACGGTCGTCGGCTCCTGCGTCTCGCTGTTCGCCACAGCGGCGGTCGCCTATGCCTCTGATCTGGAACATCTTCTGCCTCAGGAGGCGCGCCTTCCCGTACAGGACGTGCGGCATCCGCAGGATCCCGCGCTTCGACAGCTTTGGGATACGACGGCGCATCAGGCATTCAGCTTCTTCTGGGAAGAGACGTCGCCTATTACGGGTCTGACCAAAGACCGCGCCCGCAATCTGCTCGACGCCCCTCCCGATTCGTATAATGTGGCCTCCATCGCCGCCACCGGCTATATGCTTTCCGCCCTGGTGATCGGCGCAGAAAGAGGATGGATCGACCCTGCGTCCGGCATCGCCCGCGCGCTCCTCACCCTCCGCTTTGTCGAATCGAAGATGGCACATCAGCACGGATTTCTCTACCATTTTGTCGATCTGCACTCAGGTCAGCGCGTTTGGAAGTCTGAAATCTCTTCCATCGATACCGCACTGCTGATTCTGGGTGCGCTGACCGCCGGACAGTATTTCGGCGGCGAGGTCGCGCAACGCGCGGAGGCGCTTTATGCGCGTATCGATTGGCCGTGGATGCAGGCACGACAACATCACGAGCCTATCGACGTGCCGCTCCGCATGGGCTGGAAGCCGTCATCGGGATTTCTGGACGCGCGCTGGCAGCAGTACGACGAAGCCTCGTTTCTCTATCTGCTAGCCCTCGGCGCACCGAAACACTCCCT
>JAYUMV010000155.1:0-20378 GCA_043762265.1 Chthonomonadaceae bacterium | reverse complement strand
GGCACGATCAGGACACGCTGCACCTTCGCCAGTTGCGCTCGCCGTTTCTCCCCGGTCGCATCTCCCAAGGCAGACAGAGCAGAAAACACACAAGCCCCGACAACCAGAAACACGACCCTTCTACGACTCAAGAGAACAGGAATCCGTTGCATAAAATCTCCCTCCTCGCGATAGCCCGAATACCTTGTCTACGCTACTATACGCGAACCGAGTTCTGTTTTGCCGCCTGTTAGCCCATAGATTCCGGACGCTCTTCGACGCCGTATTGAAAGCAATCGGAGACAACGCATCCTGAATTGACTGATACAGACCTTATGCCAGTGGCTGGCTGTAGCTGACCTATTGCCCGTAATCAACGCGGCTCAGGATTCTGTCATCGTTTGGAGGACACATGACCGCTGAGAACCTGAGCTGCCTTACGCTCGATTCCAAACTCGCCAACCTCACACTCCTCCAACTGCAGGGCGACGTCCGCGAACTCCAGTCAGATCACGCAATGGCCCAGTAAGAACCCTCACGTAAGCAAATCTGCTCTGGACGTTGCCGCCAACGGAAGTGCTGAAGAGTTGGTCGTCATAGTCATAGGCCAGGGTGTAAGCTCGGCCCGAGAGTTGTGCGGCCTGTTTGTTCTCCGTTGACGTTGTAGGAGTAGGAGTTCCGGAAAAACACGCAGGACAACAGCGGCAAAAAGGAGAACATGAGGTAACCTCATCGGCATCAGCCTGGATACTCCAGGCACGAAAGCGCCCCGGCAATTTGCGGTATCGGGGAGAAAAGGAGTTAATCGAGATGCGTAACAACTTGCACAAATGGAGCATCTTCAGGATCGAATGTGGCGTGTCCTGTATCCGTGGAGCAGCGGCCAGTGTGTCGATGGCAGTCTTGGCACTCACCCTAATGGGATGTGGCTGTGGTGGCAGCAGCGGTGGGCCCGGTGCGCCTACGACGACAAGACATATCCAGACTCTCTACGTCAGTTGCCAGGGCAACAATACGATCTCCCGATATTCCCTGGACGGAGTCGGCTCCGTATTTGCCGACGTGGGCGCGGGCCTCAGTTCTCCCGAAGGCTTGGCAGTAGACGCCGCAGGCAATGTCTACGCCGCCAACAATGGATCCAGCACGATCACGAAGTTTACGTCGGCCGGTGTCAGTTCCGTGTTCGCCACATTAGGGGTGAGCGCCCCTCAGGGGCTTGCGATCGATAGCGCCGGGAATCTCTATGTCGCCAACATTACGGGTGCTACGGTCGAGAAATTCACCCCGGCAGGCGTCGGTTCCGTCTTCGCCAGCACCGGATTGAATTTCCCGTTCGGATTGGCATTCGATCCTGCAGGCAACCTCTTCGTCGCCAATGTCTTCGGCAATACGATCGAGAAATTTGCCTCGAACGGAACCGGCACGCAATTCGCAAGCGGATTGTCCGGGCCGGAAGGGATGGCTTTCGACAGTGCCGGAAACCTGTACGTCTCGATGTTCAATGCCAGTACCATCGAGAAATGGACTCCGACCGGAGTTCATACCGTCTTCGCCACGGCCAATCTGAACAATCCAGCCGGGATTGCCTTCGACCAGAACAACAATCTGTATGTGGCGAACTTCGGTTCCAATCAGGTCACGAAGTTCACTCCTGCCGGTGTTGGCAGCGTCTTCGCGAGCGGCCTAAACAAACCTGAGTACATCGCGTTCGCCACCACAACCGAGGTCATCTCCTCAATCAAAAGGTCGTCCTCCGCAGCGTTGGTCGGAAACATGGCCGACCCTGCTATGGGGGCGCTATTCGGCGGGATGGCCTTTGTCGGCTTCGTACTTCTTGTCCGCAGTCGCCGTAAGTCTGCGTATACAGTCTCACAGGAGGCAGTTCCACAGAGATAGTAAGGCACAATGTTATACCATGAGACTCCCAGGGTTTGGCTCCGCGCTTGGCCAGGTACCTTAGTCCTCGTTCAGATATAGCTTTGGTCCTTCGCAACATACGGCGGTAATCGCTCCAGCCATTTGTATGGCGCTGCTGATGGCAGAACCGGTGTACCGATCAAAGCGTGCTGAACATGGCGAAGTTCAGGCTAATGGTCGAGACGGCGAGAAACAGATTGAAACTTGTAGTCGAGGGCGGCGGCGAGGAGGATGCCGATTCCGTAATCGAGCAGATCTGCCCAGGAGAAGACCGCGCCGAAAATGAGGTGGCCTGCGGTGGTAGCACGGAATGCAACGAGCCAGGGAAGATGGATCAGCTTGGAGCATTCGATGCCAATAGCATAGAGCGTTGAGACAGAGACGAGAAACTTGATCGGGCGGGCCGGAAACAGCAGCGCTGCCAGCCAGTAGACCATTACGGCCCAGAGCACGTCTCCGGTGTTCTTATGAAGTGGGACCGGCAACCAGGCGTCGAAGCGCCGGGAAGCCAGGCCCACGCCAATCGTCAACAGCGCCAGCATCGCATAACGACGTCGATCCCGCATGAGAAAGCCCTGCGCTGTCGTAGCGTCCTCTGTTGGGTCTGTCGTGGTCAAGCGCCAATCTCCCTGGCAACGGAGGCGGAATCGACATGACGGGTGTGCAGCAGAGGACGGTGCATCGGGCTTGCTCTACTCCTACCTTGGTTTCATGAGGGGGAAGAGCAGGACGTCGCGGATGCTGTCCGCGCCGGTCAGCAGCATGACCATGCGGTCGATGCCGATGCCCAGGCCGCCAGTCGGGGGCATGCCGAACTCCAGGGCGCGGAGGAAGTCCTCGTCCATCGGATGCGCCTCGGCGTCTCCGGCGGCGCGCTGGTCCATCTGGCCCTCGAAACGTTCGCGCTGATCGATAGGATCGTTGATCTCGGAGAAGGCGTTGCCGAGTTCCGCGGTGCCGACATAGACCTCGAAGCGCCGGGTCAGGCTCGGATCGTCGGGGCGCTTTTTGGCGAGCGGCGAGGTCTCCGTCGGGAAGTCGGTGATGAAGGTCGGCTGAACGAGATGCGGCTGGGTATAGACCTCGTGCAGCTTCTCGATCAGGCCTCCCAGGGTCGGTTCCTTGCTCAGATCGATGGGCGCCTCGATGGCGCGGCAGGCCGCCTGGGCGGTTTCCAGAGTGCGCAGGTCGGCGGGATCGATCCCTGCATACTGCTGAATGCCTTCCAGCATCGGCAGGCGTCGCCACGGGCGCGCCGAGAGGTCGATCGTCTGGTCGTTCCACGTGAAGGTCGGTGTGCCGTTGACCTCGATGCAGATCGCCTCGTACATCTCCTCGACCAGTTCCATGATGTCTTCCAGGTTGACATAGGCCTGGTAGAGCTCCATCAGGGTGAACTCCGGGTTGTGGTCACGGTCCATGTTTTCGTTGCGGAAGACGCGTCCGATCTCATACACCTTCTCGAAGCCTCCGACGATCAGCCGCTTCAGAAACAGTTCCAGCGAGATGCGCAGTTTGAAGTCGCGGTCCAGATAGTTGTGATGTGTCTGGAAGGGCCTTGCCGCCGCGCCTCCTGCGACCTGTTGCAGGACCGGCGTTTCGACCTCCAGAAACCCCTTGCTGTCGAGGAAGCGACGCATCGAGGAGACGATGCGGCTGCGCTGAGTAAGGGTGTGTCGGGATTCGGGATTGGCGATCAGGTCGAGGTAGCGATAGCGGTAGCGATCTTCCACGTCGGCGAGCGCGTTGTGCGTCTGGCCCTCGGCATCGAGTTTGCCCATCGGCGCGGGACGCAGCGCCTTGGAGATCACCGTGAGTTCCTGCACATGCACGCTGATCTCACCGGTCTTGGTGCGGAAGATATAGCCCTTGATACCGAGAAAGTCGCCGAGATCCACCAGATCTTTGAACCGTTCGTACGTCGCTTCACCGACATCATTTAACCGCACATAAAATTGTACGCGGCCCGATTCGTCGGCGATATGGGCAAAGGCTGCTTTGCCCATATTGCGCCGGGCCACCAGACGGCCTGCCAGCGAGACGGTCTGATTCTCCTGAGCCGCGAACCGGGTCTCGTCCGTCACCTGCGCGGCTGTGAGAGTGCGCTCCCAGCGCTCTACCGCAAAGGGATCGACGCCCTGCGCCCGCAGCGCCTCTAGTTTCCGCAGGCGCTGCTGAAAGAGCGCGTCCTGTGTCTCGCCCGATTCCTCATGCTCACTCACCGAAAAGCCCTCCCACTGATATTCCGCGCCCTGGCGAAGTTTCGCCGGGGCGCGGTGTCTGTCCGTCGTGTTAGATCTGTCCTGCGAGCGACTACTTGCTAATGCTCTCGATGCGATAGCGCAAGGTGCCGTTCGGGACCTGTATTTGAACGATGTCGTTGACCTTTTTGCCGAACAACGCTTGTCCGATAGGCGTCTCATCGGAGATAAGATCGTTGTCGGGATCGGCTTCCACCGAACTGACCAGAGTCAGTTCCCACTCATCGTCGTTATCGAGGTTCGTCATCTGAATGATTGCGCCGATCCCAATGTGGTCCGTCGAAATATCGCTCTCTTCCAGCACCTGCGCGATCTGAAGCACGCGCCGCAGTTCAGAGATCTGACCTTCGACCAGCGCCTGTTCGTTTTTCGCGCCCTCGTATTCGGCGTTTTCCGTCAGATCGCCGTACTGTTTTGAATCGCGGATGCGCTCGGCCACTTCACGCCGCTGTACATTCCGCAGATAGTCGAGCCGCTGCTCCAGCTTGTTCCGCCCACGTGGAGTCAGAACGATCTCCAGTTCCTGCGACATTCCCTCTTCTCCTGTCGTCCCCGTATTGCCTTGCCGGGTGAAGGTAACCGTCACAAACAGATACGTACCAGTTGACCAGTTCTGCGCCCAATAGTCGCGGAATTCGCAGGGACGGAGTATTGAAAAATGCCGAGAGCGTTTTGCCCTCAGCGTTGAAAGTGCCGTTCCGCCGTTGCGTGACCTTAATTTGCGGGATAGAATAGCACACAAACGGCCACTCTGTCAAATCCGGTACAGGAAAGAAAGAAGAAAATGCAGATTCAGAACAAAATCCTCTGCGCGGAAGCGGAGGATTTGGGATCAGCGCGGAACGCGCAGTCCTTTTCTGCAGGAAGAAAGGAAGGCAGAAAAAATTCGTTAAGAGGTTAGTGTTCACTTGGTGAACCTAGCCAGGTGCGGATTGTGGTTCGACGACCAAGCGGGCCAGATAGAGATATTCGAGGCTGGCGGAGAGGAGGAATGCCAGGGACGCGACCGCCATACCGGGCAGACGGAAGGCGATGCCACCCATCAGCACTGCGCCGTGCGTTACGAGATTCACGCCCATACCGCGATAGACGGCGGAGGTTCTTCGGGAGGCGACCAGCGTCCCACGTGCCCAGGAGCCGAGAGCCGTTATGAGCGGCAGAGGCGAACCCAGCGCCATGCCGACACGCACAAAGGTGCGGAGTTCGGGCGGCAGGTGCAGGACAACATCCATATACCGGTCCAGTAAGGGAGTCAGGGCGAGGAGCAGGGTAACGGCCGTGGAGATCAGGCCGACGAGGGTGGTGAAGCGGCGCAGGGCGTGACGCGCCTCTGGGCGGCGGGACTGCGAGATGGTGATCTCCTGGAGCGCCAGCCCCGGCCCGCGTAGCACGAGCAGCAGCATCGAGACGACCGGCCAGGCCGCAAGCGTCTCGTGTCGCATGGACAGTCGGGCGAGCGCCGCTGCGGTGAGCGGCGGCGCCAGCAGCGTCAGCAGCGTGGTGGCGGCGAGCGGCATGTGAAACCGCCAGATAGCTCTCTGCGTCAGCGGCACGGTGTCGGGGGTGTGGCGACCGAGGAGATGTTGACGCGCGATGGGCAGAGCGAACATGGTGACTGCAATCGCCTCCATCACGACCGCTGCCATAAGCGTAATCGCGCCGACCTCGACACCGGGCCGATGCCCCCATTTCAGCAGGCTGCCCGCCACGAGTAGGGTCACGGTCAGCCGCACTGCGGTTCCCACCGAGACCAGCCGGGTCTGCCCCGCCCGCACCAGGACGCCCTGATAGAAGCGCCGCCAGGCGATGGCCGCCGTCCAGAGCAGCATGATCTGCAAGGCGGGCCGCGCTGCCACAACGATGAGCGCGGGCTGCCCCATGATATGCGCGGCGATCAGGTCGAAAAGCGGCGTGAAGGCGACGACAGCGGTCAACAGGGTGCAGGCGACCATAAGAGTGAGGACGAACTGCCGGAGAGCCTTATAGGAGTCCTCCTCCCGCACCAGCGCAATGGCGGTCGCCAGCAGCATGATGACCGGGCTCTCGACGAGCAACGCCAGCGAAAATGCCAGCCCCCAGGCCGCCAGATTCAGCGTCGGCTCAGGCAGCCGACCGATCGCGCCCTGCACCGAAGGGCCTTCCAGCATCATCAGTTCGAAGCTGATCGCCAGCGGCAGCCAGAGCCGAAAGATACTGCTCACCTGCACGTCCGGAACTCTCTGCGTCTCGGCTGCCGGCATTGGAAGCAACGTCTCCACCCCCTCCACTGGGGGCGCTATTTCAGCCATTTCTTCATCTTTCGGTGGGTCAGAGTGACCTCTTCAAAGGGCTCCCCTTCGACTTCATAGCCTGCGCGCAGGTAGAAAGGCACGGCGGTCTCACGCGCATGCAGCGTCATCTGCGAACAGCCTGCGGCACGGGCCACTGTCTCGGAATACGCGACCAGCCTGCTGCCCAGACCTTCCCCCTGTCGCTCCGGCGCGACCGCGACCTGCCGCATCTTCCACTCCGCCTCCGAAACCGGCGTCAGGATCAGGCAGGCGACCGGTGTGTCGCCTTCGAAACCTGCGAGATGGATGTCCTCGGCCTCGGCGGCCAGTTGTTCGGAGGTGAAATCGAGGCCGAGCGGTTCGCGCAGCACCCGCCTCCGCAACGCCACGACGCGCTCATATTCCGCTGTATTGTGTTGTATTCGTTTAAGTTCTATCGTCATCGGGCTTCGCATCAAAGTTTAGTTCGCTCCATTATAGCATGCGCCGTGCTCGAACGTCAGAGAAAATCAGCCCCTGGGTGGGAGAGGAGCCGCCTCTCTCGCTTGAAAAAGGGGCAGGATTCGAGCGAGCAATGGGGAATTTGCAGGCAGGAAGCGACGCTGTCACTATATACCCTGGGAGGAATACGCTGTTGGTCGAGATTACGCCATTTCACGATAGAATCGCCCTTGAAGTCAAAGGCTGGCACAAACTCTGGGCGCTGAAGAGCCAGTTGGAGATTCCGTTGGAGCATATCAAAGGGGTGCATGCGGATCCGCATCCGGCGATGGGATGGTTTCAGGGGTTAAAAATCGCGGGCACCGATCTCCCGCATGTCTTCCGGGCAGGCCTCTTCTTCCAGGAGGGCAACAAAGTCTTCTGGGACGTGCGTCATGCGGCCCAGACCATCGTCTTCGATCTGGAGGACGAGTATTTCGCGAAACTGATTGTCGAGGTAGAAGATCCGGAAGCGGCGGTCCAAATGATTCAGGAGGCGATGCGCAACTATGAGACGGCGAAAGCGATGGCCGTCGTAGAACTCGATCAGGCGATGCACAACTATGTGGCAGCGAAAGCGCCGCCTGTCGCCGAACTCGACGAGGCGCCGGAAGACTCTCTCCCGGCCATCGTGAGCACGCTTTTACCGGACGCTGTCCAGACACAGTCACACAGCTAACATTCTTGGAGTTTGCAGGGAGAGATAGGAAGAGCGAATGATCGGAAAAGCGCGGCTGCGGGTGATGGGATGTCTGATAGCGGTTCTCGCCTGTCTGGCGGTGGGGCGGGAAGCTCCAGCGCAGGAAGTGGCCGACAGTCCGACCTCTTCTGGAGCGCTCGGCCCGATTCCGGTGCGGAATCGGCGGCCTTACAATCTCCTCTTTCTCCAGTTTACTCCGGAAACCGGCGATATTCTGCTGCGCCGTGCCGAACGGTTCGACCTCCAACTCGATGTCGCCAACAATCTGCTGATTCCATCGCCCTCGCATGGCGCTACGGTGATCGAAGACAATGAGGTGCAGCGGCTCGGATTCACCTGGCGGCGAGGAGTAGGGCAAGGCGTTGAGGTCGGCATCGAGAGCGCCCTCCTCTGGCGCAACGGCGGTATTCTGGACGGCATTCTGGGCGCGTACCATCGTCTGACCGGGCTGGCAGGCAATGGGCCGGACAACCCGGCTGGCCGGGACGGCTATCCGCAATATCGCAGTCTGCTGCTGTTGCAGGACGCGCAGGGCAACACGCTGGTCGATCAGGGCAACGCCTTCGGCCTGGGCGAGACCACGCTGACCGTCAAGCGCAGCCTGATTCCGGCCCAACGGCGTTCCGCGATCGCCCTCCGTTTCGCGCTGAAACTACCGACTGGCAATCCGACCCTGCTGCTGGGTAGCGGCAGCGTGGATGCGGGGCTTTCGCTCGATCTGCGCTACAGCGTCGGACGGGAGATCGTGCTCTACGCCAATGTCGGCGGCGTGGCGATGGGGCGGGCGGTCCGTGTGCGGGGCGCGCTATCGAGCATGTTGCAGGGTTTTGCCGGAATCGAGTATCACCCGAATCATCGCGACAGCTTTGTGCTGCAGGTCGATGGAAACAGCCTCGCCGTGCGCACCGGCAACTCCTTTGCGGATCGAGTGGGTACCACCGCAACCTTCGGCTACAAGCGCCTCCTCGATCGCTCCCGTATCCTCACGCTCTCCTTCTCGGAAAACGGCGACATCCATAACTACACCCTGCCCTACTTCAGCAACATCGGCCCCGACTTCACTATCACCGCTAACCTGGAATGGCGGCGGTGAAGCAGAGCGATCTGATAGAGCAAGTTCAACACCGGCCAGGCGTCCTACGAACAAGATAAGCGTGTTCGACTCTCTCATGTTATAATGGAAGTAAGTCGAAACCGGAGGTACACGCAATTGAACGAACCACAAGTGATCGAAGGAACCCGTAACGAGGTAGAAGAACAGTTGCAACTCTTTCCCAAAGAGCAGCGCTTTCGTCTCATTGTTTTGCCTGCGCCTGACGAACAGAACGGAGATGAGGGGCCAACCCTTGCCGAGCGTTTTGCGGGGCGTATCGGACGCTTGAGCTTTGATCCTGCCGATCTCTCCGAACGTACGGAAGGGTATTATGGAGAACTGCTCAAGAAGAAGTATTTCACGGAAGAACAGGGATGACCGTCACCCTCTGTGATACCTCGCCTCTGGTGGCCCTCATCAACCGAAAAGATAACAGTCATGCGCGAGCGGTCGCAGTTCTCAAAACTCTCCGAGGTACTCTTGTGACGACTTGGCCGTGTGTGGCCGAAGCAATGCATCTTCTGAATAACTATGGCGGTTGGCCAGCTCAGGAGGAACTGTGGGGCTATATCGAAGACGGTCTCGTTGAGATCCATGAGAGTAGCGCAGCGGCACGCAGCAGGATGCGCAAACTCATGGAGCAATATCGCAGTACGCCGATGGATTTAGGAGATGCCTCGCTCGTCGCGGCTGCAGAAGCGTTGAACGTATCTCAGATTTTCACCTTTGATGCCGATTTCTATGTCTACCAGATCGGTGGCAAAAAGCCCTTTGATGTAATTCCCTGATCCCCATGTTGGGTTGCAATTAGCCTCTTGTCCTCATTCTCTCCAGGTCGCTTGATCGCAAATGCGGATTCGTACGGAGGCTTCAAGGCGCAACTCGGCTGCTATATCGGATACGAAACGGGGTTACAACTTCCGACGTATCGCTACTATAAGAGCGGTGGGGCCGGAAGGAAATCGCAAAGGATGAGAGACGAAACAAGGGATGTTACGATTCGCAATAGCTCCGCGTCCTCGGAGGATCCGCCCATGGAGGTCGGCATCGTCCCAACTCCCACGGTTCTCTCTGGAACCCTCAGCGTTCGGGAGGAGCCGCCAGACCCGGAAGCCTTCCAGCAGGCGACGCGTCTCCTGGCCGGATTGTCGCAGAGGCGCAAAAGCCGCCATCGTCTCTATAAGTTCGGCATGTGGGGAACTCTGATTCCCGGTTGCCTCCTCTGGCATTACCTCGTCGGTCCGGAGTGGTGGCAGGGAATATATGGTTTTGGGCTGCTGTGGATCCCTTTTATTCTCGCCTATTGCAAACTTTGGGAATGGTGGTCCCTCAAATACAGGCGCGCCATTGCGGTGGTATTGAGTGCGAACGCCGAACCATCGCTCGGGCCGCTCATTGATGCGTGTTGCCTGATAGTAGTATCGAACTCCAACCCGTTGGTCGCCGTCAAGCGCGCTCTGATAGAGCGTCTGGAGTGCGTGACCTCTCCCGACGACGAGTCGCTTACCGTCAGACAACTCTCCGTACTCCATGACATCGTGCAAGGCATCTACCTGCCGACAGGCTTCAATACCAACTCCCTCTGTATCGTCTTGAATGCGCTGGTATATTTGGGAGACACACGCACGGTCGCCAGCCTGGAAGAGATCGTCGCAGGAGGGGGCGAGGTTCGTGAGCACGAGGTAGTGCGAGCGGAGGCGCAGCGGTGCCTCGTCCGGTTGCAAGCGCGTTTAGCCGCAGAGAGCCTGCGGGCAAGCCTGTTGCGCTCCAGTGAGCAGACCTCTCTTCACCGTGCGACCCTCCTGCGCCCTGCGACAACCGAAGCCGACACCACCCCTTCGGAGCAGCTCCTTCGCGCACATTCGGAACCCTGAACTCCCCTGATAAACTTTCGGACAGGTTCAACCTTTTGCCTGAGAGATGTATCCTGCATGGTATGAGCGACAAATCCAACGCAAACGAATATGAACTGGCGCGGAGAGCGCGGGAGGGAGACCAGGACGCGCTCTCCGCCCTGATCGAGCAGAATCGCGCCCGGCTGTTCGCTCTGGCCTATGCGGAACTGCGCAACCATGCGGACGCGCAGGATGCGGTGGCCTCGGCGCTGCTCAACGTCTGCCTTCATATTCGGCATCTGCGCCAACCGGAGCGGATGCGCCCCTGGATGAACAGCATCGTCCGCAATGAGGCGCGCCAACTCCGGCGCGGGCCGGACGCGCCTCTGTGCCTCGACGACTTCCCACACGAATCGCTCTCATCCGACACTTTGCAGGCCGTTCTGCGGGATGCCGACATCACGCAGGCGCTTCATCGGCTCTCTCCCCATCAGGCGCAAGCCATCCGGCTGTTCTACTTTGCGCAGTGGTCGATCCGTGAGATCGCCCAGCGCATGGAGCGTTCGGAGGGAACCGTGAAGAGCTGGCTCCATTACGGTCGCCAGCGCCTTGCTTTCGCCATGAAAGAGGAATCTATGACCACCGCAAATGCCCTCCCGACTGCTCCTGACCCTACTCCCGCCGAACTGCTGCAAAGGTATGCCGCGCAGTTCGACGCCGATCCTCTGACCGCGGATCCGAGCCTCCTGATCGAGACCCGTGAGCGCCTGAAAGCAGAACTGCAGCGTCTGCCGCTCTCCTCGGAACTGGCGCATCTGGTGGTCGATCTCCACTGGAACTGGCTCGCCGACAACGCCTTTGTCGCATCCATGCTGGCCGAGTATCTGCAGCAGCCTCTCCCACCGGAAGAGGAGGCGTGGGCACGCGACGAATATGTGATCAGCCTCGCTCTCCTGGGGAGGAACGCCGAGATGATAGAGCAGCAAAAAGCGGCGGTGGGGTGGGCGCGAGGACGCTGGGAGGCAGGCCAACTGACGTCGCAGCAACTGCTCCGCCTCATCAGCAACAGTTCGATGGCGGAGCGCTGGGCGGGGTTGGGCTTACTGGACGAGTGGCTCGCTCTGCTCAACGACCTGCTACAAATCATCCCCCCGGATTCCGACAACCGTATGGAACGCTTCCATGCGCTGCGCAGCGCCTGTCTCAGGTTGCAGCACGACGGCAGAATGGACGAAGCGTTTGCCATCACAGAGCAGATCCGCGCTATCGCGGAGGAGGATCCCCGGTGGAAACAGGCGTATGAACTGCGTGTGCAGGCCGATCTCGCCGCGATGCGTATCTTTGCCGCGCAGGGCAAAACAGAGGAGTGTCTCGCGCTGGGGAGGAATGCAATCCACCTCCTGGAACAGCAGGAGACGGAGGCTGCGAACATGACGAAGGAGGCGCGGGCGCGCCTCCTGATTCAGTACGACAATGTAGCCAGTTCCCTGTTTTTTGAGCGACAGTATGCTCTCTCCATCCCCCTGCACCGCCGCACCCTGGAACTGGGATACGATCGCGAGTATGTCTATCTCTGGCTGGCAGCGGCGGTCTGGGCGCACACTGGAGAGCGCGCCGAAGCGCTGGGACTGCTGCAGCAGGGCAGGGCGCGCACGAGATCGGTCGAAGCCTATCGAGAAGACTTTGCGAGGCTTCCCGAATTCCAGGATGTCAAAGCCGCGTCTGATTTCCTGGCCGCCGTGACCGGAAGCGTCTAGCGTACCGAACACTGGGCCACGTTGCGCTCAAAAGGCTGTTCTCAGGAAGAGAACAGCCTTTTGAGCGCCGGTGGAACATGAGCGCGACAACAATCGTGCTCATCGTGAAATCGTAAAAATCGTGGTTCCGACAAAAGTCCGGAGGAACGAAATCAGACCTTACGTGCGCCCTGGGCGCGCTGATTCAATTTCACTTGCTCGACGCGGTTGATCTCCGTTTCAACCGCAGCGCGATCATGCGCATGCTGTTCTTTCTCGGAGGTATGCCCGTCTGCTGTGGCACGCTCTTCGGCGCGGCGGTGTGTTTGCTGGCTATGCCGTCCGAGCGGGGAAACATATTTTTGACCTTTGGTGGTCTTAGACGCGGGTTGCGGAGGAGTGGTATCTACCATATCTTGAGTTCTCTTTCGTTGCGGCAGACCTTCGTAGTCCGCTGCGGAAACAAGGCGCAATCATCCCTAGAGGGCGTAATTGATATACGTAGATAAAAAAAATAAGTTCCTGTTAATTGTTAAAAACAGATGATATTATTTGTTTGTTGTCGATAATCTTTGAAAAAGCGCTTGTTTAGGAAAAGTTTGCAGGGAACATTCCTGACCCGAAGCCTGTATAATCTGCAAAGCGGTGAGGGAAGTGGTTGCACTCTTGTTCGGACGCATCCTCTGCCTCACGTCTTTCGAAAGGCAGACAACGCGTATGCAGACAGATCATCACGAGAGCGAAGAGAGGGGGCAGGGCCTTTATTCGCTTTCGAATAAGGCAGGCAAGGACGCAGAATTAGAGACGCAGAATTAGAGACGCGGGAGCAGATAGACACATTGCGCGTGACGCCGGAAGAGATTGCGCTTGCTGCGGCGGCGCTGGAAGCGAAACGCAATGCGGAGCATTCGTGGCACGAAACCACTTTACCGATTGAAGAGGCCATTCGGCATCTTGGTTTGAACGCGACTTCGCAGGAACTGGCTCCGGAAGTGGTCGCGCTGCGGGCGAAGCGAGCAAAGCAGGCAACTTTTGCGGCCCGAGAACGACAGGAACTGTTCAGCCGTCAGGTAGGCAACCGACTGAGCATCAGGCTGGTTCTTGTCATTCTTATCGGAATAGCAGTCGGATTCTGGCCGTACTATGAACGATCTCGGCATACTCGCCCCACCGTCTCTTCTGCACTGACGACGCTGCCGATTCAAAAACTGTCCTCCGTTCCCGACAATGTGCTGGTTCATATCGATGTCGATACGCTGCTGAAGCTCGCCAAAGGAGACGTTATCCCGGAGAATGTTTCGGTCGATACTCGCGTGGCGACTGGAGAAGACGCGCAGTCCACCACGATGTTTAACAACGAGTGGAGCATTGTCAAATCGAAGGGGGAACTGCTGGTAAAAGGCTGGGCGACCGTGGAGTTCGCGCTCAATATCAGCAACACCGCGACGGGGGGACTCTTCTCCGCCCGACCAGGATGGCTGCCCGCCAACACGCTGGTCCCGGTGCAGGTGCCCGCCTATCGCCTGGAACGCCAGGAGACAGTCCGGTATTTGCCGGATGGTAAATTGACGGATCAAGCTTCTCTCAGCGTGATGATGGGGTGAATGTCGCAGACACATCGAAAGCGGTAAGGGATTTGATAGCAGACGCGATACTGCTGCAAAACGCCGATCTGCCCTCAGATGACCAGTTTGTCGCCTACGCTACAGATAGCTGGAGTCATGCGGAAGCCAGTCTCACGGGTGATAGCGTGCATCTTACCGGAAACGCGACCTCCCCCGCTGCAAAAAAGCTTGCGGGCGAGGCCGCCGCCGACACTGTGAAGCGTCTTCACCTCTCTTACCCCGTTGCCAACGATCTAGTCCTCATCAAAAAGCCAAAGTGAGGCTTACGCAAACGGATAGGGCCGTAAATGGGTCGTTGGGCACAATTCGCAGGCAAATGTGCTATTCTGTGTGGGATATGTTCCGTCGGTCGGCGCAAGCGCTGATCCGGGGGATCGTGAGGCCTGCCGCCAGGATCCTGGAGCGGCTTTGGTCCGCTGCGTTCCAGCAGCGATTTCCCTCCGCAGAATGGAGATTTAATGAGTACGCCGGACACGGTGATAAACGGCTTTCTGACATCCGCATCGCTTGTAATTCCTCAGGATAAAAGCGGGTCACGAACCTGCTCCCGCATACGAACCGATGGCCGTGCTTTTGCTCGAGGCAGTCGAGGCCTGCGCGTTCAGGGGGTCACCTATGGCCCGTTTGCGCCTGATGCTGTCGGGGACCCATTTCCCTCTCCCCCCTGCGTCCGGCGGGACTTTACCCTGATGCGTGCTGCGGGCGTCAATGCCATCCGAATCTATCATGCGCCCCCTACGTGGTTTCTGGAATCGGCGGAAGAGCAGGGCATTGCCCTCTTGATCGACATCTCCTGGCCCAAAGATATGTGTTTTCTGGAGTCTGAAACCTACCAGAGACAGGCCCGCGAGGCGGTACGCAAGGCCGTGGAGCGCGGGCGAGGCTCTTCCAGTATCTTCGCCTACAGCATCGGCAACGAGATCGCGCCGGACATCGTGCGCTGGCAGGGGGCGAAGCGAGTCGAGAAGTTTCTCGCGGAACTCTACGACATCAGCAAACAGAGCGATCCCCAGGCGCTCGCCACCTATGCGAACTTCCCTTCCACCGAGTATCTCGACCTCTCGTTTCTGGATTTTGCGACCTTCAATGTCTACCTGCACGATCCGGAAGTTTTTCGCCGCTATCTGGTGCGCTTGATGAACCGGATCGGAGATCGTCCACTCCTCCTGGGCGAACTCGGCATGGACACCCTGCGCCACGACGCAAGCGAACAGGCGGCATTCCTGCAGAGCCACCTCACTACGGCTGCACGGCTCGGCGTGGCTGGCGCCTTCGTCTTCTCCTGGACCGACGACTGGCACACCCACGGTTTTCAAATCGAGGACTGGGCGTTCGGTATCACGGATCGGGAGCGCACACCGAAATCCGGATATTATGCCGTCGGCGATGTGTTCCACAAATCCCCCGCGCAGATGCTGGAAGAGACGACGAAAGTCTCTGTCGTCGTCTGCTCGTACAATGGGGGCGGTACGCTCGATCAGTGCCTCCGCTCGCTGCTCGCCCTGGACTATCCGGACTACGAGATCATCCTGGTGGACGACGGCTCCACGGACGATACTCCGGCGATTGCCGCGCGGTTTCCCGAGGTGCAGACCATCCGACAGCCGAACTGCGGCCTGAGCGTGGCCCGGAACGTCGGCCTGCAGGCAGCGGTCGGAGAGATCGTCGCCTACACCGATTCGGACTGTTTCGCGGACTCGAACTGGCTGACGCACCTGGTGGATCAGTTTCAGCGCACCGGCGCTGCGGGAGTGGGCGGACCCAATCTGACGCCCGACGATGGCTGGCTGGCGGCCTGTATCGCCGCCTCACCGGGTCAACCCACCCATGTGCTTGCCAGCGATCAGATGGCGGAGCATATCCCCGGCTGCAACATGGCGTTCCGCAAGTCGGCGCTGGAAGCGCTGCAGGGTTTCAATCCCATCTACCGCAAAGCAGGCGACGATGTCGATATCTGCTGGCGTTTGCAGCAGGCCGGAATGTGGGTCAGTTTTGCGCCGGGCGCGTTCGTCTGGCATCATCGGCGTCAGACAGTCAAAGCCTACTTCAAACAGCAGATGGGCTATGGCGAAGCCGAAGCGATCCTCTCTTACGACCATCCCGAACGGTTCAACATGCGCGGGGAGAGCAAGTGGGAAGGCAACATGTACGGCGGCTCGCTGCCCGGCCTGCGCCTGGGGCAACCGATCATCTACGCCGGTGTGTTCGGCGCGGGCCTGTTTCAAACGCTCTATCAGTCTGCGACCTCCTACTGGCCTCTGCTGCCCAACACATTGGAATGGTGGCTGATCATGGGGCTGTCACTGCTCGTCGGGCTGAGCTACCATCATCTTTTCGCGGTCACCGCAGTCATGCTGGCCGCTTCGGTCGGCATCTCCCTGCTGCGCGCTGCTCAGGCGACAGTGCCGCGCAAGTACAATGGTCCCAGGGCGCGTTTACTGATTGCCGTGATGTGTCTGGCGCAGCCGCTCGTGCGCAGTTGGCGTCGTTACCGCTGGCGGATCTTTCCACCGCATCTGCCCCGTCCGGACTCCGGCATGATGATGCGGCGCTGTGGCCGAGGACGCGTGCTGCGCAGCGCGACCACCGTCTTTTACGATTCGCACTGGCATGAGCGGGACCGGATCGCGGTCCTCGACAGCCTGTTCCATGCGCTCGAAATGCCGATCTGGGGCGTGCAGACGGACACCGGCTGGTCAGGCTGGGACTTCACGGTACGCTGCCATTCCTGGACGAAGGTGGAGATCACGACGGCGCGCGAAGCGGGAGGGCTCTTCCGCATCCTCTACCGCCTGCGCCTGAGTGAGTTTTCGCAGGCAACGCTGATCCTGGGAACAGTCGGCCTCCTGCTTGCTTTCACCATTCACGTCTGGCTGCCTGCCATCGGCGGCGTGCTGCTGCTGCTGGGCGGAAGTCTCGTCTGGTGGCAGGGCACCTATCTGGCAGGGTGCGTGCAGGAGGCGGTCGAGAACTCCGCCGCCGCGCTCGGTCTGTCGCCCTTTACGCCGGAGGCCGCTCCGCCTCACACACGGGATCGGCGCGACGGGGACGACTATGTCTCCTGATCCCGAACCTCCTCTGCCCCTCAGAACGGTGTTTCGGCGGCTGTTCCAGATCGCGCAGCCCTCCGTACGCGCTCTGGTGACGATCTTCCTGCTGACTCTCTTCGGCACCGTGATCGCTGTCGCCATGCCCTGGCCCCTCCAGTACCTGGTGGACCATGTGCTGAGCCACAAGCCCCCCTCTCCCTTCGTCGCGCATCTACTGCAGAGCATCGGCCTTACGCGCCCGGTCACGCTGGTCGTCGTCTTCGGCATCGCCAGTCTGGGACTGCATCTTTTTGGGGGTATCGTGGATCTGATCCGCGCACGTATCGAGGTTGCTGCCGGGCAGGGCAGTGTCTATCGCCTGCGCGAGAAGCTGTTCGACCACTATCAGCGGCTCTCCTTGCAGACGCATCAAGCGCAGCCGACCGGCGACCAACTGTTCCGTCTGAATCACGATACCTACAGCGTGGACGCTTTGATCGTGAGCGGCGGCCTGCCTCTCCTCGGGTCGATGCTCAATCTCTGCCTGATGTTTTTCATCCTGTGGCGGCTGGACTATGTGCTGGCGCTGCTCGCGTTGGCGGTGGTGCCCGCGCTGGCGACCTGCGTCCGCTACTACCTCGGTCCTCTGGAAGCCGAGTCGCAGAAGGTTTTAGAGCGTGAGTCGGACATCATGGTGCGCGCCGAGCAGGTGTTCCATGCGCTGCCGCTGATCAAGGCCTTTGTGCGGGAGGCGGACGAGTCGCGACGCTACGAAGAGCAGGGTCAGAACGCCCTCAAAGCGCGCCTCCGATTGACCAACAAAGAGACGCTGTTCGGGCTGATCGTCGGCACCGTCACCGCAGGCGGCACGGCCCTGACGCTGACGGTCGGCGCACTGCGGGTTTTGCAAGGACATATCACGATTGGCCATCTGTTGGTGACGATGGCCTATCTCGGCGCTGTCTACGACCCGCTGCACACCATTAGTTATACGGTGGGCGCGATGCAGTCTTCGCTGGCGGGCGCACGGCGTGTGCTCTCCGTCTTCGCGATGGAGGCGGAGGAGGGCGAGCAGTCGGATCTGCCTTTCATGCCACCTATTCAGGGCCACGTGCGCTTTGAAAACGTGGGGTTCGGCTACGATCCCGCCCAGCCAGTGCTGAAACATATCTCGTTGGACGCCCCACCGGGCTCTCTGGTCGCGGTCGTCGGGCCGACCGGAGCAGGCAAAACGACCCTCGCCGGGCTGATCCTGCGCTTCTTTGCGGTGCAGGAAGGGCGTATCCTCATCGACGGCATCGACACGCGCACGGTCTCGGTCACGACTCTGCGGCGTCAGATCAGCATTGTGCCCCAGGACTCGACGCTCTTTCCCGCCTCGGTCGCGGACAATATCCGCTATGGCCGACCGGAAGCAACGGACGAAGAGGTGCAGGCTGCCGCCGTCGCCGCGCATGCGGCCGACTTCATCGCCGGGCTTTCGGAAGGTTATGAGACGCTGTTGGGAGAGGGCGGCACCTCGCTCTCCGGAGGCGAACGGCAGCGCATCGCCCTGGCCCGCGCCTTCCTGAAAGATGCGCCGATCCTGATCCTGGACGAGCCGACCTCGTCCCTCGACGCCGCGACCGAATCCTTAATTCTCGAAAGCCTGGAACGCCTGACCGCAGGCCGCACGACCTTCGTCATCGCGCACCGCCTCTCGACCATCCGCCGCGCCACGCAGATTCTCTATCTCCAAAATGGACAGATCGTAGAGCGTGGCACCCATCGCGAACTGATCGAGGACGAAGGCCGCTACGCCGAAATGCACCAACTCTACGTCCGCGCCGCCGGAACCTCATAGGCAATGAAATGAGGTAGGAAAAGCAAGCAAGCGATGGAACGCCATGTCGAACAGAGCGAAATCGGAGCCTACAGCGACCGTGGTCACCAGAAGCGATGGAGTGAACTCCTTCGCTAGAGCGCTTCGCGCTGATTGTCCGCCTTCGCGGACAACTGTCCGGCTTGCACACTCGCTGCGACGAAAAAACGTGGACGATACGAGTTTTATCTGTTGCCTCTATTAGCGGTGGGGGCGGCGAAGGCGAGTGCGGCGTTCAACCCCGAGGAATGAGCATTGTACTCTTTGGGTATGAACCGAGGAAAGACAAGGAGTTCCGAGGGTGAGTGGAGAAAGAAGCCGTGTCTTTCGTTTTGTCGGATGTTCGGTTGCTTTCATACGCCAATACACTGTTTAGGAATGGATTATGTCGTCTCTTGAGAAATCTGATGCACGTACAATACTGGCTCTGGAACGCTTGCACGACGATGCAGTTGAGAAAGCTAACCGCCTACGCGTAGAAGCAGAACGCGCCGCCTGCCTTCCAGCAATCTGGGAAAACCTAACGCGGTATGTGCGGAACGATTGGCCATGCCATACACAAGATTTATTAGAGCAAGAGAAGAATACCATTGCTCGCATCGCGGAAGAGGATCCTCAAGCCAGTTCTACCGTCCAACAAATTGTAGAGTACGCCGACAAAGGTGTTACAACGATGATGCGTCGTTTCCCCAACCTCCTCGAAACGGCTTGCGACAAGGTTCTCCTGCTCGATCCTGAAGGGCGCCATCCACGCTATACTTTCGAAAACAGCTTTTTTACACTGGAAATAGATGAGGTGCGTCGTCGTGCTTGCCTTTCGGATGTAGGCGGAAAACTGTTTGAATTTCCAGCGGACGTAGGAGCCGTGATTGAGCACGTTAAGCACGAGCGCACCCGTTTGTTTAACCGGCCTTTCGATGGGCGGAAATATCTTACGCTTCTCCGTAAAGGTTATGTCGAGTATGTAAAAAGCCAACCGAATGAAACTGACGGGGCTAGCATGCCAATCCGCCGGTTATTTCAATGGCTTTCTAATCGGGACAAGACGTACCTAGTCCTCCCCCGATTTCACAGACGGTAAGTTAAGTGGTTATCGCGTTCGCTGGATGCTGTTTTGAAAGGTCACTTTGCCGTTATGTCAAAGGGGAGGGAGATCACTCGATACCCTGAAGTTGATCCATCGTTTCCTGAAGATGCTCAAGCTTTGCCAGCAGAGCTTCCGCCCTAGCGCTCTCCTGCCACTCTTGAGAGCGCTCATCGTGGTAGCTTTGCATCTCCACAGTCGCCGCCGAAAGAAGCAGATGCGCCTGGGCGATCATCGCGCTCCAGCGAGCATTCCCCGGCATCGTCGGAATGGCCGGTAAGGCAGGCAAGCCCTTCTGAGCCAGCAGTTCCCGATCCGAGGCGATCCGCCGCTGACGATAGGCCGACTGTTGCTGGGCGCGGGTTTCGTATTTACGAGGCTGCGGCATAGGAGGCTCCTGAAGCGTCACGTGACGGTTCCGGTAAGGGAGAGGAGGACGCGGCAATCGCGGTCGCCTGCTCTTGTTGATGTTTGCGCTCGAACGCTTCGGGGCTGAGGTAGCCCAGCG
>JAYUMV010000154.1:0-4657 GCA_043762265.1 Chthonomonadaceae bacterium | reverse complement strand
GCTCCCTATCTGCCGGTAGACGATGCGAACCTCCGCAAAACGGCTCTGCAAGTGCGCGGCACAGAAACAAACCCGTACCATATCGCGCTGAGCCTGCGGGACTGGGTCAGCAACGCGATGACGCCGGATGCGTCGATAGGCGTGCCTCGCTCCGCGACCGATATTTTCCAGCGACGACGGGGCGTCTGCCGGGACTACGCCACTCTCTATACCGCGTTGGCCCGCGCCGCAGGGGTGCCGACGCGGCTGTGCAGCGGAATCGTGTATGGAGATTTTCAGGGCAAATCCGGGTTCTTCTACCACGCCTGGGCGGAGAGTTGGGTCGGGAAATGGGTTGCAGTCGATCCCACGCTGTTTGACCCCTCTCATCCCGTCAACTATGTAGATGCGACCCATATCAAGTTCGCGCAGGGCGATGTGACGCAGATGTTCCAGATGGTCTCTATCGTGGGTCGTTTGAAAATCACGGTAGAATAAGGAAACAGCGGTGGGCTCCTCCCGTAAATTCAGAAGGGTTGGGAGCGGTTCTCGGGCGCTGTAACCCTGCTGTAATACGTACAAGAGCCTACATCCTATTTTAATTCGAAGGTGAAAGG
Organism: Chthonomonadaceae bacterium; assembly: GCA_043762265.1. Lineage (GTDB taxonomy): Bacteria > Armatimonadota > Chthonomonadetes > Chthonomonadales > Chthonomonadaceae > JANXLO01. The sequence goes on along the minus strand of JAYUMV010000154.1, from coordinate 4,061 downwards.
AGGTGAGACAGAGATGAGTTGGTTGAATATACGAACGTTGCTTACGATTGCGCTAAGCCTGCTTCTCGCGAGTTTCGGTGTCTATCTTGGGCTCCAACTGCCCCATATGCCCGAACTTAGAGCGCTCTACATTCCGAGCGGGGAGGATCTTATCAAGGCCTCTCCGGCTTATCAAGCCACGACGACGGTGGCTCTGGCTCTGGTTGGCCTGCTACTCGGCTTCTATTTTGGTCCTCGTATCGGTGAGATCACGGTGCGGGCAGGTCGTTCGCTGGAAATGGCGTCTGCCGCCGACAAGATCGCAGTCGGCTTTGGCACCGCGCTGGGTGTGCTGGTTACTCTGCCGTTTTACAATTTGCTGTCTTCGAGCATTCCCATCTTTGTGCGCGTTTTCCTAATGGTATTTATCAGCGTGGTCTTGATCTACCTGGGAATCGTCGCGATGATGAGTATGAAGACGGAACTGCTCACGATCATGTCTCGCGGAGGATCTGCGCCTCCTCCAACGGAGCCAGTAGAGGCCAGTCCGACGCTCAACTGCAAGATTTTGGACACCAATGTTATCATTGATGGGCGCATCGCCGATGTCTGTCGGGCCGGGTTCCTTGAAGGACCGCTCTACGTTCCGGGCTTTGTCTTGGAGGAGCTTCAGCACATCGCCGATAGCGGTGACAGTCTCAAACGCGCCCGTGGGCGGCGCGGCCTCGACATCCTGAACAGCATGAAGCAGGAACTGCCGCTCATCGTGCGCATCTGGGACAAGGCTCTGGACAAGTCGGCGAACGACGACGAGGTCGATACGCGGTTGGTGAAGCTCGCGAAGGCGCTGGAAGGTATGATCGTCACCAACGACTTCAACCTGAATAAGGTCGCAGCGTTGCAGGGCGTGCAGGTGCTGAACGTGAATGAACTGGCCAATGCTCTCAAGCCGGTCGTATTGCCGGGTGAGGCGATGACCGTCGGTATTGTGAAAGAGGGCAAAGAGGCCAATCAGGGCGTTGCCTATCTGGATGACGGCACCATGATCGTCGTCGAGGATGGCCGCCGGTATCTGAACTCGACACTGAGCGTCATTGTGACCAGCGTCCTGCAGACTGTAGCGGGAAAGATGATCTTTGCGCGGGTGCGCGAAGACGAGGGAGATGCGTTTGAACACAACAGTAGCCGCATGGACTCCAACGGGAACGGTTCCGGCGGCAGCAGCGGTTTTACCCGCCGCGGGACAAGCAAGAAGATTCGGTAAGGGCGAGAATAAGATCTGGGCGATGCTGGGCGGTCGGTCGGTGCTGGAACGCACCCTGACTGCCTTCGAGACGCACCCGGCGCTGCAGGCGATCGTGCTGGTAGCGGGGCCGGAAGAGCTGGAACGGGTCAGACAGGTCGCTGCGGCGTTTCCGAAAGTCATCGCCGTCGTCGCCGGAGGCGAAACGAGGTCCCAATCGGTGCGGAACGGCATAGACGCCCTGCCCCCCGAGATCGAGATCGTTCTGGTACACGATGCCGCCCGACCGCTCGTCTCGTCTGATATTATCGATCGGGTCTTGGAGGCTTCGGCGCGGGTCGGGGCGGCTGTTCCCGGCCTGCCTCTTTCGGATACGGTAAAGCGCGTTGATGCAGACGGCAGGGTGCAGGCCACCATTCCACGCACCGCCGAGATCGAAGGAATCACGATGAGTGGCTTGACCGCTGTTCAAACCCCTCAAGGCGCTCGTGTTTCCGTACTGCGGGACGCGTACGCACACTACGATGCCTCCCCAATGGGGGAACCTACCGATGAAGCCTCTCTCATCGAGTCGGCAGGCGGGGCGGTCGCCGTCGTGGCAGGCGACCAGACCAATATGAAAATCACACGTCCGGAGGACATCGCCCTGGCGGAACGCCTTCTCACTGCGCCTGCAACTCCTTTCCAACCGAGTCCTTCCTCCGGAACGGGGGAGATCCGTACCGGGCTGGGCTACGATGTGCATCAGTTTGCGGAGCCGGAGGCGGGGCGCACCCTGATGATCGGCGGTATCGAGATCGAACACGACCGTGGCCTGGAGGGTCACTCGGACGCCGATGTGTTGCTGCATGCCGTTTGCGACGCGCTGCTTGGCGCTGCTTCGCTCGGCGACATCGGCATTCTCTTCCCGAATACCGATGAAACCTATCGGGGAATCTCCAGCCTGCGTCTGCTCGCCATCGTCGGCGAACGTCTGATGCAGTCCGGTTGGCAGATCGTCAATATCGACGCAACCATCGTGGCTGAAGCCCCAAAACTAATGCCGCATCGGGCCAAAATGCAGCAGGCGATGGCGGCATGCCTTGGCCTGGAAGCGACCCGGCTCAGCGTCAAAGCGACGACTTCGGAAAAAATGGGATTCGTTGGGCGCAAAGAAGGCATGGCCTGTTGGTGCATCGCCACGATTCGTGCGCTATAATAGTAGTATAGGGTTTGTCGTGCGCGCCTCGACGCCGTGCCTCTGCCCCTCCATTTCGTCTCAACCCGAAACGTTAGATCTGTTCTGGAGGTTTTTCATGAGTCCCTGCGAAGACAAGCCGAGCGCCGCGGTTTCTCCCCTGGCCGCCGGTGCAAAGATTCTCTCCCAACTCCTGGCGCTGATCGTGCTGGCGATCTATTTGCCTTCTCTGGTGTTGTGTGGTCTGCTGGTGCTGCTGTCCTCTCCTGGCCCCGCCTTCATAAAGCGTGCCTATCGCCGCAGTCGGGGCGAGGGCGAAGTGGTCTATCTGTACGAGTTTCGCACGGAGTGCTGGCGCACCTGGCGAGAGACTCCCCTGGGTTATTTCCTGCGTCGGACCGATATGCACCGCCTACCGCGCCTCGCCAATGTCCTGCTTGGCGAAGTCCACGCTGGCGAACGTCTCCAGAGCGTCAGCGCGTAACCACCTCCCAGACCGGTTTCCATTCGCATCCGTCATCCCGAAGTTCGGGATGACTTTTGCTTTCCGAAAAACATTTTGAATTCTGGTTTCCGAATTACATAGGCGATTGTGTAGTGAGGAATACAACCCTCAATACAGTGTCTGTACGTGGCTGTCGCATCACTGGCGTACAAGATGCGATGAGGCGTAGAAACGCGTCGAAACTCATTTTTTACTATTGTGTGGTAAGGAGGAACCTATGGTTGCCGTACACAAACATCACTATGTTACCCCTGAAGACTACCTAAAGCACGAGCGTCTGGCTGCGTCGAAAAACGAATACCTTGAGGGGCAAATCTATGCAATGTCGGGTGCCTCACGTCAACATAACCGAATTACCTTCAATGTTGCTGGGCTGATTTATGCGCAGTTGCAGCATCGGCCCTGCGAAGGATTTGTCAACGATATGCGTGTTAAGGCGAACGACAATAGCATGTACACTTATCCAGATGTCGTGGTGGCTTGTGGAGAAGCCAAGTTCGAGGATACCACGCTAGACACGCTTTTGAATCCCACTCTCGTTATTGAAGTGCTTTCGGACTCGACCGAGAGATATGATCGGGAAAAAAAATTCGCGCACTACCAGCGGATTGAAACGTTGCAGGAGTATATCCTGATTGCCCAGGACGAACTGCGGGTCGAATGCTATACCAGACAACCAGACGACCGCTGGGTGCTGTCCAAAGCGGAGACCTTAGAAGACGTGATGCCGTTGGAATCCATCGGTTGTATTCTTCCTCTCGCAGAAGTCTATGCGCGAGTGCAGTTTGAGGTGGTGGAGGAAGCTGAAAACGGCTGAGCGCGTCCCGACGTCAGGTGAGTTGACGGACGATGCGGATGCCGTTTTGGGCCATGCTGTAGAGAAAGAGGATGTGGAAGAGGTCGGCGGGGTGGGCTGGAATGCCAAGTTGCTGCGCGAAGGCGAGCGGGGTGTCGTAGGTTTCGACGCAGTCGGCGGGAATGAGGATCGTATCGGTGCGGTCGGCAGCGTTAGCACGGAACTTGAGATGCAGCGCCAGATGATAGGTGCAGATGTCCGTGCAGTCCCCGACCACGATGAAATGGGTGATCTCCGGATGCGAATCCAGCCAGGGGTTCAGCATCGTCCCGACACCGGCATGGACCGCGTTTTTCTCGAT
>JAYUMV010000153.1:0-2143 GCA_043762265.1 Chthonomonadaceae bacterium | reverse complement strand
GGCCCGCAGGCGAGCGCGGAACGCAGGTTCCAGACCTGATTCGATCTCGGATTGAGGGGCCGATCCACAGCATGTATGCCGTTGTCGCGGTCGGAAGTGAGCCAGCCGATACGCGGCATCCCGGCGGAGGTGAAGCCCAGCGCCGCCCGCACGAACTGGTTGGCAGGGTTGGAAGGCGAACGTACTTTGCGCCCGGGGTTGAGGATGCGCCCTTCGCTCATCAGCAGTCCCATGACCTCTTTGCTCTCGCCCTGCGTTTTGCCGAAGAAGCCGCCGTTGATACCGCCGAGCGCGTGCCGCTGAACGCACCACTCCCGAACCGTATGCGCGACGCCGGAAACCGCACCGCCTGGCTGCTTCGCCACACTCTCCGCCGTCACATCGATATGGACGCCGGGGGTGCGGAGATCTACGTCGAGCAGGAGAGCGTTCGACCGCGCACTGCCGAGGAGGATCCCCCCCTCCGGCAGATAGTGGTAGACCACGCCCGGCGCGACCGTCACCGTGCGCGCCCCCGATGCGCCCGCGTTGCGATGCAGCCACTGCCATCCGCCAAACGCCAGGACCGCTCCGAGCAGCGCTGCCAGAACTCCGGGGCGGATACGCCCATGCCGCCTTGCAAACGTCTTGCCGTGCAGGCAGGGTTCGTGAGCCGTCAGACGTCTATGTCGCGATTCCAGAAACATCACTGAACCTCCGGGCGGATACAGAGACGCCGCGCCGCATTCCTTTCCTGTTACGCAGGCTGTTCCGACGTGCAGTGCGGGCAGCGGGTCGCCGTGAGGGCGATAGGCGAGATGCAGAACGGGCACTCTTTGGTATTGGGAGTGGCAGGGGTGGGTTCTCGCTTGAGTCGGTTGATCTGTCTCACCATCAGAAACACTACGAAGGCGATAATGAGGAAGTTGATCATCACATTGAAGAAGTTACCGTAGGCGATGACCGCCGCTCCGGCTTTCTTTGCGTCCACCAGGGAGTCGAGGATCGCCCCACGCGGATTCGACAGGACGATAAACTTGTCGATAAAGTTGACTCTGCCAGTCAGCATGCCAATAATCGGCATGATAATGTCTTCCACGAACGATGTGATGATTTTGCCGAACGCCGCTCCGATGATGACAGCAACGGCCAGATCGATCACGTTGCCTTTGACGGCAAATTCTCTAAACTCTTTGAGCATCTCAGTCCTTTCTTTACCTTTCGGAAGCAGAGGCGAAAGCCCCCCGTCGTAAAGCCTCTGCTTATCGAGGAGGGAGCAGATGGAGCGTGCGCGCCAGATCCGGAAATTGGAACTGAAGCAGCATGCCCCCAAAGTAGATGACAAGATAAGCCGCCAACCCCAACCGCATTATTCGTTTCACAAAAGGCTCTTTACCGGGGATACGCCGTATGCGCTCCAGGCCGGCAAGCGGTGCGATCACGAAACTCATTTTCACGAAGAAAAACGCTGTCAGGCTCCAGGAGATTACGGATGCCAGAAACGGATTGGCTTCCACGGCCTTTCCGGTGTGCAGAAGATAGATGGTCGAGAGGCAGTCCAGAGTGGCCAGAATCCCCACGATCCATGTTTCTCGTAACAGTCGCATCGTTCAGCCTTGTCACCGGCAGGTGCAAACATTCTTTCTGCCGTTCACACATTTTAGCATATAGCCGTCCGACAATCGCGCGTCCCGAGCGCGGATACAGGCGAACCGGTGCCGATGCACTGCCTTGCGAGGCTCGAAGCGTCGTTGCAAGTTCGGACGGCAGTGTTTTAAGGGTTTGTTGGACCAAAATATGCCGTTTAGCAGAGGCTTTTCTGTGCTCGGTCGGGATAGAATAGACGAGAGGTCATTCCGGTTCTCCTGAGAACACGGCCTCCGCGTTGCGTCTCAAGAAGGAGGCACTCATGTCCCCGATTCGATCGCTCTCTGCATCCCAATCCCGCGCCGGCTTTTCGCGCATCGACTTACTCACGGTTGGCCTGATGCTGTTGATTATTCTGGCAATCAGTCTGCCCTGCTTCTATAGCGCCGGGAAAGGCGTTCAGAAGCAAGTCTCCCGTCCGACGACAAGTCTCCGCTCCGCGGCTGTGATCGGCAGCCTGCGCTGACGGTCGCCGACGCCAAAAATTACCGGGGAATAACCCCCTGAAAGCAGACGG
>JAYUMV010000152.1:0-2887 GCA_043762265.1 Chthonomonadaceae bacterium | reverse complement strand
TCGAGTTCTTTCTGAGCGTCCTCCTTAAGGCGACTGGCTTCCACGATTTGTGCCTTCTCCAAATCCTGTTCACGCAACTTAAGGCGCGATTCCCACGGGCGAATCAAGACGAAGTGTTCGAAGGCCCATCCTACCAATGCAGAGAGCAAGAGGGCCAGAACAAGATAAGCGATGACGACATTATAGGGCAATACTCACCTCCAGACAGCGGGTATGGGCGAAAATCGCGCCTCTGTCCGAGGAAGAGCGAAGGCAAGGCGACCGATCCGACGATGCCGGCCACGCCCGCTTCCGTACACGTTCTACGGAGAAAGGGCTGGCTCGGGCCGAAAACTGCCGATCAAGGGGAGTCGCCTGCCATTGACTGACAGATAGATTTGCACGTTAAACCGCTGAAAGCACGGTTTTGGCCGTGTGAACCGCTAGAGTTCCTGTTGATTCGCCGCCCGTTCCGCCAATACCTGCGTGATTATGCCCCACCCGAACCCTCGACGTTGTAAAAATCCGGCGATGCGCCGTTTTTCCGCCTGGATGGCCTCCCGATCCGTCTCTTCCTCACTCAACTTCCAGCGCGAAGCCGCCGCTGAACGCGCCCGTGCCAACTCATCGGTCTCCTGCACGGTCCCAATCACCGCGGTAACCTCGTCTTTGTCGATGCCTTTGCGCCGCAGTTCCGCTGCCAATCGCGTCTTTCCATATTTCTTGCGATCTGCCCGATCTGCGACCCAATCCTGAGCGAACTGCGCATCGTTGACCCAGTTCCGCGCTTCCAGTTCTGCCAGCACCGCTGCGATGACTTCCGGCGTGAACGCATCACGCTCCAGCCGTTTCTGCATCTCACTCCGACTCCGCGCCGAATACCCCAGAAAACGCAAAGCGACCCCCCGGGCCGCCTCCAAATTGTTGGGTTCCATATCTTACTCCTAAAATCCCAAACCAGGGCTTCCAATGCTTTTGCACCACCCGCTTCGGCGGGTGGTGCAAATCTCTTCTCCTAGAGTTCTACGGAAACAAACTGTTTGGTCTCGGAGGATTTGAGACAGGCGAGAATGACGGCGAGGGCTTTGCGACCTTCGTCGCCGCTGATGGTCGGAGGGGTGTTGGTCTGGATCGAGTGGATAAAGGCGTCGATCACCCCGGAACTGCTCTGTCCGCCCTCTTCATTGGTCTGGATTTTGCCGACCTGATAGAACTGCTTCTCGCCACCTGCCAGTTCTACGACCACGCTGTACTGGGGGTTGGAGCCAAGGCGCAGAATGCCTTTGCTGCCGTAGAGAGTCGTCGTGTTGTCTTCCCCAGGATTGTGCGTCCAGGAGGCCGTGAGGCTGCCGATGGCGCCGCTGGCGGTACGCAGCACGCAGACCGCATTGTCATCGACATCGCCCATCGGTTTATGAAGATGCCCCACCATCGCTGCCGCTTCGACGATCTCCTCACCTAGTAGAAATCGCAGCAGGTCCGCTTTGTGGACGCCCAGATCGCCCATCGAACCGACAAACGCCTGTTTCTTGTCGAAGAACCAGCCGGTCGGACCTTCGATGCTCCAGGTTTCAGGGCCAGGATGCGCAAACGACGTACGGAAGGTGATGACCTTGCCGATGACGCCTGCTTCCAACAACTGCTTTGCTTTCACATGCAGTGGCATCAGACGTTGATTGTGCCCGATCATCAAAAACTTGCCCGCCTTTTCGGAAGCGGCAATCATGTCCAGCGCTTCTTGTGAGGAGGTGGCGATCGGCTTTTCACAGAGCGTATGTTTACCAGCTTTCAGGGAGGCGATCGTCAGGGGAGCATGAAAGGCGTTGGGAGTGCAGACACTAACAGCATCGACACTCTTGAGCGCCAACACGTCCTCCACCTTGGTGTAGGCTTTTGCTCCGTACTTCTTGGCCAGTTTCTCTGCTCGTTCAGGCACACGATCTACAAAAGCTACGATCTCGACATCCGGGTGCGCGGCATATTCGGGCGCGTGTCGGAAGGTGGCAATGCTGCCGCTGCCAATGAGAGCAACGCCGATTTTCTTTTTAGCCATTGAGTTTTGCATCCTTCTAACTGAAGTTTGGAATAGGGAAAGCAGGTCGGCACTAAAACGCGTGTGAAACAGTTGGGTGCCGAATCTGTCTGAACACTTCGACAGGCTTTCGTTCGGTTCCTGCCTCCGGAGCCGAACTAACGGAATTATTTCGATCCATCCGCTCCCTTGTGCTATAATCTATCGAATCTGACGTATGGTAGTGTAGAAACTACTGGGAGCCTCTTCTTGTCGTTGAATTCGCCTGCAAATCGAAGACTGGCCGCCTTGGTGTCGCTGCTGTACGTGTTTTTCAGCACGTTCGGTACGCTGACACATTCGCATGCCCCGTCTGAATCGGCAGGCGCTTCGCATTCTGCTTCCCATTCTCGCCATACCTCTTTTACGGTTGCCCTGACCGAACCGGCTCCTGCACATTGTCCTCTCTGCGAATGGCAGTCCGTGCAAGTCACTCCGCCGCCCACATCGGTCCAGCTCGTCCAACCCACTCTGCGTGGCATTGCCCTAAAAGCGTTCTTCTTCCGGCTGCCCGCTCTGCCTGCTTTCCGCTCCTCCACACGCGGCCCGCCGCTCACCTGATCCCTCTCTTTCTGCGTTTGCCTTTCGCCTATTTCGTACCTGGATTGAGACCAGTGCGCGGCTGGCCTCGCCACCAGTTCGCTTCGGCCTTGCCGTCGGCAAGCATGCGCCGTGGCTTGCATGGTCTGCAACGAAGCGACAGAGCATCCCCTACTATTCGAATTTTACTCAGGGAGTGTCAATAACTATGAACGTGGTTGATTTTATCAAGAATGGCGGCGTCATGATGTACCCGCTCATTATCGCTTCCATCGTGCTGATCGCGCTGGGCATCGA
>JAYUMV010000151.1:0-5294 GCA_043762265.1 Chthonomonadaceae bacterium | reverse complement strand
TTAGAAAACTCTCAGACGCTTCACAAGACGGTTTAAGGTGCGGCCTGTATACTGAATCTCATAGGGCCTACGAGAGACCACAGAGATCGCCTCAGGAGGGATCGCCGATGCGAAGCCAGGAGAATACCGTGCTCAGCCAAACGCATTGCAGGCAACCTAGAGGCAGCCGAGCTTTTACCTTGATCGAGTTATTCGAAATCAGAGCGATCTGATGCAGGCCCAGCAGAGCGTGACCGGCACCATGACCACCCTGCTGAGTTGCGTCGCCGTGATCTCCCTCATTGTAGGCGGGATCGGGATTATGAACATTATGCTGGTCTCGGTTACGGAGCGGACCCGCGAGATCGGCATTCGTAAAGCCATCGGCGCGACCCCACGGGATATTCTCATGCAGTTCCTGATCGAATCGGCGATTATCTCCCTGCTCGGCGGTCTGATCGGGATCGGAATAGGGGTAGGGGGATCGATGCTGCTTGCGACGGTCGGAGGCTGGCATACAATCATTAACAGCAAAGCGACCCTGGCAGCGGTGATAGTCTCGGCGGGAGTCGGAATCTTCTTCGGGATCTATCCCGCCAGCAAAGCCGCTTCGCTCCATCCCATCGACGCCCTCCGCTTCGAATAGAGATTGCCGGGGACTCTCCTGCATTCGTGTAATCGCCAGAATACGCGACCATAACGGCATGTGGTATGATGATGATCGTACCACCTGTTCTGCTCGCAGGCTGAGATTTCTTATCGCCGGTATTCGCGGCATGGTTTCCGGGATCGATGCGCGCCGGAATGTGGGAAGGGATAGACTATTGTTGCGACGGATTTCTGTTCGCTTTCGAACCCCTTTTGCCCTGATTTCGGGGCTTTCGTTGGTGCTGCTGGCGGCAAGCCTGGCGCATTCGGCGGACGATGGGCCGCAGGCGGCGGTACACCCTGCACTCGATGGAAATCGGGGACCGTTCAAGGTCGCCTTCACGCGGGATGGCGCGCGGGCTGTAGTCACTGAGTTCGACGAGGGGGCGCTGGCGATCATCGACCGGGCATCGGGTAAGGTGCTGCGCCACGTCGCGACGGGAGGCACGGAGCCAACGGGGGTTGCGGTCACTCCAAACGGTACAACGGCGGTCGTCACGAACAGTTTTAGCGGATCTGTCGCTTTTGTCGATCTGAATAGTTTTAAAACGGAGACTCTGGCGTTGCGGGGCGCGCCGTGGGATGTGGTGTTGTCACCGGATGGGGCGCGGGCCTATGTCTCGGTCAGTCAACTGGATCAGGTCGCCGTGATCGATGTTGCGGCGCACAAGGTGTTAGGCACGATTCCGACCGGGCACCGACCTCGAGCGCTGGCGATCACCCCGGATGGACGGACCGTCGTCTCCGCGAACATGACCGCCGGGTCGATCAGTTACCTGGACACGGCCACCGGCACGGAGCGGGCGGAGGGACAGACGCCTGCGGTCAATCTGCGCGGGATCGCGATCTTTCCGGATGGTCGGCAGGCGTTTGTGGTCGGGCAGCGCGCTCAAAATGAGCGGCCCACGGAAACGGCGGTCGGCATCTGGTCCAATCAGGCGTTTTTGCAGGTGCCGAACGGGCCGCGCAATGGAGTCGAGAATCTCTGGCTCGACTTGATGGGCCAGGATGTCTCCGATCCGGATTCGGTGGTGCTGGACGCGACTCACCGACGCGCTTTTATGACCTGTAGCGGCGGGCACAGCCTGAATGTGGTCCCGGTGCGTGGCGATGGGAACACCCTCACCGTGCGGAACGTCGGGGCGCATCCGCGCGGTCTCGCCTTTACCCCGGACGGTAAAGAGCTCTGGGTCGCCAATATGCTCGGCAACGATCTGACCGTCGTGGATCCGCAGTCGCTCAAGATTCTCCGCCGCGTCAATCTAGGTCCGACCGCTCGGAAAGACCCGACGATGTTGGGCCGCTACCTCTTTACCACCGCCACGATCGTCAAAGGCGCACAGTTTAGCTGCAACTCCTGCCATCCCGATGGCGGTACCGACGGCATCTCCTGGAAGTTTGTTCATGTGAAGGATGTGCTCGGTAAGGAGATGGATCGCAACGTGAAAGGGCTGCGCGGACGTATCGCCGATAGCGCGCCGTATCGCTGGAGCGGGCACGAGCCCAGTCTCGCCACCTTTATCGAAGAGGAGATTCCGGGCCTCCTTCAGGGCGAAAAGCCCACGAAGGCGGAGGTGGCCGCGCTCGTCGATTACGTAGGGTCGCTGGCGCTCGCTCCCAATCCGTACCGGTCCCCGGACAACTCTTTCACCGCCCCCGGAGTACGCGGGAAATCTCTGTTCGAGGGAAAGGCCGGCTGCGTCGCCTGCCACTCTGGACCGCATTCGGGCGGGCAGAAAAAGGCCTGGATCGGCACCATGCCCCCCGGAGTGGATCTGGAAGTGCCGCGCCTCGATGGGGTCTACGATACCTATCCTTATCTGCATGATGGCAAGGCGCAAACTTTGGAGGAGGTATTTTCGGAACAAAACCCGAAAAAACTGCATGGGAAGGCGCATGAACTGTCCGATACGGAGAGAAAAGACCTCCTCGAATACGTAAGAGAGTTATAAGGCGCGAAATCGCCCGCACAATTCGGCCCCTTCTATCGGGCCGTATCCCCGGCGCTGCGCCTGAAACATCAGGTGCGCCCGACGTTCAGACCGGCCATCCGCCGGACGATAAAGGAGACGACTGAATGAGGAACTTGAAACTGGGCCTTTGCATCGCTGCGCTGGGCATGCTCGCCGTGTCGGCGTTCGCCGCCGTAGAATCCGGACTCAAGCCGGGCGTCGTTCCCGGTGCATTCCAGGTGGTCGATGTCACCGGCCCGAACAAGGGCAAGCAACTTTGCTACCGCTGCCAGTACGGCGCTGCGCCCGTAGTCGCCGTCTTCGTGAACGGTGATGCGACCAAATCCGCCAAGCTTGTGGCCGACGTTCAGAAGATCGTCGATAGCCATAAGACCAAGGGCCTCAAGAGCTTTGTGGTCTTCATGAGCGGTGCGGAGTCGAAAGACGCCATCCAGAAGATCGCTGCCGAGAAGAAGACCACTATTCCGCTCGTCTTCCTGCCCAAAGGCGTCAAGGAAGAGGACATCGCGGCCTACAACATCAGCCCGGCTGCCAAGAACACGGTCCTGATCTGGAGAGGCTCCATCAAAGGCAATTTCGTGGACGTAGACACCGCCAAACTGCCCGAGGTCGAGAAGGCCGTCGACGCAATGCTTCAGTAAGGGGCATCCCCTTTTCACCCTCTGCTTCCGTTTCCAAGCCCACCTCGATGCCTCTCCTCCCGAGAAGCAAACGGTGGGCTTGCGACGTATGAACGTTACTCACGACGCTACTCATCGTTCTGCGCTTTCCAAAGGAGTCTCTATGCTACGCGTTCGTACCAGCCTCGCCCTCCTCGGCTGTCTTGCCTGCACCCTTTCTGCTGTCGCCCAGACACCCGCCGCACGACAGGAACAGGCGACGCCTGCCGTCACGCCGCTCTACCAGATCGACATCGATTACTCACAGACTCCAGAACTCAAGGACTGGGTCGAGAAACAGTTGCGTCCGGCCTTAGAGGAGTGGTATCCGATCATTATTTCAGATTTGCCAAGCGAAGGCTACTCTCCTCCGAAACACTTTTCCGTGACGCTGGAGGCGAATGGAAATGGTGTCGCGGCCACCGGCGGCACGCGTGTCACCGCCAATGCCCAGTGGCTCAAAAAGGAGTTGGCCCGAAGTCCTCAAAACGAGGCGGTCGGCGCTCTCATTCACGAGGCGGTACATGTCGTACAGCAGTATGGCCATGTGCGCGGGGGGCAGCGCGATCCGGGCTGGCTGACCGAAGGCATCGCCGATTACATCCGCTGGTGGAAGTTCGAACCCGCCTCGGCGCGTACCGTCGTGCGCCCTATGAAGCGCGACGGGACAGCGGCGTCTTATACGGATAGTTACCGGACCACGGCGGCTTTTCTGGAGTATGTGGCGAAGAACCACGACCACGAGATCGTCGTTAAACTTAACGCCGCGGGGCGGACCAGCACCTACAGTCCCGATATCTGGAAGAAATCCACCGGCAAAACGGTCGACGAACTGTGGGCCGAATTCGCCGCGACCCTGACCAAATAGGATGGTGATTCGAAGAGGCGAAGGGATGGCCATGCCTTGCTTCTGCCTGCCATCAAAGGGGGCGCTGAAAACAGGGCAGATGCCCGCTTTTCAGCGCGTCCTGGTGCGTTTCAGGAACGCTAAGTGTCTGTCTACGGATCTTGGAACAGGAAGCTCTTTGGTCCCGTCTGACTCCTAATCTTGCTTATGGATCTGGAGATTAAGATGAATACCAACACACCCTTACGGAAACATATAACGCGTTTGCTTCTGATCGCGCTCATGGCGATGACCGTGCCAGCCGCCGTGTGCCAGGCTTCGGTAGAGCCTGAATTGACGATGGCGGTTCGTCAGAAGAATCTGCCGAAAGTAGAACAATTGATCGCTGGCGGCGCCAATGTCAACGAGCGCGATGAAGGGGACGAGCAGACCCCGCTGATGCGAGCCGTTCAGGTCAAAGACGCGGCTCTGGTACAGTTCCTGTTGGCGCATGGCGCCGCAATAGACGCGCAGGATGACACCGGTACCACAGCCTTGATGTTCGCTGCTAAGAGTGACGCTGCCGAGATCATCAAACTTCTACTGCGCAAAGGCGCAAACTCCACCGTGCGCAATGCAAGTGCGGTGACCGCCGCACAGATCGCCGAGGCACAGGGCCACACGATGATAAGCCGATTGCTGGCTCGCGCGCAGCAAACCGGATTCCGTAAGGATGGGAAATCGACTGGGGCGCGTGTCCTGGCGCTCAAATAGAAGGGATCCAAACCAGGAATGGCCTGGTGGATACCGTGAATAGGGCAGGAAATGGTCTTCTGCTTGGAGAAATGAATCTATGTATCTCTGATATTCGAGGCGTATACCCTGGGATGAAGTCGTTTGCGTACCCGTGAGAAGATTGTAAAACCGTTGCTTCCGGTTCTTGCCGCTGGAATGCTATTTTGTACCAGGTTATACTGCTCCTCTCCTCCATTTTTTGAGGGAGCCCACTTTTATGACCGACGAGCGACTCCGTCTCTCGAGGGATGCTTTTGGTGACCGGGAGATGGACTTCATGGCGACTGCCATCGACAGCCTTCCCGGTATTTTCTATGTCATCGACGCCTCCGGTCAATTCCTGCTATGGAACGCGAATTTTGAGCGTGTCTCAGGATACAATGCCGATGAGATCGCGACGATGCATCCTCTCGA
>JAYUMV010000150.1:0-7371 GCA_043762265.1 Chthonomonadaceae bacterium | reverse complement strand
GACAGAAGTGGGAACTGGAGGGCGTCTACCCGTTCAAACAGGGCAAGAACGTAGTCAAGATCGAAAGCAACAACGCCATTCCGCACATCCATGAGATCTTGATCGTGCCGGTGAAGCCGCGCCCCGACGGTGTGCCTCTCCGTACCGCCGAACAGATCGCTGGTCAGTACGGCCTGAATGTTTCGCTTGTTCGGCACAGTACGCATTTCCTGGGTGAAGTGAAGTCCGACCCGTCCAAACTCGCCCCTGCCGATCTGCAGGCCACAATCAGTAAGTTCACGGCGCGCGTTACGGTTCCGGACAAGCCGGAAGAGCTCTATCCGGACAACTTGAAAAAGCAGGTAGTTGCTGCGGAGAAGTCGTTCCAGACCCTCAAAGCCAACGAGATGAAGCCGACGATGGTCATGGCCGTCGAAGAGGGCAAGGTCGAGGACTGCAGGGTCAATGTTCGGGGGGATACGCAGAGCCTGGGCGACGCGGTCCCGCGTCACTTCCTCTCCGTGCTGGATGGCGATAAGATCGTCGCCAAAGCGGGGCAGAGCGGTCGTCTGGATCTCGCCCAATGGCTGTCCAATCCGGACAACCCGCTCACGTCGCGTGTCGCGGTCAATCGCATCTGGCAGGGTCACTTCGGGGTCGGTCTCGTCAAAACCTCGGAGAACTTCGGACTGCTGGGCTCTCCGCCGACGCACCCGGAACTGCTGGACTGGCTGGCCCGGACCTTCACCGAACAGGGCTGGAGCACCAAGAAGATGCATCGGATGATCCTGCTCTCCAATACCTACAAGATGAGCGCCGTTGCTGATCCCAAGACTGTCGAACTGGCGGACAAGTTCGATGCGGAAGACACGCTGCTCTGGCGGATGCCGCGTCGCCGCCTGGAAGCGGAGCCGTTCCGGGACGCTATTCTGGCCGTCTCGGGCGATCTCGACCTGACGATGGGCGGCAGCCTGCTGACCACCGCCAATCACGACTATGTGACCAACGACCAGTCCGGCAATGCGGCACAGTACAACGCGCATCGACGCGGGATCTACCTGCCGATCATTCGCAACGCGCTGTACGATATGTTCCAGGCGTTCGACTTCGGCGACCCGACGATGGTCAATCCACATCGTGCTTCGACTACGGTCGCACCGCAGGCGCTCTTCGTAATGAACAGCCCGTTTGTATTGGAGCAGGCGAAGGTGTTCGCGGGGCAGCTTCTGGATCAGAAGACGCTCTCGGATACCGACCGGGTAAAAATGGCGTATCTGCGCGCGTACAGCCGCCCTGCAACTTCGGAAGAGGCCCTGAAGTGCCAGAACTTCCTGGCCAAATACGGCGACAGTCTGACCGCCGTAGAGCCTGACCCGGAGAAACGCCGTCTGCGCGCCTGGCAGAGCCTGTGCCAGATCATCCTGGCCTCCAATGAGTTCCTATACGTCAACTGAACCGAGTAGAGAATGAGCCGAGTAGGGGAAGAGAGTAACATCATGGGAAACCATTTCATACAACCAAAGACACGTCGTGAAATGCTGACGCAATGCAGTGTGGGGTTCGGAATGCTCGCGCTGGCTGGCCTGTTGAGCGAAGAGGAAGCGCGCGCCGTCGGGGTCTACAAGAACCCGCTGGCGCCGAAAGCCCCGATGTTTCCTGCCAAAGCCAAGCGCGTGATCTATCTCTTCATGCACGGCGGACCTTCTCAGGTGGACACCTTCGATCCGAAGCCTCTGCTCACCCGTGACAATGGCAAGCCGCTGCCCTTCGCCAAGCCGCGTGTGCAGTTCGCGCAGACCGGCAACCTGCTGGCATCGCCCTGGGCCTTCAAAAAGTACGGCCAGAGCGGAATCGAGGTCAGCGACCTATTTCCGCATGTCGCGACGATGGTGGACGACCTCTGCGTGGTGCGCTCGATGTACGGCAGCAACCCTGCCCACGGCGGCGCGCTGTTGGCAATGCACACCGGCTCGGACACGCAGGTGCGCCCGAGCATGGGCTCCTGGATCACCTACGGCCTCGGCACGCAGAACCAGAACCTGCCTGGCTTCGTCACGATCTGCCCGACACTCGGCCACGGTGGCGTGCAGAACTGGTCCAGCGCCTTTCTGCCTGCGCCGTATCAGGGCACTCCTATCGGCAACGCCAGCATCAAAGCCAAGGATGCGCAGATCAACTACATCAAGAACCCGGAAGGCAACCCGACGGCGCAGCGCATGCAGCTCGATATGCTCCAGGGGATGAACGCCGAACAGCTGCACCATTTCGGCCACGATCCGCAGTTGGAAGGCCGCATCGAGTCGTTTGAACTGGCCTATCGTATGCAGACAGAAGCGCCCTCGTTGATGGATATCTCCGACGAGAGCAAGGCGACCCTCGATCTCTACGGGGTCAACGAAGACCATACCGACAACTTTGGACGTCAGTGTCTGCTCGCCCGCCGCTTCTCCGAAAAGGGCGTTCGGTTCGTGCAGGCAACGCATAGTTACAAGTGGGATCAGCATGGCGATCTGCGCAACGGCCACACCAACAATGCGCATGAGGTGGACAAACCTATCGCGGGCCTGCTGAAAGACCTGAAATCACGCGGCCTGCTCCAGGATACGCTTGTTCTCTGGGGAGGCGAGTTCGGCCGCACCCCGACCGCCCAAGGCACCGATGGCCGCGATCACAATCCGCACGGCTTCACCGTCTGGATGGCTGGCGGCGGCGTCAAACCCGGCACGATCTACGGCGCGACCGACGACTACGGCTACTATGCCACCGAAAATAAGATGCATATCCACGACCTGCACGCCACCATGCTGCACCTCATGGGAATAGACCACAAAAAACTCACTTATCGCTACGGCGGCCGCGACTATCGGCTTACCGACGTCGCCGGAGAAGTCGCCCATGACATCATTGCCTAAGCCGCGATACGCCTTTAACGCGCCCTCCAAATGACCTGCCCGAAGAGAGACCTTCCGCGTAACCGGAGGGTCTCTTCTCGTCTATCCCGCAGCCTTAAAAAGCGTTAGATCGGGGACATAGACTTGCTAACGAACGATTTGGCAGTTCTTTCGTAGAAGAGACAACGTGCATTATTTAGATTCACCAAGGGCTGCCCTTCGGTAGGCAGCATCCATCGGAAGTAGAAGGCGGTATCCCTATCTATGATGAGAGGCAGTAGTGACGACGCAGAATTGGAACGCTTGCGTACGGAAAACCGTCACCTTCGGGATCAATTGGCAGATCGTGTGTCTACTGAGGCTCAGGGCGAAAGCGGCGCAATAGCCAAAGACCCGTCGGTTCGTGACGTGGAGGCGTTAGAGCAGCAGATTCGACTCGGGGATACGGTGTTATCATCGATTAAGGATTATGTGTTCATCTGTGATCTTCAGGGCCGCATTACGTATGCCAACCGTGCCCGTCTGCAACTATGGCAACGGAATTTAGGGGATGTACTTGGCAAGACCTTCTCCCAATTGGGCTATCAGGAAGCCCTCGCCGCACGCGTTCAGGGCCAGATAGAAACCGTAGTGGCCACGCGGGAATCCCTGCACGCTGAGGCGGCGTACCAGAGCGTGGACGGGAAGACAGGATATTACGATTACATCCTCGCGCCTGTCTTCGGCAAAGATGGCCAGGTAGAAGCAGTAGTCGGTTCCACACGCGACATCAGTGAACGACATCGCGAACAGACGGAAAAAGAGGCGCTCCTGCGAACGCTCCAGGTGGAGAGGGAGCGCCTGAACAGCTTATTCCTGCAAGCGCCCGCGTTTATTGCGGTGCTGCGCGGGCCGGATCATATCTTTGAACTGACGAACCCGCCCTACGATCAGCTTGTGGGGAAGAGGAATTTGATCGGTAAGCCGGTTCGGAAAGCGTTTCCGGATGTCGAGGGGCAGGGCTTCTTCGAGATGTTGGATGTGGTGTACCGAACCGGGCAGCCGTTCGTCGGCAAACAGATGCGAATCCGCTTCCAAGAGGAGCCAAATGCCGCTGTGCGCGAGCGCTACCTGGATTTTGTCTACCAGCCTCTAGTGGAAGCGGACGGTTCCATATCCGGTATTTTCGCGCATGGCGTGGATGTGACCGAGCACAAGCATGCGGAAGAAGCGCTAAGGGCCAGCAAAGAGCTCTTTCGTACGACACTCCACAGCATCGGGGATGCAGTCATCGCCACCGATATCAGCGGACACGTCACCTTCCTGAACAGCGTCGCCGAGCGCCTGACCGGATGGAACACCCCGGATGCGGTCGGTAAAGACGCTGGACAGATCTTTCACATCGTGAACGAGCAGACACGCGAAGAGGTGTTCAGCCCTATTACGCGGGTCCTTCTCGAAAACAGAGTCGTCGGACTGGCAAATCACACGCTGCTGCTGGCCAGAGACGGGCATGAGTATCCTATTGAGGACAGCGGCGCTCCGATCCGAGATGAAGCGGGAAACCTGCTGGGTGTCGTGCTCGTCTTTCGGGATGTGACAGAAAACCGGCGTAAGGAGCAGGCCGTTCAGCAGAGCCAGACGCGCACGCAACTGGTCATCGAGACAGCCTTGGACGCCGTGGTGGAAATCGGTGAAGACGACCGTATCAGCGGGTGGAACGCGCAGGCAGAGCAGATGTTCGGATGGTCTAGAGAGGAAGCCATCGGGCAGACGTTGGCGGAAACGATCATTCCCGTGCCGTATCGCCAGGCACACCTTCAAGGACTCCAACGCTACCTGGAGACGGGACAGGGGCCGATCCTGAACCAACGTATCGAGATTACGGCGCTGCACCGGGAGGGCGATGAATTTGCCGTCGATCTCGCTATCTCCCCCATCCAAACAGCGGGAAAGACGACCTTCAGCGCCTTTATCCGCAATCTCACGAGCCAGAAACAGGCCGAGCAAACTCGTGCGCACCTGGCCGCGATCGTTCATTCCTCCGATGACGCGATCATCAGCAAAGATTTGACAGGAATAGTCACCTCCTGGAACCCGGCAGCCGAACGCATCTATGGCTATACAGCCCAGGAGATCCTCGGCAAGTCCAAGGCTATTCTTATCCCTGCCGACATGCCCGAAGAGCTGCCGACCATTCTCCGTAAGATCAAGGCAGGCGAGCGTATCGAGCATTACGAAACGGCTCGGGTTCGCAAGGATGGCAGCCGCATCCAGATCTCCATCAGCGTCTCTCCTGTGCGTAATGCAGGCGGGCAAATCATCGGCGCTTCCACCATCGCACGTGATATTTCGGAGCGTCTACAGCACCTGCAAGAGATCAAAGCCCTGAACGTGCGCCTGAAACGTTCTATTCAGGAAACCCATCATCGCGTCAAGAATAACCTGCAAGTGATTTCTGCGCTGGCAGACATACAGATGGAAGAAGGACATCTGATGGTTCCGATCACGGCTCTCGCCCGTATTGGCCAACATACACGGAGTTTGGCAGCAGTGCATGACCTGCTCACACAAGAAGCCAAAACGGACGCGCATACAGATAATATCTCTACCAGAGCCACCCTGGATAGATTAGTACCTCTTCTGCAAGCGACTTTGGGTGGACACCGCATTACGTACAAAGTCGATGATTTTCACCTTCCCGTACAGGAAGGCGCCTCCTTAGCTCTGCTGATTTCGGAACTTGTCAGCAATGCGGTGAAGCACGGGCGGACAGACATAGAACTATCCCTAACACGCCTGAAAGATGTGGCGCTACTGGAAGTCTGTGACGATGGTGCGGGCTTTCCCTCGGATTTCGATTGGCGAACAGCGGCAAATACCGGCATGGCACTGATCGATAGCGTGGGGCGCCATGACTTACACGGGACGATCACTTATCAGAACCAGCCTCATGGAGGAGCCCATGTAGTTGTAGTTTTCCCCATTCCCTTCCCATGAGCCCTCTTCGATCTTCTACACCCTCTGGTGATAAACGCTATGTCCGCTAAGACCATTCAGTGATGAGTAATAAGAGAATGGTACAGATAGTCCATTGCCTCATTTTGCGATAGGCCCTTCGCCGCCAGGATTCGTTGCAGTCGATGTCGCAACAGGCAGAGGGCTTGTCGCACGGCTGCAGGCGAGCGGTTGGTGTCCTCGGCGATATGTACGAGCGTCTCTCCTTCTAGGCAATGACGGCGAAATAAGGCTTGTTGCCCTTGCGTGAGCTGTCCCAGTGCCGCGTCCAAGCGGTTCCCAAGCTCCTGTCTCAGGATTCGTTGATCCAGGCCAGGATCCCCGGCTGAGAGCGCTGTTCCCTGAAACTCATTTTGGTCAAAGATCTGCAGAGACCAACTCTGTTCGTGCAGAGAGCGTCGGCGCTGTCCGCGCGCGTAGTTTCTGGCCCAATTGTCTGCACAGCGGAATAGCCAGAGATCAGATTGAAGGTGAGGAAGCGTCGCCTGGAGATGCAGATCGATCTCCTGAAGAAGGTGTTCAACAAAGGCGAGGGCACAGTCTTCGGGGTCTTCTCCTGTCAGGCCGATTGCGCGGGCGCGGGCACAGGCGATGCCAATTAGCATCTGGCACTGTTGGGAATTGAGAACGGGAGCAGAGAAGTTTTGCATAGGTTCCTTCCAAATGACTTCTTTCGCATCGCACACTCTGTGCGCTGGGTGGCACTTAAAACAACTTACAAAAAAGGAAGCCAGCAGTGTAAGGTCTCCTCATGCTTCGCTGAAGGCGGTCCTAAATTCCCATTTGCTGGGCGCGATCTAACTCCTAAGGTATAGAAAAGGGTATATACAAAAATATATGTACATACAGTACGATTGTAAGGGTATGTACTGGAACGTTAATGGAAGGCATTTAGTTCCCGTCAAATTAAATTAATTTGGCGCTGATGTTTGCCAGTTTCAAAGCACGCTTAGAACGGCTGGATACATTAGAAAAAATATTGTTGGTCTGCCCCTCACGTTTTTGATTGCTACGGTGTTTTACTTTATAAGAGACGTCTCCTTCACCGTTTTCTCACAATGGGTTGACCGCAACCCGGAACGGTGAAACGTTTCGTTCGAGCGAATAGGGACATTCAATCGGACGATTGGATTGCAGAGAACGGACCGGTGAAACCGCGTTCCTTCTCGTCAAGCATGCGCCGAAAAAGTGCATGATCATCTTTCCAAACGAGGAGACACATGAAAATGAAATTTCGATCTAACACTGCACTGGCGCTTTTTGCAACTATCGCTACTCTAACGTTTGCACGACCGGTGCAGGCCCAATATGTCGGGAATGCCTATGGCCTCAAACTCAATTTGCTCAACCTCGGTTTGGTCACCGTCGGCAATACCGGCGCGCTTCCTTCGGGAGGTGGCGGGCCATTAGATACTCCGACAAATAAAGGCTTGATTTTTGTGGATCGGGTAAAATGAAGGCATGAACCTTTCCACCTTAACCACCTATCCCGAAGACAAAGTCC
>JAYUMV010000149.1:0-1559 GCA_043762265.1 Chthonomonadaceae bacterium | reverse complement strand
ATTAAGTTCGACGACGCATGTCGTACAGACGGTCGGTAAGGATTCGGTGCCGAGTATCATCGCTGCCGAGAAGATCCGGTCCGGGTTGGCCGACATGGATGCCAATGCCGCCAACGCTTACCTCGGAACCGGCGCACAGGTAGCAGCCGCTCAAAAAGCGTTCGACGACGATCGGGTCAAGGTAACGGACGCGCTGGTATCGGCGGCGCAGAACATCACCTACGGGGATGAGGAGCGCCCTCCCATCGTGCAGATGACCGAGGGAGTTCAGATCTACGCCGCAGGAGTGCAGACCGCACGCGTGAAGGGGTATCCGGCCGGACTTCCGGACCTGATTCGCGCATCGAAAATGCTACACGAGCAGTTGCTTCCGGCAGCGGAAAAACTCGACAAGGTTAACTATTTTCATCTGGACACGGAGTACACCGGGGGGAAGTCGCGGATCGTAATGGCGGTAGTAGCGCTGGCCGTATGCGGACTGGGGCTAATGGCGCTGATAGTCTACGTGCAGGTTGATCTGAGCCGGCGTTTTCATCGGCAACTCAACCTTCCTTTGCTGATCGCAACCGCCGTAGTTCTCCTCTCGGTCGGCGGCGCCTGCGCAGCGCTCATGCATACCAACGCGAGCCTGAGGCGGGCGAAGGACGACGCGTTCGATTCGGTCCATGCGCTCTGGAGAGCCCGAGCCATCGCCAATGATGCCAACGGGGACGAGAGTTTCTATCTCCTGGAGGCAAGTCATCAAACCGCGCAGGCGCAGTATGAAGAGGCCTTTTTTCGAAAATCCAAAGATATCGTAGACGGGCCGTTGACCAGTAGCGAACTCAGCGCCGCCGAGCAAAACCAGATCAAATTTGGAGGGATGTTGGCAACAGAACTGAAAAACGTGACCTTTGCGGGCGAACAGCAGGCTGCTTTGGCGACACTCCAGGTCTATAAGGAGTACCGCGATATCGACACGAGAATCCGGTCGCTGGAGGCAGGAGGGCGGCATCAGGAAGCGATCGACCTTTGTATCGGCACGAAACCAGGAGAGTCGAACTGGGCATTCGATCAGTTCGATTCGAACCTGGGCAAAACCCTCGAAATAAATCAGACTCAGTTCGATCAAGAAGTAGCATCGATGTTTGCGGGTCTGCTGTGGCTGCCTTATCTGGCGCCTCTCGCGGCATTGGTCGTCATTTTTCTGACCGGGGCTGGCCTTCAGCCACGTCTGCGGGAATACGCATTTTAAGGCCGACGCTCTTCAAATACAGGGTGGGCTGCGTGTCCCACTCTCTACTTCTTATTGGCAACTCAGATAAACGTTGCACATTTGGCGATGGAATGAATTCCTTCGCTAGGGTGCTCTGCACCGAGTGTCCACCTTCGTGGACACCTATCTGGTTTGTAGGCTCCCTCTGGTGCATAACTCGGTTACTACGAGGTTTATCTGATGCCTACTTCTTGTCGGTCTTCTTTTTGACTCTGGGATCGCTTTTGGGAGCGTCTCCCTGGCGTATCCAGTAGAAAGCGTTGCCCGACAGCCCGCCGAAACTCTGCTTCCTCCCGTCCGGCCA
>JAYUMV010000148.1:0-4033 GCA_043762265.1 Chthonomonadaceae bacterium | reverse complement strand
GTCTCTCCTCTATTGTGACACCAAATGTGAACGAAGGCAACAGCGCGATTGGGTGAGGCGATCCGTCAGGATAGGCGATCAGTAGGTGTCGTGGAGGCGGAGGGGGCCGAGCCAGCGACGGAGAAGCAGATAGAGCGGATAGGCGAGGATCACGTTGTAGAGGGTGGCGCCGCCGACAGAGCGCATCCAATGAACAAGATGCCGTTGGGGGGCGAGGATAAAGTAGATGCCTTCCGTGAGCAGCGTGCCCAGTCCGACGAGAACGACAGCCAACAGACCATTGTCGCGGTAGATGCGCTCTTCCAGCCAGCCGATGCCGAAACAGACCAGAATGCGACTGACCACCAGGCTTCCGAATCCGCCCAGCGCTGGGGCGGCGAAACAGGCGTGGATCAGGCCTGCGAAGAAGCCGAGGACCGCGCCGCCATTGGCCTCTGAAAACATCGCGCTAATGAGCGCGGTCGCGAGCAGCAGGTCGGGCTTAACGCCACGGCTGCCGATGCTGCTCACAAAGGCAAGTTGCACCAGCGCCGCTACGCACAGCGCCACGGTGATCCGGACGATTCGAACGGCCTGCGGAGTCATGGCTGGACGTAGACCTCTTCAAGGCGGTCGAACTCTACGATAGGGTGTACAAGAGCGGTCTTACCGACATTGTTCTCATCGGGTTTGACGCTCTCCACCGTGCCGATCACCTGCCCTGCCGGATACATTCCCCCCAGCCCTGAAGTGACGATCAGATCGCCGGGCTTGATGTCGGCATCGCCGGGCAGGTATTTGAGTTCGAGGCGAGAGGAGTTGTTGCCTTCGCAGACGCCGACAGCCCGAGACGTGGCCCGCTGTACCCGCCCTCCGACGCCGGATTTCTGGTCGGTCAGCATCAGCACGGAGGCGGTGCCGGGCGTCACTTCGAAGACTCTGCCGACCAGGCCGTTGCGGGTGCGCACCATACTGTTGATTCGCACTCCATCGCGACTGCCCCGGTTAATAATGAGGGTATCGAACTTCGGATCGGTCTTACGGGAGGTGATGTCGGCGGCCAGGAGACGCGGTGCGTTGGCACGCACGAAGCCCAGATCGTCTCGCAGGCGGTTGTAGTTTGTCTGGGCTTCCAGCAAGGTCGCCTTCTCCCCCTCCAACTGCGCAACCCTCTCCTTGAGCCGCAGGTTCTCCGTATCGACCGCACGACCGCGAAATAGCCAGCCGGTCTGCCGCCCGAACCAGCGCGATACGCCGCCTATCCAGCCGACGGGCGGCGCAAGGACGCCGCGCACGGCGCCGACCACTGGATCCCGATCACCGCGCGTTGTGACACGATTGTGCCAGACGCCAATCAGGATGCCGAGCAGCAGAAAGACCAAGGCGGCCCAGTAACGTCGGGCGTGGGGGGTAGTTTCCGACCGCAGCATGGGAAGGCTCCGATTACTTTTTGAGCACCTTTCGCAGGGTGGGGTTGGTATCGATCTCCTCCAGCACGCGCCCGGTGCCGAGGACGACGCAGGAGAGCGGGTCGTTGGCAATGTGGACGGGCATGGAGGTCTCACGGTTGATCAGCAGGTCGAGGCCCTCCAGCAGAGCGCCGCCCCCTGCCAGTACGATGCCACGATCGTAGATGTCGGCGGAGAGTTCTGGGGGCGTGCTTTCCAGAGTGACCTTTACGGCCTCGACAATGGAGTTGATCGGATCCTGGATCGCTTCGCGTATCTCGCTGCTCGTGATGGTGGTCTTGCGGGGCAAGCCTGAGATCAGATCGCGTCCGCGCACCTCCATGGTGCGCTCCGGCCCGGTCGGATAGGCCGAGCCTACCTGAAACTTAGCCTCTTCCGCAGTGCGATCCCCAATCGCGAGATTATAGGTCCGCCGCACATAGTTGATGATGGCTTCATCGATCTCGTCCCCGGCGATACGCACCGAACGCGCCGTGACGATCCCGCCGAGAGAGATGACGGCCACTTCGGTCGTGCCACCCCCGATATCGACGATCATGGAGCCGGTCGCTTCGGAGACGGGCAGTCCCGCCCCGATTGCCGCCGCCATCGGTTCTTCAATGGTAAACGCCTCTTTCGCGCCCGCTTTACGCGCCGCCTCTTTGACCGCGCGCTCTTCTACTTCCGTGACACCGGAAGGCACGCCGACTACAACACGCGGCGCGACCAGCATCGAGCGCCGATGTACCTTCGCAATAAAATATCGGATCATCTTCTCAGTCTGATCGAAATCCGCGATAACGCCGTCTTTAAGCGGGCGGATGGCGATGATATTGCCAGGCGTACGCCCGAGCATGCGCTTGGCCTCTTCGCCGACCGCCAGCACATTCTTAGGATTGTCGCGATCAATGGCGACAACCGAAGGCTCGCGTAACAAAATCCCTCGCCCACGCACATGGACCAGGGTATTGGCAGTGCCGAGGTCGATCCCCATATCACGGGAGAAACGACTCAGCACGCCACGAAATATGTTCATTCTCTTTGAATTCTCCTCGCGCCGCTTGCAGAGGCCTCATTATATCACATTCGTGAGGGGATTTAAAGGGCGATCAAAACCGAAGCGAGGAGACAATTGCCCGGCAGCGCTACTTCTTGGCCTTCTCGAATTTCAGCGCGCCGGAGTTCATGCAGTATCGCAGTCCGGTCGGAGCAGGTCCGTCGTTGAAGACATGCCCAAGATGCCCTCCGCATACCGCACAGACGACCTCCGTACGTTCCATTCCGTCACTGCCGTCCGCGCGTACCTTGACGGCGGTCTTGGTGGCAGGCTCCCAGAAACTGGGCCAACCGGTGCCGGAATCGAACTTCGTCTTTGAGACGAAAAGCAGATTCCCATCGGCGGCGCACCGATAGACGCCTGCTTCATGGTTGTTCCAGGTATCCCCGGTATAGGCCCGCTCCGTGCCTGCCTGACGCAGAATGTTGTACTGGTTGGGCGTGAGGATCTTCTTCCACTCCGCATCGGTCTTCACGACCTTGGCGGGCTCCGCAGACTTCTTCACCGGCGGCTTGGCGGGTTTGCTCTGCTGAGCCAGCGTTCCATATCCGATACAGACCAGCGCGACCAAAAGGCCCCCGATCATTCGCAGTTTCGTGTTCATTTTTACTCCCCTTTCAGCAGTCGTAACTTCGCTGTTTTCCATTCAGAAACCGCTGTGGCCGAATGGAAGCCGACATTCGTTTTCCGTCTTTCCACACAGTGATATTAACACTCTTCGACGCGTTTCAGTTCCCAGTGTGACTTCGATTGGTAAACTTTCCCCACGGCTAAAGCCAGGGGCCTTCCACCCCTGCACCCCTATTTGGTAAGGTATACTTTTTATTATGACAGCAACCGACACACAAATCACCATCAATGCCCTGATTTACGGACAGGACAGCACTACCGGCATTGTCGCAGTCGAGCCGGATTACGAAGAGGGCGTCTGGATCTATCGGCGTTCCGGCGCGACCGTGCGGCGGGAGCGCGCCCCCTATCGTCCCTGGATGCTCCTGACACGTCTGCCGGACTTCGAACTGGCCGGAGCAGACTATACGGAACTGGAGGGCGAAGGTTATCGCCTGCTGGCCGAGTTCAACGGACAGCAGTCTTACCAGGCAGCCCGATTTCGCCTCCGGGACGCGCATGTCGAACATCTTACCTACGCGGGCGGCGCGAAGATGGCGCTCATTCGCTCCGGGCAGACTCTCTTCAAAGGAATGACATTCGACGACATCGTCCGACTGCAGTTCGATATCGAGACCAATGGCCTCGACCCCGAACCCGAGGCGGCGCGGGTACTGATGATCGCCGTCTCCGACAATCGAGGCTTGATCGACTTGATCGAAGGCGACGAGCCGGAGATCCTGGAGCGGTTTGCCGCCCTGGTGCGCGAACGCGACCCCGACGTGATCGAGGGACACAACGTCTACGGCTTCGACCTGCCCTACGTCCTGGCCCGCTGCAAGCGCTATAACATCCGTCTCTCCATTGGGCGGGACGGCAGCGAGCCGCGCCTTGGCCAGGAGCGCAACTACGCTATCGGCGGCAACTCCCGCCCCTATAT
>JAYUMV010000147.1:0-12026 GCA_043762265.1 Chthonomonadaceae bacterium | reverse complement strand
CCGAAGGACGACAAGCCCACCGAGGGCTATTAAGAGATCAGGACTTGCAGCCGACCAGGTGCAGAACGATGCTCCTGATTCCACATTTTGCGAAGTGCGTTCCGAAAGAGAACGTGAGATAATCACCCTCCCTGGGGCCGGAAACGGCCCCAAATTTTTGTTTGTGACGATTCGCTTGCAATGCAAGAAAGAACGCAATTTTGAAGAAGTCCTTCGGCCCCTTGGGGTGTACATTAAAGAAGCGCATCTCCTGGGCAGGAGTCCTCTCTCCTTCCCACGGCCAGAGCCGTCCGGCGCCATTCATCACCCGATACCCCCGCCCGCTCGGGCGGAATAGGAGGCATCTATTTATGGTTTCACGTAAAGCGACCGGCTTCACGCTCATCGAAATCCTTGTAGTCATCGCCATCATCGCAATTCTGACCGCCATTCTCTTCCCTGTCTTCGCGCAGGCCCGCGAGAAGGCGCGTGGGATTTCCTGTATCTCCAATCTGAAGCAAATGGGTACCGGCACCATGATGTACGTTCAGGACTACGACGAGACGTACCCCATGGCGTTCGGCTATGGCGTCAACGAGGGGGGATGGACCACAGGCTACACCCGCCCGGTTCCCCCGGATCAGTTTGCCGATCCCGATGTATGGCGGCAGAGCTACTCCAACGCCATCCAGCCTTATGTCAAGAACTACGGCGTCTATACCTGTTCCTCGTCTACCGTGCAGAACGGCGGCTACACGGGTCTGAACACCATCGTCAAGATCTCCTACACTTACAATGGACTTCTGCAGTCCTACCCGCTGGCCGGGATCACCAGCCCTTCCGGGTTGATCATGCTGCACTCCGGACGTGGTAGCGCCTACCGTTTGAATGGAGATATGGCCCAGCCGGTTCTCAACTGCGGCGCCTCCAGCGACCTGACCTGTGTCTATAAGCCTCGCACCAGTGCGGGTTGTGCGACAGGGAACGGCGGCACCAGCGGTTACTACGGATCGCTGGGTGGCATGGCGGTCCATGGCCGTGGTCAGAATGTCGCCTACACCGACGGTCATGCCAAGTTCCGCACCCTGTCGTTGAGCACGATCGATCCGACGACGACAAACGGCAATGTGGATCCGTGGCGCAGTTATACCGCCAACGGAGACATCGCGTCCGCCTGGGGAGATGGCTGCCACATCTATCTGTTCCGCCCCGACATGGACTTCCAATAGATCGCGGCGGGAGCAGGCTCCAACGATCCCTGGAGAACCGTAATGTCAGCTCCCTTTTCGCCTGTTTGCAGGCGAAAAGGGAATTTCGCGCGAGAAATTCAGAAAGAGAAAGTGAAAACGATGCATCGACGTACTTATCAAGCGCTCGCTTTGGGGGCTCTGGTGGGGCTTAGTTTTATCGGTATCGCGTGCGGAGGAAGCAAACCGGACGAGACGAGCAACGCGCCGATTGGCAAGCCTCCCGCCGGATCGTCCGGCCCAGTGCAGGCGCGCGGTCCCGCGACAGAAGGCGCCGGCAAGGTGAGCGATGATAGCGGCTCGTCATCAAGGCAATAGCCGAGTTTGTCACCTTCAGGAGACCAGGACACTCCCCACATCACGGGTCTCAGTACACGCTCTTCGTAGTGCGGAGTCGGCAGCGAGAGGTTGAGGTCATAAAATTCAGCAGCAATCAGTTGTGCGTCGAGGCTCAGATGGCGATCTATTGCCAAATAGAGCCCTATTGGAAGCGCAATCACTCCCACGAAGAGGAAGGCAATGATGACAAGTTTTAGAAACCGCTTTAGACCTTTCATGACAGTTTCCTCATCCTATCTCGCTAAACAGGACTTACGCGGTTGTTGCTTACTGTACAGCGACTTTGAGACCAAACTCCGCAGAATGATCCTTTTGGGAGCCGGGAGTACCGTACTCAAAGTCGTAAAAGCAGAAAGGGGCGACACACAGAAATCGTTCTGTATGTCGCCCTGGGCGGATGGGATGCTAGAGTAGAACTTTCAGCGCAGGAAGGCTTCATTGAGGCCGGCATCGACGGCGAGGACCTGGCCGGTGGTGAGGGAGAGGCGGGGAGAGGCGAGGAGACAGGCGGCTTCCGCGACCAGGGCGGGGGTGACCTGTTTGTGCAGGAGGGTGCGCTTGGAGTAGTAGGTGGAGAGCTTGTCGCGCAAGCTCTCGGTGGTTTCGCTCTCGTCGTAGGCCACGTTGTACTTTGCGAGGGAGGTGAGGACACGATCGCGGGGGAACTGCCCTGAGCCTTCGACGACGGTGGCGGGAGCGACCGCGTTGACCCGAACATTGGGCGCGAACGTGACAGCCATCTCGCGCACCAGATGGTTGACCGCGGCCTTACTGGTATCGTAGGCCCAACTGCCCTTCTTGGCGACGACGGCATTGGCGCTGCTGATGAGGACGATGCTGCCCCCGGTGCCCTGCGCCTGCATGATCTCGTTGGCCTCGTCGGCGATCAGCATGGAGCCGAGCACATTGACGTCGAACGTCTTGCGCCACTGCTCTTCAGTGGTGCGCCCGTTGGCGTCCGGCGCGAAGAAGACGGCGGCCACCGCGACCACGATGTCCACGCCTCCGTACTGTTTTACGACCCGGTCGAGGAGGGCGCGTACCGAATCGCGATCCGTGCAGTCTACGGTTTCGGCGACGGCAATCTCCTTGCCGAAGGTCGATTGCAGTTGGGCGGCGACGGTCTGTGCTAGTTCCAGGCGGATGTCGGCGGCGACGACATGGGCGCCTTCGCGGGCCAGACGCTCGGCGACGGCCATGCCGATCCCCGGACTCGCGCCGAGCACGACCGCGACCTTGCGGCTCAACTCCCGCTCGGGCGGCATTCGCTTCAGCTTCGCCTCTTCCAGCAGCCAGTACTCGATCCCGAACGATTCGCTCAGCGGCAGCGCCACATAGTTGTCCACCACACGGTCAGTCGGGATTCCGGATTGGGCAGGCAGATCGTCGTTGAGCGAGGTAGCGCCCGCCATCACATGGATCGCGTTCACATAGAACTCGCCCGTGATCCGTGCCTCGGCTTTGTTGCGGCCAAAACTGAACAGGCCGACGCCGGGGACCAGCGCGACCGTCGGACTGGCGGAGCGCATGGCGGGAGAGTTGGGCTGCTTGTTCGCCTCGTAGTAAGCGGCATAGTCGGCGCGATAGCCGGTCAGCGCCTGCTGTGCGGCGGCAACGAGGGCGGCCCCATCCCCCTGTTCCGCATCCCAATCCACGAAGAGAGGGCGCACTTTGGTGCGGACAAAGTGGTCGGGGCAGCTCGTGCCCTGCCACGCCAGGCTCTTCGCCCGCGCGCTGTCGATGAACTCCAGTACCGTCTCGCTGTCGTCGAAATGCCCGATCTGCGGCCCGACACTGCCTCGCAAAGTCGGCATCAGGGCACGGGCGAGCGCTTCTCGATCCGATCGTGGCGTCACGATCTGCCCGCCGAACAACGGCTTGCTCTCGACGTTCTCACGCGCCAGCACATACTGGCCGATCTTGTCGAGCACACGCAGGGTGTTGAGGTAGCTCTCTCGGCCTGTATTGCCCCAGGTGAAAAGACCGTGGGAGCCGAGCAGGATGCCATCGCAGTCCGGATTTTCGCGTACGGCCTGTTCCAGCCAGAGCCCGAGCTCGAAACCGGGCCGCTTCCAGGGCAGCCACACCAGATGAATACCGGTCTCTGCACGCAAGCGCTCCAGTTGAGCTGGCCCGTTGGCGCAGGCGGCCAGAGCGATGGCCCAGTCCGGGTGCAGATGATCGACATGGGGGAAAGGCAGGAAGGCATGCAGGGGAGTATCGATCGAAGCGGCGCGGGGATTGGCGCCGAACGTGCAGAGCGGGTAGCAGTCCACCATCTCATCCTCGAAGGCAACGCCCCGATACCGGCGCTTCAGAGCGTTCAGGCGGTCCATCGCGAGGGTCGCGAAGCCATCGCGCTGGATGGTGCCAAGATCGCCTCCGCTGCCTTTGACCCAGAGCACGGTTGTCGTCTCACCCGTCACGGGGTCCTGCATATCGATCTTGGCGGAGGTGTTGCCGCCGCCGAAATTGGTGAGGCGCAGATCGCGCCCGAGGAGGTTGGAGCGATAGCGAAGCAGCTCCGCTTCGTCCATACCGACGGTGTCCCTCTCGTCCCACAGGTCCTGCAAAAGTTTCAGTTTCATAAAGCTCCTCTGTCCCGTTTGCGCACCAGGGTCAACCGGGTTCTCTTTCTCCAACGCTGACTAGGCGCACAGCGCCCTGCCCCGTGGGAGCGGAGAGGTCGTCCGGCGCCTCCGCAAGATTATACCCGGTTTCCGGCCCCTCACTCGTGAGTTTGGATCTGCACGGGAACGGCTTCCGAAGCGATGGGTTGGGAACGCAGGAGTTCGTGAGAAGGAGTCGTGGTGTGGTGCGCGGGGCGGAGGAGGCTACGAGAGGAGACTTCCGATTGGCCGGAGCTGCGCAGAAGTTGACGGGGATTGGTAGAACAGCGGCTCCGGGCATGGAGAATCGGCAGAATGCTCTGTGCCACTTCCTGTAAGCGGGGGGTGCGCCCCCGCCGCGCGATGCGCTCGACGGTGGAAATCGCCCGCCCGTCTCCCACTTTGCCGAGCGTTTCCAGCAGCAGTATCTCCAGAGTCTCCTCCCGGAAAGTGTAGCCGAGCATTTGTCGCTCTGTGCGCTGGAGCGCCCGACAGAGATTCGGCACAAAATCCATTGCATATTCCAGATCTTCGGTGCCCTCCAGGAGAGGCAGGACTTCCGTAAGAGCAACTTCTGCCGCCCGATGTACTCTTCCGTGCTTCTCGACAAACTCCCGTAGGAGCAGACTCAAGTGGCGCGGTTCGCGCCACCGTCCCAGGGTGAGAAGCGCCATCGCGCGGATCCGGTCCATACGCCTTATGTCGAGTGGAACGCTCGCCAGGAACGCAATGAAAGTAGCAGGAAGGGAGAGGAAAAATGCCCAGATGCCGGAAAGGAGCACGAGGCTCAGAAAATCCATTCGGAAGAGAGGTTCAGGCTTCGATTGGAAGGAGAGAATCGGCGCTATTACGCAGAGGAACATGCCGGAATAGACGCCCTTCCAGCATCGTGCCAAGCGCTGGCCGTCGAACCAGATCAGGGAGCTACCTTTCGTGCGGACGGCGCCATTCCAGGCGAGATCGCCGCCTGTGGTGCGGAGCATCCCATAAAGAAGATCCTCCGCCTCCCGACGCATGGGATCGTCGGCCACCAGGCGACCGAGCGCCCAAATCGACACGACACACTCGTGCCACTGGTCGATACGTGCCGTACGCAGTCGCTCCATAAAATAGTTAGCGGAGTAGGGAGTAAGCGGAGCATACTCGGTGAGCGTGTCCGGACGATACCGCATAAAGCGCCTATGCCGCATATGTCGTAACAGGCGCGGCATGAGCCGCCGCTCTTTATCGAACGGCAGGACCAGCGGAACCCCTTCGTGCGTCGTGGTCGTTGCCGTTGCCTTTCCTCTTCCGACCAGCGTGTCCAGGCCGGAGTGCTGGGCATACTCCCGGAGCCGAGCCTTCGTCTTGCGAAGGAGAATCCCAAGCGTCCGTTCTTCCGGAGCGTGTGTCAGCATCGGTTCTCCTCCTTCTCAGGACCAGGATTAGACGGGCCGCACGGATTGGCACAGATCGAGCGGGTGACTCTGGCCGGAGACGTTCAGCGTCGGGTTCTGACGGGCTTCCGCGAGCAGGGCCGCCGAGATCTCCACGAACTGGGTGTCCGCCGTGTTGCGGATGCGGGCGAACCGCACCTGCGCAGGGTCCGCGCGCCCGCAGGTGGCGAAGGCGGTTCGGACGCAGTCGTCCCCGGTGGGCAGGATAAGCGGCAGACGGGCGCGCAGCACCCCGCCTTCGCCGCTGGTGCGCATATTAATGAACATATCCTCGAACTTCACCTTTTCCATCAGTTTGCGCGTCGTCATGTCTGCGAGACCGAGCGCGGTCGCGTTCCCGTGCGACTGCGAGGTCAGATCGAGCACGGCGAGCACGCGTACATTCGGCCCGCCCCATTCCGCTTCGGGAATGCTGGGCATCGTGCCGCGCCCAATGACATGGGTATCCATACCTGCACCGCTGATATTCTTGCCCATCTCGTCGATGACCAGCACATCGATCTCTCCGAAGGGCAGACGCGGGGAGATGGCACGGGAGCGCTTCAGGAGTTCCATCTCCGGTTCACGCCCGACCTGATTGGCAGGCAGCGCGTGAATCTCCGCCGTGTGGCCGAGTTCGTTCTCGATCAGAGCGATCCCGCCCACGATGTTGGTATGTGAGGCCAGATAGCGGGCGACACGGGGCATCAGTTCACGGAGGCCGAATGCGCCGTGACGGTGGATGCCCTCCGCGCCATGCCGTTTGCCGAGGCCAATGGCGCACATCTTGCCGATACCGCTCTCCAGTGGCCCCGAAAAGTCCGTATGCGCCTTGATGCGGTTGATGACCAGGACGGCATCGGCCCCATGCGCGATCCGGTCGAAGAAGACCGTGTGCCCACCGAACGGTCCGGCGTCTTCGCCCTCTAGCGTACCGATGGCATCGACTTCCATCGTCGCCTGAATCTCGGCTCCGACGGCTTCCGGCGTAAGTCCATAGTCCAGCAGCAGCGATTTTTGTCCCTCGGGCGTTGCGCCGCCATGACTGCCCATCGCTGGCACCAGAAACGGCTCCATGCCCCGCGCCTTCAGCTCCGCGATGACAGCGCGAAGGATGGGAACGATGTTGTCCACGCCCCGGCTCCCCGATCCGACGGCGACTCGCGCGCCTGGCTTGAGCCTTATATCCCGCGCCAGCGTCGCCACAGCCGTCTGCACCTGCGACTCGATCTGCGTCGGTGTGAGGGCAGGCGTGTCGAATTTTTGCTCTACCGTCCAGACCTCCGGCAGCGGCACGTCGGGATAAGTAAAGATGTCGAGGGGAATATTCAATTGCAGGTTCATCGCAATACGCTCCTTGAGGATGAATTTAAATCGGACGCGCTGACCAGTTGTGCGGCGACGCGCAGGGCTTCGAGCAGGCTCTGTTCTCGGGCGATGCCCTGCCCTGCGATGTCGAAAGCGGTGCCGTGATCGACCGAGACACGCTTGATCGGCAGGCCGATGGTAACATTGACGCCCGTATCGAAGCCGTGCAGTTTGACCGGAATATGGCCTTGATCGTGGTACATCGCGACCACAAGATCGAAGGCGCCAGAGTTGGCGCGTTGAAACACAGTATCCGGCGGATGCGGCCCGGTAGCGTGAATGCCCTCCTGGCGCGCCTGCGCGACCGCAGGCGCGATCTCTTCCGACTCCTCGGCCCCAAAAAGGCCGTTCTCCCCTGCATGGGGATTCAGTCCGGCGACGGCGATGCGCGGATCGGCGATACCCAGATCCCGACAGGCGCGCTCTCCAAGCCGGATACACTCCAGAATGCGCGGCGTCCGCACGCGTTCAATCGCCTCCCGCAGCGAGACATGGGTGCTGACATGTACCACCCGCAGCGGACCTGCGAGCAGCAGCATCCCGTAGCGCGGTGTCTGCGTCGCCTCTGCCAGCATCTCGGTATGGCCCGGATAAGGATAGCCTCCGAGCGCAATGGCCACTTTATTGAGCGGTGCGGTGACCAGCGCATCGGTCTCCCCCGCCATTGCCGCCTGCGCCGCTGCCAGGACGCACTCCGCCGCCGCCTGCCCCGCAGCAGCCGACAACTGCCCGATACACACCTCGCGCAGATCCGCCTGCGTCGCCTGCCGCACCAGAACGGCAGCCGTGCCGGGAACTTCCCCGCTCTGAACCGAGACTACCTGTTGTTCCAGACGAAGGGATTCTGCGGTACGTTGCATCCATTCCAGATCTCCATAGACTGTAGGCACGCAGAGGTCGTACACCCCAGGGTGCGTCAGAGCCTTGAGAATGATCTCCGGCCCGATGCCTGCCGGGTCTCCCATGGTGATCGCCAGTCTCGGCCGTCCGTCAGGTTGCATCGTTCTCTCCTATTCCAATCCTACACACCGTGCCAGCGTGCTTTCGTCCCCGAATCCGCCTGCTTTCAGGACGATCGGCACACTTGGCAATTCGAGATGCCGGGAGAGGATCGCCCGGACGATTCCAGGTTCGCTCTCGCCCAAGATCTGCAACGTTTCGCCTCCCAGGCTCAGACAGATCTGCTGGGCCGTGTGTCCTCCCGCGATGACATAGCTATCGAATTCCGGAACTCTGTCGCTACTGACTGCCCGTGAGCGCATCGTCTTAAACACCTCGACGATAGGATAGTGTTGCCTTAGAGGGCTCTTTTCTTCGGGAGTGATAAGCACATAGATATTCTCTTCGGCGTGAAAGCTCTCCTGAAAAGTTCGCCTCTCCGCACGGGTAGCCCAATGGTCTTCCTGCTTCAGCACAATCGGTTTGACGCCCACCCTCCCGGTCAAACGGTGTGCCTGCCGACGACTCATCGGATGCATGCTGCCGATAACGACAAGCACGCGCCCTCGCGTGAAAGGTTCCTTATCCAAGACCGGTGTGTCTAGAGCGGCTGCAGATGGCAGGAGATCGGCAAGGGCTCGGGTAAATCCGGCGGAGCCAACCGGCAGATAACGATCGGGTTGATGCCATACGACCTCTGCCAGCACACGAAGATCCTTCGCCGTGACGGCATCGCAGAAGACGGCGCGCACGCCAGCCGCGAACTGCCGGTCGAATTCACGCGCAACGGTTTCGGCTCCTGCATGAAGGAGGGAGAGACAGATCTCTGCCGCCATCGGATCGTCGGCCATCTCGAAAGCGGCGCGGACGGTTGCGAACTTTCCCGGCTCTGCCACTCCTTTGACGAAGGCGGTATCGGCAAGCGGAATACCCTCTACCCGGAGAACGCCGTTCTCGACGGTACGTCCATTGGCGGGCGAAGCCGGGCAGATCAGAGCGATACGCCCCGACAGTTCGCGCAGCATTCCGTCGAGTTCCAGGCGCAGGTGGCCGCGCAATGTACTGTCTATTTTCTTAAAGTAGACCAGCGGCGCATGCTTCTTCAGACGGCGCGTGACGCGACGCGTGATGGAAGCGATCAGGGCTGGCTTCAAACTCTCCCGATCCCGCAGTTCTGTATTTAGCGCCAGCGCATCCCACTCTCGGTCAGTATTCTGCGCCCAGGAGGCAACCGACAACTCGACGCCCGCCGCATAGCCCTGCTGTGCAAAAGGCGCGACCGAATCCGCTGCGCCAGTAAGGTCGTCCGCCACGATACCGATCCGCAACATAAGGCTACGCTCACCCCCTCCCTTGCTCTCCATTTCGGCGCGTGAGGGGCAACGTCCTGCCCGCAAAAGCCCACGCATAGAAAACTGTTTCCCGGCTTGACAGGCATCGAAATCCGATGTATAATGCAATCCAATGCCTCGAACATGGAAATCGTGAGCCCTCTTCCATAGGTATATGAGAAAGTTTTGTCGCGAAGATATTCAATTTCAAGGAGGAGGATCCGATACTTGGATTCAGAACGTGAACTGCTCAAAGGCAACACGCCAACCCTCGTGTTAGCGGTCCTCAATGACGGCCCGCTGCACGGCTACGGCATCGCCCGTGAGATCGAACGCCGCAGCGACAATGCGCTACGCTTCAAAGAAGGAACGCTCTACCCGGCCCTGCACGCCCTGGAGCGAGAAGGTCTGGTCGTCAGTGAGTGGCAGCGGGAAGGCACCGGGCGAGAGCGCAAGGTCTATCTGATCACGCCTGCTGGAATAGCTGATCTCGAACGCCGCACCCGCACCTGGAACGCCTTTTCCAACGCGATTGAGCGAGTCATTGGAGGACAGAACACTGAAACAACAGCTCTCCCCGGAACTGGACCACGCCTTCGCCCGGAACCTAACACCTGATTTAACCGCTTAAAATTAGGAAACATCGACGCTTACAAAATCTTTGAGTAAGGTCAGGAGACGCCATGACGCAACAACGTCGAATTCGACGTAAGCCCGTTGTCCCTCTCGCCGCCCTCCTGTGCGTGGTAGTGTCGTGCCTCGTGTACCGTTTCTTTGGGTGCGCGATCCTTGGCGTAGGCGTTGCGTAGCGACAGCGCAAACGCGCAGTGCGTCTGGCGAAAAGCAGGTAAAAAGAGTGTTGATTCGACCGCTATCGTTCAGGACTCCCCTGCGGGAGGATCCGGAGGTCACGCCCCCTATCGCCGTCATGCCCAGCCCCAACGCTTACAACTTCTACTTGCAGGCAGGAAACGCCCGCGTCAGCGCCGCGCAAATCGACGCTGTCAAGCCGAAGCCGATGGCTCCCGAAACGCCGGAAGAAGAGAAGGCGTCGGAAATTATGCAGGAAGAGAAGCTCTCGCTCTTACTCCCGCGCAGGTATCTGCACAAGCTTCCGCGCGCTTCCTTGTCGAGAGCGACAGTGTCGGCGACATCGTTGCCGTCCCACCGAAAAGATCTTTAATCTTAAAATACTCAAATGAACTTTCTTTCGTGGTGATCGTCTATAAGAGCAAGAAGGAATTACGGGAGATGTGCCGAAATCTAACGCAGAAAAAATATTTCTGCAATGTGTGTCACGATTTCGGCGGGTCCTCGTCTCGGAACGTATCTGAGGTTTGCGCGTTCTGAATCCCTTTTGGAGGAGGCTGAGAGTGTTGACGCAAAATACAGCCCGACTCGCCCGATACACTGCCCCGGAAGGCATTCATTCCGCTGTTGTCTGCGATCCTGTGCAGGCAGCGGAGACGATCCTTCGTCGCTTTGGCGCACGAGCCGTTTCAAATTTATCGCAGCCGCGTACCCTGGAAGATGGGCGCGTGTTGCCGCCCCGCCTCACTGCGAACGATGGCTACGTTGCATTGGAAGAGGCGTGCCGCAAAATGGCACGGGTCGCGCTCCGCAAATTCGAGAGCGATCCTCTGCTGCAGAGCGGTAGTTTTTCAGAGGCGCTGGATCAGATATTTCCGGACGCGACGGCCTACCTGGCCCGCTGCATCCGTTCTGTTATCAGCGATACCGAGCGCGTGGTGCGTCGGGATGTTCCGACCGTATCGATGGATCAGCCGCTTGCCGGAAGCGACGGGGGCAGCCCTTTGACGCTTGCCGACACCTTCGCGACCGCAGAGACCGCTGATCAGCCGGAAGAGGCCCTCCTCGACCGCGATGAGCGACAGCAGTTCCGCGCGGCATTGATGCAGGGAATGCAAGCCATTCCGAAGAACTATCTCTCGGCGCTGCAGCGGGACATGGCCCGCGAGCGTGAACGCGAAGCCGGATTGAAGGTCGCGCCAGAAAGCGCCAACGAGCGGCAGACCATCTGCCGTGCCCGTGCCGCCTTAACGGAGATCCTTCGCCGGGAGTGCGGATTAGACAATCCCTTCGTGCGCCTTTTGGCGCAGCAGAGGAGCAGCCGCGTGCGCCAGAAGCCGACGCCCTCGCCCAACTGGTCCACCGAACGCCAGAACGACCTGTTCCGGCGGCTCATGAACTCACCTTGGGCCGAACGGGCGGCGAATCCCGTGAACTCGGACGATCATCTGGAAGAGGCAGTCGTCAACGAGGTCAGCACCGGCGTCAACACCGCTCCGCCCTCACCGGAAATGCGGCAGGCGATGCGGGTGATGGACATCTATACGCTCGACAGCAGCCCGAAATCGGAAATTGTCGAAGCGCAGATCGCCTACGATCAGGCCGTTTCCGTGCGCCGTGCGGGTAAAATAGAAGAGGCGATCCGGCTCTATCGCACAGCCTACGAGGTCGATCCGCAGTTCTTCGCCGCCTACAATGAGGTCGGGGTTCTGCTGAGCCGTACTGGCAACCTGCGCGACGCTCTGAAAGTCTATCTGACGATCGTCGAGAACCCGCGTGCCGCCGACCATCAGTATATCGCCGCGACCAATGCGGCCGATATCTACCTGACCTGGTTCGACGCCGGACGCAACAAAGAACGCAATATTGAGCGGGCCACGTTCTATGCCCGCCTCTCCATGGAAAAACCGGCTCCGATGCGTGCCTGCAACCTGTTGCTGGCCTACATCAAAGATCGCTACTACGTGGAAGCGCAAAAACTGATGGATA
>JAYUMV010000146.1:0-10625 GCA_043762265.1 Chthonomonadaceae bacterium | reverse complement strand
GCAATATCAGAAAGGAAACAGAGAACTCTCCTGCGGAGGGCAAGGATACCATTCCTCCCCCGCCTAAAGACAGGGGGTCTCCTGGTATGAATTTATGAGGTTCACGCGCAGGAGCAGAGGCAGATCGGCCAGGATCTCCTGACTGGAGGCGTCCGCGACGACGGTGTGCTCCTCGCTGAAGACCAGCGCCCGATTCGCGATGCGCGGCACGATGTTGAGATCGTGGGTCGCGGTGATGAGGGTCTTGCCAGCGGCGCTGAGGCGCACCAGCAGCTCCACTAGAGCGTACTGCGAACGTGGATCGAGGCCGTTGGTCGGCTCGTCCAGCAGGAGCACATCGGGATTGACCGCCAGGGAGCAGGCGATGGCCACGCGTTTCTTCTCACCGCCGGAGAGTTGAAACGGCGGACGCTCCAGCAGGCGCGTGATGTCGAGCAGCGCCGCCACGTCTCGAATTCGCTTCTCTGTCTCCTCGATGCTCAAGCCCATCTGCAAGGGGCCGAACGCGATCTCCTCACGAACTGTGGGCGAGAAGAGTTGGGCGTCGGAGTTCTGGAAGATGAATCCGACGCGCCGCCGGAAGCGGTACGCAAACTTCTCGTCGCGCAGGCTCTCTTCGGTCAGCGGCTCCCCGAACGCCTCGATAAGGCCCTCCTGGGGATGGATCAGGCCGTCCAGCATCTTGATGAGGGTGCTTTTCCCGCAGCCGTTCGCGCCGAGAATCGCCACGGTCTCGCCCATGCCGATGGTCAGCGAAACCCCATGCAGGGCGACGACTCCTTCGCCATAACGGTAGCCGACTTCCGAAAGCCGAAAGGCCGGGACTTGAGATGCAGTCGTCATCGGCCTCTTACTCCCAGCATCAGGGTTGCGGTGAGGACGATAGCAAGGGTCCAGACCGAGTCGGAGGCCCGCCATTGGAGTCGGGTCAGGGTGGGCATGTCGCCTTGAAATCCGCGGGCGATCATGGCGGCGTGGACCTCTTCCGAGAGCGTGAGGGTCTTGCCGAAAAGCGTTCCGATGCTGCGTCCGACGAAGCGCCGCCCCTCGGCATTGGTCGCTCGGCCCAGGGTGCGGCTCCGGCGGGCGGTGAACATCTCCCCCGCTGTCTGGAGCAGTACCGTCAGATAGCGATAGGTCATGGCGAGCACGCTGACGAAGAGGCGTGGCGCCAGGAGCGAACGCAGGGCGCGGAGCAGATCGTTCCAGGGTGTGGTAAGGGTCAGGAGAGTTGCGAGGGAGATCGCGACCCCGACCCGCAAGGTCAGCAGTCCGGCCAACGCCAGGCCCGGCCAGGTGACGGCGAGATGCGGATGCGCTCCCCATAGGACCACGGCCTCCCTTCCGGGAGTAACGATATTGAGCGCAGCGGGCAGCGTGATCGCCCCGACCGCCACCGGCGCCGAGAGCCAGACACGTCGCGTCAGAGCCACAATCGACAGCTGCGAGGCCATCGCCAGCCCCACTGTCAAGAGATAGAGGGCGATCAGCGGAAGGACGGCATGCACGAAGCCGGTCACGACGATCAGGGCGAAGAGACCGACCACCTTTGCGCGCGGATCGAGGCGCTGCAGATAGCCTGCTTGATGGGCCGAGCGCTCGCCCAAGAGAGCTGTGGCTGCCCCTGCGGCGAGTTCGCCGAGCGTGCGTTCCATATAGCGGTTGGGAGGCCGACCGGAGAGATCCGGAGGGGGAGCCGTCGCATCGGAAGGGCGAAGAAGCCAATCAGGCAGCGTATCGGCGGGAGGCTTCTCGCCTGTTCCCCCGCTATCGGGTGGGCCGGGCGGCCTATCGTCATCCTCCTTTTCCTCTCGGCGTGCCAGCAGGCGGCCCCCGACGAAAAGCAGGGCTACAATGGTCCCTACCCCGAGCGCTCCTGCCCCCAGATAGCCTTTCCAGCCTTTGTCGCTGGCATAGTCGTTGAGGCCCCGCACTCCCTTATACCCGTGCGCTTCCGCTGCCGCCATCCCCTGCGGCACATACGCTTTACCTTCCACCTTCTTGATCTGCGCCTGGATGCCTTCCGCGTCCCATTCGCCCCAGGCGTCGCCTTTGGCCAGCAGGCCCAGCGGCGAGAGAGCCACCATCGCCAGCAAGCCCACCCACAGGACTTCGCGTCTGCCTCGGGCCTGCTGTCTTTTCTCTAGCGAGGTCTCGCCATAGAGCGACATCTTCGCGGCCTGCATATAGGCGACGACCAGCCCGGTGACGACCGCTTCGGCGGGACCGGCAATGAGCAGATGGGCGCCGAGCATCGCGGGCAGCGTGATGTTCAGGCCGAAAGGAAAGTAGAGGGCGTGACCGTTAGGCTCGTGGAAAAGGGCGGGCTGAATACCGAGCAGCAGGGCCACGATCCCGGAAGCGGCGACGATGCCGACGTAGGAGCCGATGGCGGCGCAGACTGCGCGGGCAGGTGCGGAGGGGCGCATACGCGCCGAGAGCAGGCGATAGACGCTATAGCCGACAAAGGGCAGCACAAACGCCATCGTAAAGCAGTTCGCGCCGAAGGCGAGCAGGCCGCCATCCCCGAAGAAGAGCGCCTGGATCAAGAGCGCGACCGAGATCCCGATGACGGCGGCCCAAGGGCCGAGCAGCACAGCGAGCAGGGTTCCGGCGACGGGATGCGCGGTCGTGCCGCCCAGCGCCGGAATATTGAACATCATGACCGTGAAGCAGAAAGCCGCACCCAGCGCGAGCAGCGGCGCTTGCCGGGTCTGAAGCCGCTTCTTCACCTGCCGGGCGGCGATGGCCCAGACAGGCAGCATCACCGCTCCGCAGACGGCGGAAGTGGCAGGACTGAGTACAGAATCAGGGATGTGCATCACAAAACTCCCGGTCGGCAGTTTAGGATGCCGACCGTCGCACACGAGACCTGAAATCCTTCTCCTCTCGCGTGATACGATTATGAGAATTGTAGCACACTGACTGCCCAAACGCCAGGATTATTCGCCTGCTACGCCATTTTGTAACCGAACTGTAAGCGCATTGCGATGCCGAGACTGCGCAACGCCCCATTTGCTACCGTTCACTGTGCGGTCCAGCCGCCGTCGAGGGTTAGAGTCGTGCCGGTCATAAAGACGGAGGCGGGCGAGCAGAGAAACACGATCGCGCCTCCCAGCTCTTCGGGCTGGCCCCAGCGGCCGAGCGGGATCTTGGACAGAAACGCCTGGTAGGCCACGGGATCGTTCATCAGGACGCGGTTCATCGGGGTTTCGAAAGGGCCGGGGCAGAGACAGTTGACGGTGACCCCATGCGGCGCAGCCTCCAGAGCGAGCGCATGCGTCAGGCCAAGCACGCCGGACTTCGCGGAGGCGTAGGCGGCGCGTCCCGGAATGGCTACAAACGTCATGATCGAGCCGAGCATCACGACACGGCCCCATTTGCGCTCCATCATGCCCGGCAGAAACGCCTGTGAACAGAGAAACGAGCCTTTGATCGTGCTGTCGATGACCGAATCCCAGTCGTCTTCCGTCAGATCCGAAGTCGGTTTACGCACATTGACACCGGCGTTGTTCAGCAGGATGTCTACCTGACCGAAGGTCGCTTCGCACTGGCTTTTGAGATCCGCGACCGACGCCCGGTCGGTTACATCCGCATAGAAGCCTGCTGTCTTGCGTCCGGTCGCATCGGCGATCTCCTGCGCGGCTACCTCTGCCTCCGCCGCACTGCGGCTGCACAGAGCGATATCCGCTCCGGCCTCCGCCAGCGCCTGCGCCATCGCCCGCCCCAGACCCTTGCTGCCGCCGGTCACCAGCGCCACTTTGCCATCCAATCGAAACGCATCGAATACACTCATGTTCCTCGCTCCTTTCGCACCCATACGCAGATTATCGCCTGCCCTCCCTGCCTCTGTCAAGTCCCAAAATTCGTTTGGGTTGTCTTTTGTTCTGAGTCAGCGGGAGCCACGCGAGAGGTCTTCCCTCGTTTTGCTTTTTCGAAAAGCAAGGGGAATTGACAGAACGGGCAAAAGCCTGG
Source organism: Chthonomonadaceae bacterium (assembly GCA_043762265.1). Classification (GTDB taxonomy): domain Bacteria; phylum Armatimonadota; class Chthonomonadetes; order Chthonomonadales; family Chthonomonadaceae; genus JANXLO01. The sequence goes on along the minus strand of JAYUMV010000146.1, from coordinate 6,650 downwards.
CATACTGTCTGGACAACTAAATCGAGTTTTCGTCGCAGTGGCCGCGCTCTTCAGTCGCGGTTGAAATACGGGGGAAGTCCGGTGTAAATCCGGCACAGTCCCGCTACGGTGTGGAGATTTTCGATCCTCGAAAATCCCTGAGTCCGAATGCCCGCCTGCGATACGTCACGTTGACCTCTTCGAGAGAAAGGGGGTGATGAGCACGTTGTCCCAGGGCGGCCTTTTTAGAGCCGACGCTGCGGGCGACGCACGCGCATTCGTGCGCTGTCATCACCATCCCAAAGAGGAAACGACCCATTAGGGCAGCCTCACGGATGGTTTTTTTGTGCCTGATTTTGCGCGGTCGCTCCGAGGAGAGACGACAGGCGTGGACGAGATACCGGAACAGGAGCCGGCAAAATACCCTTATGCAAAGAACGATTCAAACGACCGGAGCGAGACGCTCCGCGTTTACCCTCATAGAACTGCTTGTTGTGATCGCGATTATCGCCATTCTGGCCGCAATTCTGTTCCCGGTGTTCGCCCAGGCGCGCGAGAAGGCACGACAGGCCAGTTGCCAGAGCAATCTGCGCCAGATCGGCCTCGCCACCATGATGTATGTGCAGGACTACGACGAGACCTATCCGCTCTACCAGTATGCCGACTGCCAGGGCTACACCTGCTATCAGTACTGGTTCGGACTCCGAACCACGACCGGATGGGACAAGACCAAAGGCCTGCTCTATCCCTATATGAAAAACGCACAGATTCAGCGCTGTCCCAGTTGGACCGGCGTCGCGAAGTTCGGCGACGGCAACGGCTACGGCTACAACTGGGGTTACCTGGGTTCCGACTACTACAACACTTTCAACTTCCCGCCGGTCAATCCCGCCACCCTCGCGGCCCTGAGCTCCTCCGCCGACAAAATCATGTTCTCAGACTCCGGCTATGTCAACGCCCCCTGGTATGGAGGAGACGGCGCCATCCAGGAGACGCCGGGCATCGACCCGCCCAGCCAGTGGTACGGCACCCCGACGATGGATTTCCGACATGTAGACAACCGCAAGGTGCTCGATGCCAGCGCTAAGACCGTCACAAACCTGGGGTTCGCCAGCATCGTCTTCGCAGATGGACATGTCAAGTCCCTGAAGCAGACACAGATCACCGATGCCCTGTTTACCCGTCAGTAAGGCCCGCACGATGTCTCTACTCCCCTCCAAGCCCGTGCGCGCCTGTCTCTGCTACCCGCACTCCTTCGCGGAGCTGAAACGGTTGGCAGAACAGAATCACTGGCAGACCGTCGCCGACATCACGGCGGCGGTCGGGTGTGGGAGCGGCTGCGGCCTCTGCCGCCTCTATCTCGCCCGTATGCTGGAGACCGGCGAAACGGAATTCGACATTCTCCGCCATGTCCCCGACAAGCAAAAAGAGTAGAGAGCAGACACATACGCCCGAAATAAAAGCGGTTCCTACGCGGTCAAGAAGAAAATGCAGGAAATGTCGTCCCGGTACGAGAATGGGATGCTATCAGGCACTTAACTCTCGCGACGGAGGCAAGTATGGAACCGATTTCCGCTACCGAACAACCGATCGTGCTTATTGTAGACGATGACGCCCTTCTCACTGATCTGTTCCGCCAATCGATTACGAAGCGGGGCTTCCAGGTTATGGAAGCGAATACGGGAGCGAATGCTCTGACGCTTCTCAGTGCACAAGACGTTCAGATCGTCGTACTAGACATGACCCTGCCGGATATGACCGGCCTTCAAGTCGCGCAGTCTCTTCTCCAAACGCATCCCCACCTGCCCATCGTAATGGCGACCGGCCACGACCTCGACCCTTCCGGAATGCCAGCCAACATCGTAGATATCGTCCGCAAACCCTTCTCCTTAAGATCCCTCGCCACCCATCTCCACACCCTCCTCACTTCCACCTGACTCCAGCCTCAAAACCAGGGATTCCAATGCTTTTTTTACCACCCGCTTACGCTAGAGGACACAGAGGGCACAGAGGTTACACAGAGGAAATATAGGGATAAAGAGAGGAGAGCTTTGAACGAGTTGCGATGGCTTCTCTCAAAACTCTCCTCTCTGTCATTCGTTTGCATTTCCTCTTTATTTTTTCCTGTCTTCTTTCCTTCCTGCCTTCCTGCTCTGCATTTTTTTCTCTCTCCTGTTCTTCCTAACCCATGGGCGAGGTGGCGAGGGTGTCGAAGGAGAGGGCGTCGGGAGCGTGGGAGAGCAGGCGGAAATGGCCAGCGGCAGCGATCATGGCGGCGTTATCGGTGCAGAGAATGGGATTGGGCACGACCAGACGGTAGCCGTTCGTGTCTGCCATCGCCTGCATGGAAACGGTAAGGCGGCGGTTGGCGGCAACCCCTCCAGCGATGCAGAGGGTACGGATTCCGGTCTGGCGAGCGGCGCGGCGCAGCTTTTCGACGAGAACATCGACAACAGCGGCCTGAAAACTGGCCGCAACATCGGGCAACGGAGTCGCCCCCTTGTCTTTGGACAGGAAGGTACGGAGAGAGGTTTTAACGCCACTGAAACTGAAGTCGAGACTGTCGCCCATAAGCGCGCGCGGAAAGGCTACACGAGTTGGATCGCCCTGTTCGGCCAGGCGCGCGACGTTCGGGCCGCCAGGATAGGGCAGCCCGAGCAGACGCGCACTCTTGTCGAACGCTTCGCCCGCCGCGTCGTCTCGTGTCCGCCCCAGCAGAGCGTACTGCCCATGACCGTCCATACGCACGATCTGCGTGTGCCCCCCGGAGACGATCAGCACCAGCAACGGGAAGCACGCGCTGAGATCGGGAGCCGCGAGGAAGTTCGAGTAGACATGCCCCTCCAGATGGTGTACCGCTACCACCGGGAGATTGAGGGCATAGGCGAGGGATTTGGCGTAAGAAACGCCCACCAGCAGCGCCCCCAGCAGACCAGGGCGATTGGTGACGGCGATCGCGTGGAGATCACGATAGGTCATCCCCGCCGCGTCGAGAGCGTCCTGGGCGACCGGCAGCATGCGTTCGACATGTTTGCGGGACGCAACTTCCGGCACCACCCCGCCGTACCGCGCATGCAGATCGGCCTGACTGGCGATGATATTGGCCCGGATCTCCCGCCCGTCCGTTACGATCGCGGCGGAAGTCTCGTCACAACTGGTTTCAATTCCAAGGACGTTCACGAAAGTGTTGTATCGCCTTTCGCCCGCCGCACATAAGTACGGCGGGCTTTCTGGCAGAGAGACTACTGCGTCTGCTGCTGCAGGAACGCTTTCCAGTGGGGCGCATCCGTCGCCAGCGACAGGTTGCTGTAGGCCGGGAGAAAGTCGCCGGGGATAGGTATGTAGACGGAGAGACCGTGCGAGTTCGTCTCGTCCGTAGAGCCCCGCCCGTTTTGCAGGATCGCCCCTGTGGCGCCGACGAGCGTCGCCTTCAGATTGTTGGCGGCCGTCCGCATGTCGGACTGAGTGGTGGTGTTCGCGATGTTGTCGGCAAAGCCGTACAGATCGATGAAGCCCTCGTAGAGCGAGGCTCCCTCACCGTAGTGCACGGCACTGGTACGAGCGGCCGCGATGATGGCGGCCTGATCGTTGACATGCGGCAACAGTGCGGTCCCAAAGGACTCCAGCGCAGCCCGCACGGCGTCCATTTTCGAAAGGTCGAGATAAGACTGCGTGATTCCCGTCTGTCCAGAATAGGCGGCGACGAAATCCTGGACGATGCTGCTGGACAGATCACAGGGGTTTTTGCCGCTGTTCTTCAGGTCCGTCAGCCACTTGTCGTAGGGATAACCGCTTCCGGGCGGGCTCTCTTCCGAACCCACCTGGACGCGGGCCAGTTTCCGGTTCTGATAGGCCACTTCCATCATCTGCTCCAGCGAAGCGTCGAAGATCAGAATGTCGATGGGCGTGGTCATACCGGCAAAGGCGGTCGGTAGCTGCCACGTCTGAATCTCGTTGCGGCTATTATCGTCTTGCGAGAAGGCGCGACGGCCTGGAACGTTGATCACGGGCAGACCATGGACAGAAGCAGTGCCGACACTGTTATAGACCGGACGCCAGCCGGAACCGTGGTTCCAGATCAGGACGGCTAGGTTGTCGGCCGGGTAGGCGTTGACGCCCCACTGGATGAAGTTGGTGAGGGTATTGACATTGCCCATATCGGACATCTGCGCGCCGGTCGTGGGGTCCAGGGAATTCGTACTCGGGTCGGCGAGGCGATCCGTCACCTCCAGCGAACTGGTATCGTGATTGTGCACGATATTGTTGACGTCCGCCGCAGAATGCTTGTGGATCAGATACCGGCGCGTCCCCACAAAGGAGGGCGTGTCGTCACCGAAGGGATTGTTGATCTGGCTGGCGAGAGTCTGCTTCCACTGCACCACGATGTTGACATTGGCGTCGGAACCGACGGAGGCCATCTGCCCGATGTTGATAAGGCTGTCGGGCTGAAGGTTATTGGCGGCGTTCATGTAGATGAGAATCGTCCAACGCGCTCGCCCATCTGAGTGAGCCGGATTGGCCTCGCAGGCGCTGCGGTTGGGCGCTGGCGGCGTGACAGTGCCAGGATTGGAACTGCCGCCTCCACCACAACCGGACGACAGCGATGCCGCCAGCGTGCCGAGAACGCCCATGAGTGCGGGCAGACGGCGTAAAGAGATAGTAAAGGACATCGCGCGGAAACTCCCTTCCTCGATCCTGATCTATTAAAGAGGCTATACGCCGATGTTTCGCGGGAAACGCACAGGTGCGTCCCCAATCGATGTCGCTGCTGGCACGAACAGCGCGACCATCTCGACTTGAAACAGGGTCTCAGCCTGAAAACGACGGGGGGGTTGGTTTTAAATGTCTGACATGTGCACAGCAGAACGTGGGGACGGCCTGCAAAAAGCAGTTCACAGTACAGTGTACCTCAGCCTCCCTCCAAATGTTCCCAAAGCGGAATTTTCGCGTCAGGCAATCAATAGGCATCTCTGTTCAACCATCATGAAGAACACTTTAGGTTGGATACCACTCCTGAGTCGGAACGAAACTGTACGGAGTTTTGTACTACATGAAAAATAAATATCTAAAATGTTGTTTTGCTATTGCCATACACTATCTTTGCACTTTTTCGGTTTTTGAGATCAAACCAACCAGGCGGGCAACGTTCGCTTCTGATCTCATTCTGCAAAAAGTGCAAAGATAGTGGCCATAAAAAAAAAGCCTGTTATAATGAATCACAAGGTAATCACTTCTTCGATATTGTCATTATAAAGGCAGTATAAAGCTTCAGTTGTGTCTTTCTGTCCATCGTTCCTGAAGTTGCGGAGGTTGTCGATGTCAAAAAATGAACCTATTGCTTTACGTCGTGTCTCTCTCCTCTTCGGCGTTTTTGTCGTCACGGCGGCGCTTGCTCTTGCTGTGCTGCCTGGTGATCCTTTAATTGCCGCGCGACTTCATTATCTGACTCATCCTGCTGAAAGCAGGAAGCCAACCTTTGATCCTGATACGTCCTCTAAGATGGATGTTGCAATGGGGTCATCTCTGCCTGATCGGGGAGCAGGGAAGGAGATTCGTGCGCAGTCGCCTCCTTCCATCCGTGGTTATTTGGTAGTCGGGTTAGGGGATTGCGCTACCTGTAGCCACTTCGATGATAGGATTTGGCAGAAGCAGGCGGAAGCTGTGGGCGTGCCCATGATCGGTTTTGCAGGGGCATCAAAATCAAAAATAGCCGACTTTCGGCGCGTTCTGAAAGCAGGCTTTCCTATTTATAGCGATCCCGATAATGGGCTTCAAAACTCCATTAATGCCTATTGGAGCGGCCGAGTATATTACTATGATCGGGACTGGAAATTGATCTGGCGCATGAAGGGATTTGGGAATGCCTACGACCTAAATCGTCAGCCTGGCCTTTTGGACCTGATTGGAGCTAAACAATGAAGAACCGGACCTTACGAGGTTTTACCCTGATCGAGACTCTCCTTGTGCTGGCGATTGTCTCCGCTTTAGCAGCACTCTTATTTGGTGTGATGGGACCGGCAAGAGAGTCAGGTAGGCGTTCCAGTTGCCTGTCGAACATGCATCAATGGGGCACCGCTTTCTCAATGTATATGTCAGATTGGGACGGGCAGGTGCCCGCTCTAGGACAACAGTTGACGCACGAGCAATTGGGACTGCCTGAAAACGGACAAGCAATCTTATTCGCGAAGACCTATCATCTGGTCGATAGTCCGGTTGCGAACTGCCCAAGCACGCATTATCCTCCTAATACTACACTCAAAGTTCCCAGTATGACGAGCTATCACATAACATGTATCTACCCTGAATCAATATTTCCGGATTTGCCTCAAAAAATAGCAAGTCTTGGCCCTGCGTTTCCACTGATGGTCTGTGATATGCATAATGCAAATACAGACTGGCTTCACCAACCAACCTGGGCACGTAAAAACGTCCAGATCCTACAAATCGATCAGCAGGTGGTTTACAAGAATGTCCCCGCAAGCGCAGGTGACCTCTAATCGTAAACTGTCTGCACTCACCTGTTCTGGAGGATTAGCATGAAGCTTTTCCTGCGGCATCTGCCATTAGCCCTCTCTGCCATCACGACGATGATTGGAGTGACTTCAGCGCTCTCGGCATGGGCAACCACAAACTGTTACAACTATTCCGGTTCGGGATCGTGTCCGACGAAT
>JAYUMV010000145.1:0-3913 GCA_043762265.1 Chthonomonadaceae bacterium | reverse complement strand
AAATCGAACTCTATTGCCACAAATTGATAAGCTCCCAGCCCAGGTAAGATTGACATACCTCCTAAATCAGAGTATACTGGCTATATACTCTGATTTAGGAGGTATTTTATTGAGGCGAGACTTAGGCAACGGTGATCTCCCCGCTCTCGTTCTGGCGGTGCTCAGCAAGCAGTCGCTTCACGGCTACGGCATTGCCCGCAAGGTGAAACTGCTCAGTGAAGACACGCTGATGTTGAAGGAGGCGGCTCTGTACCCTGCGCTCCGAGTGCTAGAGCAGGATGGGCTGATCGTGGGTGAATGGCAGACGCAGGAGAAAGGCGCGGACCGCAAGGTCTATACGATCACCGAAGAAGGCGCGGCAGAAGCGCAACGGCGAACGCAGGAGTTGAAAGACTATGCGACGCTCATTCATAAGGTCTTGGAGAAACTCGGTCCCGGAACATTAGAGCAAAGGAGCGTCGGTAATGCACAAACAGTATGAGAACAAACGGATCGAGGACTATATGGGGGAAGTGGCGCGGCAGATCGGCTCGGTTCCGAAACCGCGACGAGACGAGGAATTGAAGGAGATGCGCGCTCATCTGGTTCATGCGGTGGCCGCTAATTGGGAACTGGGAATGTCGGAGGATGTCGCCTTGGCAAATGCGCTGGACGATTTCGGTACGCCGGAGGAGGCTGCGCTGAACGTCGTGAAAGCGTGGCGTTGCTTCATCCGGAAGCAAGGCGTCAAAACGTTCTGGCACATTCTAAGCATTCAGTCGGCTTTTTACATCTTCCTGATGTTGTTCATGTCCCCCAAGGCATCCGACGTTCACTTATTTACCTGCTGCTGGGCCTTTACCTTTGTGGCATGCGTTCTGCTTATTCTCGGTCCTCATTACCTGGCGTCGCAGTCTGACTATCGACGGTTGATAGCCACGCGGGCACGCCGCTGAGCGTAGCCACGGTGATGCGGAACCACCTTCTGTTTTAAACAACCGATCCCGACCCCCATGCTTATCACTTTTCTAGATTTGGCGGGAGATGAAATCTGCGATCCCCCCAATCTTGGGGGCGCAGATCAGTCCGTTTATCTCTACGGCAACCAGGACTACGCATGGTGGGCAAACGAACTTAGGTACATGCCTGCGCCAGGCAACTTCGGCGACAAGCTTACCCTCTCCGACCTGGAGAGCGCGGAATGGAGAAATCGATGCCTCTATTATCCCGAACCACGTCAGTAGTCTACCCGACGCGCATTTTGCTTGTTCTTGCCGCAACAACTGTTCTCAGCCTCGCGCCGCTTGCCGCAACTGCGCAGCAGTCACCCTCCACTCCGACCGCGCTGCTCAAATGGAGCATGAGCAAATACGCCTCGATGCCGACTTTTCAGGCCGACTACAAGTGGAGTCAGGTCTATCCCGGCACTCCGGGCAGCGAAGAGGATCGTACAATTCAATATGCCCGTCCCAATCAGTTTAAAATAGTCACGACTAGCCCCCTCGCACACACGACGCAAACCAGCGTCTGCGACGGCAAGAAACTGGTGGAGTACATGACGAGCGCCAACGCTCCGGCAGTGAGTTACGCAGCGCCGCCGTCTCTGGCGGAAGCCCGCTCAATGTATCTTCAGCATCCGATGTTCTGCGGTACGCTACTCTATCGTTTTTTCGGGGGGCCGGACAAATATGCTACGCTGGTGGATGCAACCAAACAGGCTCCAAAATTCGCCGCGCCGGTAACGCTGGACGGGCAGGAATGCCGGACCGTCACCTTCTGGGAAACGGAAATGTACGGCACGACCGAAGTCGCCATCGGCGCACAGGACGGTCTGGTACACCGAATCCGCTATAACAATGAACCGCAATTGCTGGAGGCGAAGAAAATGATACAGACGCCAGAGTTTCTGGCGCAAATGAAGAAGATGGGCGTTAACATGAGCGCCAAAAACCTTGTGAATTACATGCCCACGTCTTCGCAGACCACGGAAACCTATACCAGAATCAGGGTCGGGCAGCCGATTGATGCGTCCGTGTTTACGGCCCAGGCGCCGAACGGCCAGCAGGAACAGGCGATGGGCGGCGGAGCGGAACCGCAGCCGCCTGTGGCGCTGGGGAAGCCCGCGCCGGACATCAGCGTTATACGGGTGGACGGAGTCAAGAAGAAACTGGCGGATTTTCGGGGCAAGGTGGTGCTGATCGACTTCTGGGCGACATGGTGTCCCCCGTGCCGCAAGGGTTTGCCGGAAACGCAAAAATTCTACACGGAGTACGGGCAGAAGGGGCTTGAGGTTCTGACCGTGAGCGACGAAGCCAAACCGAAGGTCACAGCCTTTCTCAAAAAGAACAATTTCACGTTTCCTGCCTATCTTGATCCGGGCGGGGCAACCAACAAGGCGTATAACATCACCGCCATTCCCACCGTCGTCATCATTGACAAAAACGGCAATCTGGCGGCGTATATGGTCGGACTGTCAACGCGTGAGGCTGTTCTGGCCGCGCTGAAAAATGCGGGAATCGACGCCAAATAGAGAACGAGCCGCGCCAGCCTTGTGAAGTTAAAGGGTAGTACACGAGTTTCACCCAGTTCCTGATGGGATAATAACTTCCTGGCCCAGACACTCATCGCCGATCAGGGGCAAGATTGAGATGCGCCGGACCTGAATCGGCGGCGAAGGTTGAAACACACGGGAATCGGTTCAGGGTATAATGTAGCTCAACGATTGGCCCGATAGCGATGTATTGCGGCCTGGAGGGGATAGAACGATGGTAACCCGAGAGATGATCGAAGAGAGACTGGAAGAGATCCTTCCGACGGTGACGAAGCCAGGACGCTATACCGGCGGCGAACTGAACAGCGTTACCAAAGATCATTCCTCCGTGGCCGTGCGCTATGCGATCGCGTTTCCGGACGCCTACGAGATCGGGATGAGCAATCTGGCATGCAGCATCATCTACAATATGCTCAACAACGGCACGGAGACGCTGTGTGAACGCGTCTACGCGCCCTGGCCGGATATGGACAAGGCGATGCGGCAGGCAGAGATTCCGCTCTTTACCCTGGAGACCCGCACCCCTATCGCCCAGTACGACCTGATCGGCTTCGCGCTCTCCTTCGAACTCGCCTATACCAATGTCCTGAACATGATGGATCTGGGCGGCATTCCGATCCACAATCTCGATCGCGACGCCGGACAGCCGGACGGCAGCCATTGGCCCATCATTTTCGCGGGTGGACACTGCACCTTCAACCCGGAGCCCATGGCGCCATTTATCGATGTGTTCGTGATCGGGGAGGCGGAAGAGGTCCTGCCCCACATGACGGCGACGCTGAAGCAGTATCGCGATTTGCCACGCGAGGATCTGCTGCTGAAGTTCGCCAACATTCCCGGCTGCTATGTGCCGCGATTCTATGCGCCCGAATATGAGACCGCGCTGATGCGCCGCGAACGTATGGAACGGGCCGGGATTTCGGACGAGCAGGCGGAAGCCCGCTACGACACGATGCCGCGCCTGCTGGCGACCAGACCGCTGCGCCCCGACGTGCCGGCGAAGATCGTGCGGCAGTGGGTGAAAGATGTCGATTCGCTCGACTTTCCGACCAAACCGATCATTCCGTTTATTGAAGTCGTCCACGACCGCATTTCGCTGGAAGTGATGCGCGGCTGCACACGCGGCTGCCGCTTCTGCCAGGCAGGGATGATCACGCGGCCGGTGCGCGAAAAGTCGCCCGAAAAGCTGGCGGAACAAGCGGCGGAACTGGTCAAGAATACCGGCCATGAGGACATTTCGCTCGTCTCCCTCTCGACCGCCGACTATAGCCGGGTCTCCGACGTGGTACACGACCTGATCGAGCGCTATGCAGGCAGCAAAGTCGGCGTCTCGCTGCCCTCGCTGCGCGCCGACAAAGACTGCGTCGATCTGGTTCAGGAGAT
>JAYUMV010000144.1:0-2520 GCA_043762265.1 Chthonomonadaceae bacterium | reverse complement strand
TCCGGGCTCCTGCTGCCAAGCACAGTCAGGATCTCCTCCCAGCGGGAAAGATCCCGCACCACCACGGTAACGGTTCCGGTGTAGGTAGTGATCGTTTTGTTGTCCCTGTAAATTTGCCCGCTCGTTCCATTAGAGCTATAGACCGAATTGGCAGGAATATTGTAGGGCGCAAGTTTCTCCGCCAGAGAAACCAACAGCAAGTCGCGCTGCTTCTCGACTACCGCCCAGTTCTCTCCCTCCACGACAAAGGGCAGGGAGATTGTCGCTTGATCGGGGCGTGCCATCCCATAGCCGTAACGGGTTATCGTCATATGACGCGGATTGACGTCCTGCTCCGTCACTTGAGGAGCGCCCGTGGCCGCAGAAGCGGCAAAAGTGACTATCAGCCCCAGAAGCGCCGACAGTGCCGAGTGTACACGATACGGAAAACGAGCATTTCGCGGATCCATCGCATTCTCTCCTAAGCAGAAACGGAATTCCTCTGCGCTCTCTCTATACGTCTGTCCGCCGGTAGCGTGACACGCTGCTTTGGCTGCTGAGACAAGCAGAGCAGGCAAGCAAAAACCGAGGAGAAGGAAGCGGAGGGTGGCACACGTCTGAGGGCCGCTGTGAGCAGGAATCCGCATGCAGGACGCCGAATCGAACCGCAAGCACGGACCAGACCCGCAGTGTCGCTGGAATGCCTGTCCGCTCAATCCCTTCGAACCGATAGGAGTTCCGCCATGCGTCTCGCCCCTCCCTTTCTGACTCTGCCATTTTTCTGTCTTCTTGGCGCTTCGCCTGCCCTCGCTCAGGAGGTCATTACTTACCGTGTAGAGCCTCACACGGCCGAGAAGATCCTCCAGGTACGCATGGATATTCCGCATGTCAAAGAGTTGACGGTGCGGGTACAGATCCCTGTCTGGTCGCCGGGAGCATATATGTCCGGCAACTATGCCCAGAATATCGCCGACCTCTCCGCCGAGGATGGCGCGTCTCACAAACCGCTCAAGATCTACCACCCGGATCAGAACACCTGGGAGATCGGCGCGAACGGCGCGGAACTGATTCACCTGAAGTACACCGTCAAAAACATTGATGCGCAGGAGAACGGCAGCGGGCCAAAGCGTGCGCATCTGACCGGTCCTCGCACCTATCTCTATGTGGTGGGACGCAAGGCCGAGCCGGTCGCCCTATCGCTGGAGACTCCCGCCGGGGCGAAAGTCTGGAAGATCGCGACCAGTTTAGACGCAACCGAGAGCCCGGCGCAGACTTCCCCGCCCGCAGTGCAGGGATTCACCGCGCCCTCGTACGATGTGCTCGCCGACGCGCCGGTGGAGATGGGAGACTTTGCGGAGGAGCATTTTATGGCGGGCGGCAAGCCGCATAGTGTGGTGCTCTACGGCGACTACGCCGCAGTCGATAAAGCGAAACTGACCGCTTATTGCAAAAAAGTGGCGGAGACCGAAACCGCCTTCTACGGCGACGCGCCCTACCACCGCTATGTCTTTCAGTTCCGGGTAGGCTCAGGTCGGGCCGGGGGAGGGGGTGGGCTGGAGCACCTGGGATCGACTGAGATCAGCATGAGCAACAATGTCGAAGACCGGCTCCGCTCGGTTATCGCGCACGAATACTTCCATCTCTGGAACGTCAAGCGGATCCGACCGTTCGTTCTTGGCCCCTTCGATTATGTGGATCCGCCACGTACCGCCAACCTCTGGTGGTCCGAAGGCGTCACCAGCTACTACGGGGACCTGCTCTCCCGACGCGGCGGCCTCAACACCGATGCGGAATATCTCAAGCACCTCGGCGACACCATCGGACTGTTGCAGAACAACCCGGCTCGACTTCGTGTCTCCGGAGACCAGTCCAGCTTACATGTCTTCGATGCCAACAACAGCCAGGGTTTCGGCGGCCTCTCCTACTACACCAAAGGAGAGTTGATCGGGCTCTGCCTGGATCTGAAGATCCGGGACCTCACCAAAGGCGCTCATAGCCTCGACGATGTGATTCGCACGCTCTATGTACAGGGCGACAAGGGCAACGGCCCCGGTTTCGCCGAGGACGATATCAAGAAGACCGTCAACCGGGTCAGCGGTCAGGATCTCTCCGAATTCTACGACATGCTCGCCCGCAGCACGGAGGAGATGCCCTTTGCGGAGGCCCTGTCTACCGTCGGCCTGACTCTCACCCGCTCGGAAACCCCGACCCCGGTCTCGGATTCCGGCATGACCCTCCAGCCTAATCGCGACTTCCAGTCGTTGAGCGTCGGGGAGATCGTCGCTGATGGCGCTGCCGCCAAGGCAGGCCTGAAAACCGGCGATAAGATCGCCGCCGTCAACGACCAGACCGACATGCGCGGCATGAGCCAGCTCCTACGCAGCACCGCCCCCGGCAAACCTTTGTCCATCACGGTCGTCCGAAACGGCGCGAATATCGAAATCGCCTTCACCATGGGCTCTACCAACCGCTACCCCTGGCTCATCACTCCCGATCCCACCGCTACTCCGGACAAACTTCGCTTCCGCCGCCAATGGCTGA
>JAYUMV010000143.1:0-7878 GCA_043762265.1 Chthonomonadaceae bacterium | reverse complement strand
GCCTCGTCGGGATCGGTCAGGCACGAATTCTTCTCGTCTACCGCGATATCTTCTTCCACGCCGCCGAGCATGCCGAGTTCCGCTTCGACCGAGATGCCTTTGGCATGGGCCGCTTCCACCACGCGCTTGGTGATGGCGACATTTTCCTCGAAGGGATCGTGCGAAGCGTCGATCATGACCGACGAATAGAAACCGCTGGCGATGGCGTCGTAACAGGTCTTCTCATCTCCATGATCCAGATGGACCGCGAAAAGGGCCTCCGGGAAAATATCTCCTGCCGTACGGATGATCGCTTCGAGCATCAGTTTGTCGGTATAGGCGCGGGCGCCTTTCGAGATCTGGATGATAAAGGGCGCTTGGGATTCGATGCAGCCCCGGAACAGACCCATGGTCTGCTCTAGGTTGTTGATGTTATAGGCCCCAACAGCATATTTGCCGTAAGCGTGTTCAAACAGGGTACGGGTAGGAACGATCATCGGGTTCTCCTTCGGTCTCAACGCGCCTCTGCGATGAGGCACGACCGTCATTATTATCGCCAGAGTCTTTTCGCGCGAAACGCTACAGCAGGACGCGCTCTCTGTGCAAGAGGTGTCATTCGTTGCATTGGGATAGGATTCCTGTTAGCACATACATTATATTCAAAAAGGCGCCTTTAATACAAGCCTTTCGCCGGAGGAGGGGCCGTCGATCTTCTTTATACAGGAAGGAACCGGTTTCAAAGGCGTTGAATAGTGGCACGAAGTGGAATAACGACTTAGAATAGTAGTGTCTGGCGCACACCGCCAACATTCGTACCGGAGGGCCTCAAAGATGAGAACGCAAGTCACAGAGGATCAGATCTCGGAATATCAGCGGAACGGCTTTCTGGTCGTGCGCAATTTTTTAGACGCGTCCGAACTCGCGCACTGGCAGCACACGACTCAAGAAGCGGTCGATGAGCGTCTGGCGACAAAAAACGGTTACTACAACCAGCAAGATCCTGACGCCTACTACGCGCAGGTCTTTACGCAGTGTGTAAAACTGGCGGATTCCCACGCCGGAATGCGAGAACTGATGTTCGACCCTCGTCTGGGAGAGATGGCGGGCACGCTGGCGGGAGTGGACGGAATTCGCATCTGGCACGATCAGGCTCTGTTCAAACCGCCTTTCGGCAACCCGACCGGATGGCATCTCGACAATCCCTACTGGTCGTTCGATTCGCGGCGTTCGATCTCGATCTGGGTCGCGCTGGACGACGCGACCCTCTCCAACGGTTGCATGTGGTACATTCCCGGCAGCGTGCATACCGCCACCTATGACAACGCGGGCATCGGCATGAATATCGGCGACCTGTTCAAACTCTATCCGCTCTGGCGCGAAATCGATCCCGTCGCCTGCCCCTGTCCTGCCGGAACCGCCGTCTTCCATAACGGCCTGACCGCGCACGGCGCCGGGGCCAATATGACCAACAAACCGCGCCGCGCCATGACCTGTGCCTATATGCCGGACGGCAGCACCTTCAACGGTAAGAAGAACATTCTGCCCGAAGCGTATCTGGAGACCCTGCGGGTCGGGGATCTCTTGAACGACAACACGATCAATCCGCTCATCTGGAAAAAGTAGCGGCGAACTTCTCCGGAAATCAGATCGCCATTTTCGCGCCACAAAAACCCACCCCGATGCCAAAGCATCGGGGTGAGGCTATTTTTGTGGCCAGGCAGCGGAGACATCTTTCAAGGCTTGTGCGAACCGTTTATGGATCGAATACCGATGCACCAGAAACAGGTTGCGCGAGGCCGTTGCGCTGCCCCAATCTTCCGTGAAGGCGATCTTATATCCGGCTTCCTTCGCGAGACGGGCAATATGGTCATCGAAGTGGCCTTCGGGATAGGCGAAAGCCGTACACGCCTTCCCCATATGTTTTTCGATGAGCGCCTTCGAATCGCTCAACTCTTTCCGGTTCTCCGAATCGGGCAGCAAGCGCATATCGGCAGGATGACTGCACGTATGCCCCTGAACTCTCACCAGGCCACTCTGCTGCATTTTTAGCAGCGTGGGCCAGTCGCAGTGCGCCTTGCTCGTCGGAACCCCGACGAAGTTGGTATGCACGAAGAACGTCGCCGGATAATGGTACCGTGCCAGCAGCGGAAAGGCGTTGTCGTAGAGACCCTGATTGTTGTCGTCGAAGGTCAAGACGACGGGCCGTGAAGGCAGGGGCGTGCCCTGCGTCAGCGATTGGATCAGAGTCTCCATCGTGATCACATGGCACTTGTGCCGCTTGATCGCCTCCAACTGCGCTTTCAACTCCGCGACCGTCGTGTCGAACCATACCTCTTTGTGTGCCGCTACCACATCGTGCCACATCAATACCGCGACATACTGGCCTCTCACTTTCGCATCCACCGCGGGGAGAAAAGCCTCTTTGTGCGGCGCCGCGCCAGCGCTCCCCATTCCCGCTAGAACACCCAGCGTGAGTGTCAATGTTGGCCACGCTCGACTTCTCTTGAACCGCACGGAGAGCCTCCTTTCGAACGGCATCGCGTTTAGTAGACGCGGAGCGTTGCGCCGTTGAGATGGGACTTGTCGCATTTGCTCTCAAGAGAAGAGGGGATCGTGATCGTGGCGGGATCGCCATCGCTGATATAACGGCCTGAGTCCCCATTTTTGATGCGGTCGAGCCAGAAGGTGCTTCCGCTGGGGCCGTCCAACGCCTGGATGCGAGGAAGGCGCATCGGATTGAATTTTTTCGAAATCGGGGCACGGGCTGGCTCCGCTCCGACGAGCAGAACAGCGCGATTGGAATAGCTCTGTCCTTCGTAGGATCCCGACGCCAGCAGTTTCTTGTTCACCGGGGAGATACCCATGGGGAGCGCGATCGTGTCCACTTTCGTTCCTGGGGCTAATTTCTCGATCTTGGCCACACAACCAGCCAATTCCTTTTGCACCTGAGCGTCCGACATCTTCTTGAGGGAGCCATGCGTGACCGTATGGTTGCCGATCTCGCAGCCCATTGCGAGCAGGGCCCGCATCTTCTTGCCAGCTTCCGCCGCTGGCCCAAAGCCGCTGTCTGGCAACACGTAGAACGTCGCCTTCACGGGAAAGTCGGGATGGGTTTTGGCGAAATCCTTCCAGATACCGACCGCGCAGTTGGGATCGATCTCGCCCGACGACAGGTACCGAAATTGACTGGCGCGGGCGTCATCGAAAGTCATGACGACCGGAGCCATTCCCATCGGAAGGTCGATCTTGTTGTCGAGGAAGTCGCGCAGCAGCACGGGGCGGTAACCCTCGTCGTAGAGGCGCTGGAGATCACGCTTGAAGTTGTCGATGCTACGCACCATGCTACGCTCTTTTGGCAGGACATCGTGGTATTCCAGAATCGGCACTACACCGGCCTCATTTACCTTCGCCTTCTGGAGGGCGTCGGTCGTCTGTGGAGTTCGGACCTGTTTCGTCTTTTGCGGGGGAGACAGGACCATCGGCACGGTCGGGTCGGTATTGGCAACGGCGCGATGACAGCCCATAAATGCGCTGAGCGCGAAGGCGCCCGCGACATAAAATTGTTTTCTGATGTGCATTACTTCCTCTGTTCGTAACCCAGGAGCGGGTTTTTTAATCAGGTCGTCTTTCCCTCTTGACGTGCGGTTTTCCTGCCGGTTTCGCGGTCAGGCAGGGAAACGCAAGAGAGACGCCGAACCTACCCTCCAGCATACCACGATACTCGAAGGCGAGGAAGGAGACGGTGCATGGGGACGGCAAAAGTACGTTTCGGGGTGATTGGAACCGGAGGCATGGGATCGGGCCACTGCGAGATGATTCCGCAGATCCCGGAGACGACGCTGACGGCGGTCTGCGATGTGAGCGCATCGGCACGGGAGGCGGCTGCGGCCAAGTCCGGCGTTCCGACCTTCGCGACCCATTCCGAGCTTCTGGACAGCGGACTGGTCGATGCGGTCGTCATCGCGACTCCCCACTATTTCCATCCTACCATCGCTCTGGAAGCGTTCCGCCGTGGAATCCATGTGCTGTCGGAAAAGCCTTTGGCCGTCACCGTATCTTCCGCCGACGCGATGATCGCGGGCGCAAAGGCGTCGGGCTGCAAGTTCGGCGTCATGTACCAGATGCGCTCCGAACCGCCGAACGCCGCCGCTCGTAAAGTCGTCGAGTCCGGCGTGCTCGGGGAGATCTATCGCACCAACCTCGTCATGGGCTGGTACCGGAGTCAGGCCTACTACAACTCCGGCGGCTGGCGGGCCACCTGGGCCGGGGAGGGCGGCGGAGTGCTTATCAATCAGGCGCCGCACTACCTCGACCTATTTACCTGGCTCGGGGGCCTGCCGAAGACGATCACCGGCCAGACCCGCACGCGCCTCCACGACATCGAAGTCGAAGACGAAGCGTTCGCCATACTTGAATATGCGAATGGCGCGCATGGCTACCTCTATGCCAGCACGACCGAAGTGCCGAATCACAACCTCCTGGAGATCTGCGGCGACAAAGGCAAACTGGTTCTGGACAACGGCAAACTGCGTGTCTATGGCCTCGATACGCCGATCCGGGAGTTTACGGAGACCAACGAATCGATGTGGGCCTCTCCCAAATCGAACGCAACGACGCCGGACCTGCCGTCCGATCCTCCGATCAAGGGCCATGCCGCGATCACCCAGAACTTTGCACGCTCGATCCTGTTCGGCGACACGCTGATTGCGCCGGGCGAAGACGGACTGAATGCGGTTGAGATGATCAACGGACTCATTCTCTCAGGCAAGACCGGCAAAACGGTCTCTGTACCCGTGGACCGAGCCGCGTACGACAAGCTGATCGACGAACTCAAAGCGACCTCTCGCCAGAAGGCTGCCGTCAACGAACAGCGCGTCACCGACCCCAATTTTAAATAAAACGCTTTCAGGCAGGAAAGGGACGTGTTTGGCCGAATTAGAACGACTCTCCGGTGTCTTCCCCTCGCAGTGGATACGCGCCGCCGTCGAGAACGGAATCATCCGGGGAGAGACGCCGATCCAGCCGGGGCAGATCCAACCGAACAGTCTCGACCTACGACTTGGCAACATAGGCTGCCGCGTCCAGTGCAGCTTTCTGCCCGGCAAAGAGGGCATCTACCGCAAACTGGATACCTATCGCTGGTACGAGTTTACGCTGACGGACGAAGGCATGGTGCTTGAGAAGAATCAAGCGTACATCTTCCCCCTCAACGAGAGCCTGTACCTGCCGGAAGATGTGTACGCCCGCGCGAACCCCAAAAGTTCGACCGGCAGGCTCGATGTCTTTACCCGCCTTGTCACCGAATACGGCACCTCCTTCGACGAGGTGAAGGCTGGCCACAGCGGCAAACTCTTCATCGAAGTGGTGCCTCGCTCCTATGCGATTCGGGTGCGACCGGGGGATTCGCTGTCCCAGATCCGCTTTCAGACCGGCGATCCCCGACTCTCCTCTGTGGAGCTGGCCCATCTCCTCGACACCGAAGAGATCCTTCTGGATCGGGATCTGCGGACCCTCCGCTCGGACGAAGTTCCTATCTCTTCCGGGATGGTGCTCTCTGTCAATCTGCCTCTGAAAGGCGATACCGTCGGCTATCAGGCACGGCGCAATACCGCGCCGATCGATCTGCGCGGCATCGGAGCAGCGAAAGTCCGTCACTTCTGGAATCGCATCTACGGCGACAATCGTCCGGTAGTGCTCGAACCGGATGAGTTCTATATCTTCGCCTCCCGCGAACTTGTACGTCTGCCCCCCATGTACTGCGCGGAGATGGTCGCCTTCGACGCCAGCAGCGGCGAAGTGCGGACCCACTATGCGGGTTTCTTCGACTCCGGCTTCGGCTATGCGCAGGATGTAGACCCGAAACGCAGCGCGGCCTCCGTCGTGCTCGAAGTGCGCAGCCGAGACGTCCCCTTCCTGATCGAAGACGGCCAACCGCTGTTCCGAGTTCACGTCTTGCGGAGCACCGAGGAGCCCGACATGCTCTACGGCACCGGCTCCCACTACCAGTCCCAACGCCTGCGCCTGAGCAAACACTTCAACTATACCTCGGATGCCGACGACGAGGAGACGCCCGCGAACCCCCAAGGCAGCCTCGATTTTTCCGCCATGAAATAGGCTGTCCGGTCAGGCGACCAGTAATGTGAGAAGGAACCGTGAGATGAGCAAGTCCATCGATTTGGGAAAATGCCGCAGGGCGCCCGTGGTAATATTGGCAGCCCTCCTTGGCGTTATGACCACGTTTTTAGGGACGACAAGTGCACAGGCGCAAAAAGTCCATCTGAAATGGGTGCCAGCGGGGGCAGAGGCGCGTATGACTCCGGTCGCGCCGCATAGCATCGAGCTGAACGCTCAGAAACCGGCTCAGATCAAGAGGGTTCCCGCCGATGTGACGCATGGCCTCTATGGGTTTCTTACGCTAGGGCCAGTGGAGAAGCCTACGCGGATCGATCTCCTGCTGGATACGCCGCCGGGGAAACCGTCGCGGCTGTACGTCGATGCTAATGGGAACGGTGATTTTACCGACGATCCTCGGCCGCAGTGGGAAGCGAAACCCTATGCCGATAATAGTGGCCATCACTATACACAGATGGTGGGAGGAGTGACCGTTCCCATCAAATTCGGCAGTGTAACGCTGCCGATGCATCTGCTTCTCCAGAGATTCGATCTTGCCGATCCTGCTCGGGCGGGAAACAAGGGCGCGATTCTCTTCTCACCCGACTATGCGCGTGAAGGGGAGTTGCAGTTGGGGGCGAAATCCTACCATGTGATGTTGCTGGACGCGATCCTTACCGGCGATTTTCGGGGGATTCGTGGACAAGGACATTTAGGCGTCTTTCTCTTGATCGATGTCAACGGCAACGGTATATTCGACAGTCGCGGCGAAATATTCAGCGCCACGCAGGCGTTCAATATCGGCGGAGTCAGCTATGCGATCCGCAGACTGACAGCGTCCGGAGACAGTTTCGATCTTGTGCCGGCCGCCGTGCCGGTATCGGAGATAGCGCCTCCCCCGGATCTTCGCATCGGAAAGGTCGCTCCAGGCTTCAACAAGAAGGCGATGGACGGATCGACGATCCGTTTCCCGTCCGCCTATCGTGGCAAACTGGTGCTGCTCTCCTTCTGGGCGAGCGACTGCGGCGTGTGTGCCGCGGAGATGCCGGACATTGTCAAATCGTACAATATGTTCCACGCACAGGGGCTGGATATCGTGGGCGTGAGTCTCGATCATGAAGACGCAGCGGCGCAGATCGCCCTATTCACGAAACGGCTCGGAATGTCGTGGCCGGAGATCTACGATGGAAAGTGGATGCAGGCCGAGATGGCGCAGCTCTATTTCGTGCATCTCACTCCTTCAGCAGTGCTGGTAGACGGCGACACGGGCAAGGTGATCGCCGCAGGTGCGGATCTGCGCGGTGGGAATCTGCAGAAGACTCTGGCTGTCGCACTGACGAGTCGCAAAAAGAGATAGGTAAGGGAACCAGCGCGCGTGCAACTGAAGAAACTTCAACTCCTCGGATTTAAGACCTTCGCCGACAAGACCGAAATCGTGATCGATAGCGGTCTCACAGCGATTGTCGGGCCGAACGGGTCCGGAAAATCGAATATTGTGGATGCCCTGTTGTGGGTGTTGGGCGAGCAGAATCCCCGCCTGATGCGCGGCAACGCCTCCACAGATGTGATCTTTGCCGGGACCGACAAGCGCAAACCGCTCGGCATGGCCGAAGTGCGTCTGACCATCGACAATACCGATGGCGGCCTGCCCATTCAGTTCGCCGAAGTGACCGTGACGCGGCGCATCTACCGCTCGGGCGAGAGCCAGTATATGCTTAACGGCGCGCCCTGTCGGCTCAAGGATATTGTGGAACTGTTTCTGGACACAGGGGTCGGGAAGGGCGCATA
>JAYUMV010000142.1:0-13556 GCA_043762265.1 Chthonomonadaceae bacterium | reverse complement strand
GTCATGCTGGTGGCGGGCCACAACATCAGCACCATGGAGATCGAGTCAGCCCTGGTCGAGCATCCCGCCGTCGCCGAGGCCGCCGTCATCGGCAAAGCCCATGAGATCAAAGGGCAGGCGCCGGTCGCCTTTGTCATCATCCGCGAAGGGATGTCGCCGCACTCCGCCGATAAGGCCGGATTAGAAGCGTTAAGTACCGAGTTGAAGGCGTTTGTCGCACATAAGTTAGGCGCGATCTGCCGACCCGACGATGTCATTCTCACCGCCGACCTGCCCAAGACCCGCTCCGGCAAGATCATGCGGCGTCTGCTCCGTGACATCGCGGAAGGCCGTTTGCTCGGCGATACTACGACGCTCGCCGATCCCGCCATCGTGGCCTCGCTGCGCGACAAGTACAGCAGCGACGAAAGTTAGGGTGTTTCCGGCGGAACGGGTATAATAGAAGGGTTGCGCACCCGCAACGGTGGCGCAACCCTTCTTTGTGCAATCTCTCGTGACCCGTTAGGAATGAAACGATGTCCTCTGAAACGCTGACCCCTGAGCAGCATCTTGCGATACTGGAACTGTTCGACAACCCGCGCCCGGAGCGCGACTATCGCATTGTGCATATCTGCCCTGAATTTACCTCGGTCTGCCCCAAAACCGGGCTGCCCGACTTCGCAACCATCACCATCGACTATGTCGCCGACAAACAGTGCCTCGAACTCAAGGCGTTGAAAATGTACTTCTACGCCTACCGACAGATGGGAATCTTCTACGAGGCAGTTACCAACCGGATCGCAGACGATCTGATTGCGGCCTGTAAGCCCCGGCGTTTGACCGTTACCGCCGACTTCAACGTGCGCGGGGGGTTCTCCTCGGTCGTGACGGTCGAGTACCGCAAGGAAGACTGAAACCCGCGTTCTTAGCCCATAGCCGCCTGATCGACCAGCCAGACCAGACTGCCGTCTGTGGGAGCGACCGACTGCGAGGGGAGCGCGTCCGGATCCGTAGGCTCGGTCAAAACCCGGTGGAGCGTCACGGCTTTATCCGCACCAGCCACCAAAAACAGCACGTTTGCCGCCTGATTGAGGACCGGATAGGTCAGTGTCAGACGCGGTACAAACGGCTTGAGACCCGGTTCCGTCCCCACGACGAGCCGGGTCTTCTCCTGCAGGGCGGGTTTGTGCGGGAAGAGCGACGCTGTGTGCCCGTCCGGCCCCATCCCTAGGAGTATCAGATCGAAACTGGGGGGAGTGTCGGTGTCAGAGAGATTAAAGTGAGAACGCAGCTCTGCCTCATAGGCGTGTGCGGCTGTATCGAGATCCGACCCCTCCGCAACCATACGGTGGATATGGGAGGGAGGAATAGCGAGAGGCGCGAACAGCGCCGCATGCGCCATACGATAGTTGCTGTCGGCATGATCCGGTGGGACCGCGCGTTCGTCTCCAAAGAAAAAATGGATATGCGTCCAGTCGATGTCGTCGCGGAACGGCAGAGATGCGAGCAGGCTATAGAGCATCTCCGGGGTCGATCCGCCTGCCAAAGCAACGTTGAAGAAGCCCCCGGAGCCTATCTTCCGCTTCGCCAGAAAGAGAAAGCGATGCGCGGCCTCCCGACTCAGCATCGCTTTATCCTCAAAAATCACAACTTCGCGTCCTAGCGCAAGGCTCTCATTCATTCTCGCCTTCTCTTCCCTATCTACGCCGCTTATTGAGCGCATCTATTCTCTGTTGAGTGCGTTTGATACGTTCTGAGGTCAGAGGATGGTCGCTCAGAAAGGGCAGGGTCTGCCCACTGCCAGATGCGGTCTGAAGCGTATGAAACAGATCGAGCATGCCATGTGGATCGTAACCGGCGTCCACCATATTCTGCAAACCGCCCGCATCCGCCTGATCCTCGTCTCCGCGCGAAAACCTCAGGCTATACAGCTTATCTCCGATACCCGCGATTGCCTGCGCCGCTTGCCCCGCCCTCAGCACTTTCAGCACTCCGCCGAGCACAAGCCCACTTTCTTGCTGATTGGCATAGGCCTTTGCCCAGTGCTGTTTGCGCACATGCGTCATCTCATGGCCGGTAACGGCTGCGATCTCCGAATCGCTTTTCATTTTATCCATAAGCCCGGTAAATAGGAACATAGGTCCGCCGGGCAGCGCAAAAGCGTTCAGTTCCGGGCTCTCGAGCACATGAAACTTGTAGTCCCAGGTCTGGCGGTCTCGGGAAGGAAGTGCATCGACCAGCCGCGTCCCGATCTGATTAAAATGGCTGGCCCGCGAATCATGAACTTCATGATATTTCTGCAGGATCTGCTGTGCGGCCTGTTCCCCGAGTTTTTTCTGATCGTTAATGCTGGGCGTAAACAGATCCGCCTCAGCGTCTTCGGTGAGAAGTGGCAACGCCACGACCGTCACTCCCGCTGCGAGCATTTTCCCCAGAAATCCGCGTCGTGACTCCCCATAGACCGCTACAGGCGCCAGCTGAGACGATTCCTCCCGCTCGCCACCCAGGAAAATCGGCTCGGAGGTATGGTTGGCGGAAAAATCCCTTGCGTCCATCGATTTCGTTTTCATCACATTTTCGTCCTTATCCGTATCCTACAGAGGGACATTGCCCTCCACGTAAATTATAGTTGTGTGACGCAGACACTCTGCGTCGGGTTCCAAGGATATGCAGATCTCCCTTATTTGCCTCCCTTGACAAATGGGGACTTGCCGTACTATACTATGATTCGTGGTCCGGGCGGTTGGCGCAGTGGTAGCGCAGATCCTTTACACGGATAAGGCCGGGGGTTCGAATCCCTCACCGCCCATTTTCTCCATAAATAAACGCCCCGGTCGTGTCAATGCGTTTGACACAACCGGGGCGTTTGTCAGAGGGAGGCGTATGATTAGGAGCGTGCGGCGCCTTCCGGAGCGATCTGATTGTAGAAATGGCGCACGACTTGCGAGACACCGTATCCTGTGGTCAGGTGGACGAACTTTTTGCCTTCGCGGGCGCAGATGTCCTGCGAATTTTTCCACTCTTTGCGGCTGAAACGGGTGAGCAGCGCCACGATGTCGGAATGGCGAATGTCGGTATCGAAGCGCGCGAGCGGGTCGGAAGGTTTGGTGCTGGGCCAGACGAGTTCACGAAGCTCCAGGGCAACTTCCAGTTTGCGCCTATTCTCTTCACGGCAGGTGCCGCCCAGAATCAACAGACGTTTGCCGCGGGTCACTTCGCGCACCGCCATCAACTCCTTCTGCATGGAATCGATCTCGGTATCCGCCTCGTCTTCGAAATCTTCCCCGCGGCCTGTCTCCTGGCGGCGTTCCCATTCCAGGTTGATCTCACGCAACAGCTCTTTGAACCGTTCGTCGTCTTCGAGGAAGGCTCCCCAGGGCAACAGAGCGTCTCGGAGGCGGCGGTCGGAGGCGGGAATGCGCATATTCTTGCACTCGGCCAAGGCGGTATGCAGGCGGCGTTCGTCGCGCTCGGGCTCCGACCCGAACTCCGGTTCTGAAACGAGGGTGACCACGTTTTCCACCACTTGCTGCCGTCTCTCTTCTTCGATGACCGGCTGGCGGGCACGATCCCAGGACGCTTCCAGGGTGGCGGCTCTTTCGATCAACTCCTGCATCGGCACCTTGGGACGCAAGCTATAGAGGTAGCATTGATCTTCGCGCGCCCAGGTTCGCAGATCATCAAACATAGCCTGCTGGAAGGGATCGGTCGCGCCGATACGGAAGAGCAGGCGATTGAAACGTTGCTGCATGGCGGCGACAGCCTCGGCGAGACCCTGAATATCTGGTACTTTCAGGAAGGACTTGTGGCGCTGCCACCAGTCGAACGCCTCCTGGGCACGCGCCATCTCTTCATAGCGCTCTGCCATCTCGGCCCATTGGCCAGCATGCGGGCGCGGATCCAGGTCGTCGTCGAGAGCTGCGGTATAGGCCATGTCGTTGGCGGCGTCCATCAGATCGATGATATCTTCCATCAACTCCGTCACTTGCGGAACCTCGATCTCGCCTGCTTCTTCTTCCAGTTTGCGCTGTCGGCAGGCCATCGCCCGCAGGCGCAGACAGTTCGGAAGGTTCAGCTCTTTGCGTACCGTAAGGGGGTAAAGATTGTCCCAGTCGCGCACATCGCCTCGCAGACGGATGGCATCGGCCTCGATTTCTGCCAGCGGGCGGGATGGGCGGCGGGACACACGCGGAACTACCACGGCAGAGGGGCTTTCCGGAGGACTCGTCACAACTGCCTCGACAGACGGAGCGGTCACCGGGGGGGCGGTCGGAACATTCTCCTCGACGACCCGTGGAGCACGAGGGGGTGGAGGCGTCGGGCGCGCCGGGGCGGGAGAGACCGAAGCGCTCATCGGAAGCGGGGCTTGGACGCTTAGGATCGGAGGTGCCGGGAGAGGCGAAAGCGTCGGGTGTTGCAGGGACTCCAGAAGTTCACGCACAGCGATTCGGTGCATCAGCAACTCATTGTAAAGAGCGGTATCCTCAACATCCCGGGCGGCTTGGAGCAGTCGCGTCAGGCGATCGTAGGCGGCCTGAAGAAAGTGAACCCGCTTTTCCGCATACTCTGCCAACCGCCCCTGTACCTGAGAACAGTAGGCATCGAAGGACTCAGCCGTGCGAAACGGGGATATCGTAAGATTACGCGCAGCAGAAGCCTCGGCGGGCGCTGTAGCAGGAGACGCGGCAGGTACGACGGCGGGCGTCGCAGTGGGGGACAAAACCTCTACTTCGGTGGTAGACATAACCATCCATTCTCCTTCATAAAAGCAGGAAGGTTCGTCGCTACAGAAGCACACAATAGGAGCGGCAGCAAGTTGACCACGGTCAATCTCTCCTTTGCGTCCGCACTGGGCACAGGCGCCACATGAAGAGAACCGTAATACAAATTTCAACGCAGACCGAACCAACGACAGTAGCCACGAACAATCTCATTAGCGAAACAATTCTCGCACGGAACTCTTTGTAGAGAGCTTATACGCGATCCCTTCCGGTTATTCCTTCTTCGAGACGCCAGAGAGATAATTTCCGGCTAAAAGTTCGTGCATAGGAGCAGAACCCGGAAGAACCCTCACCTACAGGGGACCGCCCTGTCTTTTCGCCCCTCCCTGTGGGCCTCCTTTCCTCTTCCAAAATAAGAAGCGGAACCAACGCCTCTGGTTCCGCCTCCTTCTGTGAACGACCTTCCATACGTCAAACATGGGTAGGTTTGTTCTGTGGAGCACAGAGCAGCACGGCCGTCGTCGATTTTGGCGGAACGATCGGCGGAGTGACAGGAGACCCGTGGGACTCCGTGCCGCATACCGGTATCGCCACACCGACCACAATGACCGCACAAAGTGTGGAACCTATTTGTACTATACGCTGCGACAGGCGGCTCGCTTGCCGCGCAGCATAACCTCTATTTTGCATCATATGACCCTTCGCCCTTCCCTGTCGAATCCTTGCGCACATTGCCTTGCACGAGGGGGCTTTCGCTGAGACACTCTCAGAAAACGTCTCTCGGTGGACAATGTGACAGGAGGACCCAAAGGGCCAGGGTATCAGGAAAGCGTCTCCTGAAGGGTCGAAGCGGAGCCGACGGCGAGGAGAGTCCGATCGGGAAGGCGGAGCAGCAGTTGCCCGTTCTCGTCGATGCCCTCGGCAATGCCGGTAATCGACACCCCCTCATGCACTGTGTGGAAGCGCCGCCCTGCGGTGCGATCCCACGCACGCCAGCGCGCGATAAGACTGGTCCGACCTTCCTGCCGAAACAGATCAGCCTGCGCCTGCAAATTCACGGCCAGATTTTCCGCCAGTGCGATCAGACTGGACACGACAATCCCGGCATTTTCCAACGACGTCGCACTCACAGCGAGTTCCGGAGGAAAGGCTCCTATGCCGATATTGAGGCCGATACCAACCAGAGCGACCGTTATGCCTTCCGGCGTTCCCGCCGTTTCGATCAGAATGCCGCCCGCCTTCTTACCATGAATTAGTATATCGTTCGGCCATTTCAGACCGATAGCTGCCGAAGAACCCCCAGCGGCCGCCTCCGCTGCCAGCGTTTCTGCGACCGCAACGCCTACCAGCAACGCCACCATGCCCAGATCTGCCACCAGGTCGATCCCATGCCGAAAATAGAAGGTGGCACACAGACTTGCGCCGGGGCGAGAGTTCCAGACGCGCCCGCGCTGTCCGCGCCCCGCCGTCTGCTCATAAGCCAGAAGCCCTGCGAACGGCCTCGGCTGGTCCTGATCCAGCCATACCGCTCCGCACTGCACCTGCTCCCGCGCCGCATCCATCGTAGAAGGCACCTGCTCCAAAATTTTGAGGATCGGTTTCGGCAAGTTCCTCTCCTACTGGCAGAGCGAAATAAAGCCACTCTCTTGATTATCCGATTCACAAGGGGGCAGAGTTCCCAGCGCGGCAGAAACGAACGTGCAAATACAGCGCAGAAATAAGTACAGGAGGCACGGACGATTTAGTCCGTGCCTCCTGGCGCTTTGGGAACCGCACAGAGCGGAATTAGTAGCGGTACGTGTCGGCCTTGTAGGGTCCGTCTTTCGAGACGCTGATATATTCGGCCTGCTTGGTCGTGAGGACCGTCAGTTTCGCGCCGACCTTCTCCAGGTGCAGGCGGGCCACTTCCTCGTCCAGTTTCTTGGGCAGGACATAGACGCCGACCTCGTAGATCGCTCGGTTCTTCCACAGGTCGATCTGCGCCAGGGTCTGGTTGGCGAAACTGGCGGACATCACGAAGCTCGGGTGACCGGTCGCGCAACCCAGGTTGACGAGGCGTCCCTCGGCCAGCATGTAGATGCTGTTGCCGTTCGGGAAGGTGTACA
The DNA here is from genome assembly GCA_043762265.1 of Chthonomonadaceae bacterium. Classification (GTDB taxonomy): domain Bacteria; phylum Armatimonadota; class Chthonomonadetes; order Chthonomonadales; family Chthonomonadaceae; genus JANXLO01. The sequence goes on along the minus strand of JAYUMV010000142.1, from coordinate 6,751 downwards.
TATCGACCTGCGGCTTGATGTTGAGCTTCGCAACGCCTTCGGCGGTGTTGAGACGATCCACCTGGATCTCGTTGTCGAAGTGGCCGATGTTACAGACGATGGCCTGATCCTTCATCTTCGAAAGCTGCTCGTAGGTCAGGATATCGACGTTGCCCGTGCAGGTGACATAGATGTCGGCGAGGCCGAGGGTGTCTTCGACGGTCGTGACCTGGTAGCCTTCCATCGCCGCCTGAAGCGCGTTGATGGGGTCGACCTCGGTGACGATGACGCGGGCGCCGTTGTTGCGCAGCGACTGCGCGGAGCCCTTGCCCACATCGCCGTAGCCGCAGACGACCGCGACTTTACCGGAGACCATGACGTCGGTAGCGCGCTTGATGCCGTCTACCAGCGATTCGCGGCAGCCGTACAGGTTGTCGAATTTGGACTTGGTGACCGAGTCGTTGACGTTGATGGCGGGAACCAGCAACTGGCCGAGTTCCTGCATTTTGTACAGACGATGGACGCCGGTCGTAGTCTCTTCGGAGACGCCGCGCCAATCCGCGACGACATCGTGCCAGCGGTTGGAGGTCTCAGCGTAGACTTTTTTCAGCAGGTCCTTGATGACCGCTTCTTCGTGGCTCTCGGAGGGGCTATTGACCCAGTCGGTCTTGCCGTTCTCCAGGTCGTAGCCCTTGTGGATCAGCAGGGTGGCGTCGCCGCCGTCATCGACGATCAGTTCGGGGCCTTTGCCGCCAGGGAACGTCAGCGCCTGATCCGTACACCACCAGTACTCTTCGAGGGACTCGCCTTTCCACGCGAAGACGGGGATGCCGACTTCGGCGATGGCCGCGGCCGCATGATCCTGCGTCGAGAAGATGTTACAACTGCACCAGCGCACATCCGCGCCGAGGGCCTTGAGGGTCTCGATCAGGACAGCGGTCTGGATGGTCATGTGCAGGGAACCGGTGATGCGCACGCCGGCGAGGGGCTGGCTGGGAGCATATTTGTGGCGAATCGCCATCAGGCCGGGCATCTCGTACTCGGCGACATTGATCTCTTTACGGCCCCAGGCAGCCAGGGACATATCGGCGACTTTGTAAGGAAGGGTCGGGGTTTCGACCATAGTAGGACTCATCGTTTGATTCTCCATTGATGTGCGCTAAAATGCTGTATCAAGAAATCATGATTTCTTGATTGCTTGACGTAAGTCATTATACCCGGTCCTTTTCAGAAATGCAACAAGAAATCAAGATATTTTGATATGTCTGCTGAAAACGGCTATAATGGATCCATGGAAATGTTGAAAGCCTTACGGCTGTTAGGGGACAAAGCGCGTATCCGCATCCTGCGCCTGCTCGCGAGCGAGGACCTGAGCGTAGCGGAACTTCAGGAGATACTCGGCATGGGGCAGAGCCGCATCTCGATGCAGTTGTCGCAGTTGAAACAGGCCGGCTTCGTCGAAGTGCGCCGTGCCGGCCAGAAAAGCATCTATCGCCTGATCGTGCCGCCAGGCGCTGGCACGATCCTGACGGAAGTGCTGGAGCATAGCAAGACAGAGATTCCCGAAACCGGGCACGACGACGAGGGGCTGCGTCTTGTCCTGAGCCGCCGTAAGGACACGTTGCGCACCTATTTCGACGAGTTGGCCGGGCGTTTTGGGCGCAGTTATGTGCCTGGTCGCAGTTGGAAGGCTCTGGCCGAAGTGCTGCTGCGCCTGCTCCCGCCTCTGGTCATCGCCGACCTGGGGGCGGGGGAGGGCACGCTCGCGCTCATGCTGGCGCAGCGAGCCGAACGCGTGATCGCGGTAGACAGTTCGGGGAAAATGGTCGAGTATGGGGCGGGCCTCGCCGCTCGCAACGGCATCGCCAATCTCGAATACCGCCAGGGCGATATGGAAGAGCTGCCCATCGCCGCCGAAGAGGTCGACATGGTGCTGATGCACCAGGCGCTACACCATGCGCTTCATCCCGGTCAAGCTCTTATGGAAGCCTGGCGTGTCCTGCGTCCCGGCGGTCGCATCGTGCTGCTCGATCTGCTGCAACACGATGTCGAGGCCGCGCGCGAGCTTTACGCCGATGTCTGGCTTGGCTTCTCGCAGGCCGAGTTGGTTGTCTGGCTGCGGCAGGCAGGCTTCGAGCAGATCGACATCTCCGTCGTTGATCGCGCCGCCGAACCGCCTTACTTTGAAACCCTGATGGCTATCGCCGAAAAACCGAGGTGAGGATAATATCGAACTCGGAGCAGGCATTGCCTATTCCGCCCCTTCTCTCAGTTGGGAACCCCAACGCAAAATCAATTGGGTGTGTTCCATTTCAGTTAAAACCGATTCACGCACTTGCTCGCGCAGAGAACGATTCATTGGAATCGATGTGATACCATAGAATCAAGGGATGTTATCCGAATAGAACGATCCGTTGGAATCAAGGTAATACCGTGGAATCAAGGGAGGGATGTTATCCCTCCCTTGATTCTTGATTCCACGGTATCAACCGAAATGCAACACTGGTTGCAATAGCAACCGCAATAGAGTACACAGAATATGTCGCCTTTTTTGCGCAGGTGCGTGGTTGGCCTGACCGGCGGAAGGGACTGTTGAGGGTAAAACTATGATTACTGATGAAAGGCAACTAGAACAGGTGGGGCGCATGTGCCGTGCTCTCTCTGCGCTCAATACCGATGTTTTGCCCAAGAGCCGAAAACAGTTCGCACTCATGGTGGAAGGCCCCCTGGAGGAGATTCGCCGCCTGGAAGAAGAGATTAGCCTCTATGTCACCCGGACGCTGGCATCCCCTTCCCCTCAAACCGCAGTTTAATGCAAGGAACAGTCAGGAAGTGAAGCCAACTGTTCCGAAAGGATAGGCCAATGTCAGCAGCGTTCGATCTATTTCTGATGATTGTGGGTGCGTCAGTATTTTGCGCTCTCGTTGGCTATCTTACGCGCAACAAGGATCTCCCAGACGATTGAAAAAGAGCAACCGGGAAATAACCGGTCGCTCTATGGCAGGCATCTTCGACAGCGCCTCTACCATCCTCCGCACACAGCTCGGCGCTCCTCGCTTCGAAACCCTATGGAACGAAGGCACCCTCCTTACCCTCGATGCAACCCTGGACCTCGCGCTCCAGGAGACCACAATTCCCTAGGTCCTTCACAGTCGCGTCTGCTGCGATGCAATCTCTCTGCTCTTTTTTGATGGGCAAGGCGGAGAGGTTCGTGGTTTTGCATGCCCTGTCTCGTCTAAGGGGTGGAGGCCGATATTTGAGCGCTGGGGAAGCCGAAAAGGAACTGACAGCACGGGCCATGGCGGGCGACCAGGGGGCGTTTTCGACTTTGTGCGAACGGAGTCGAAGCCGCGTTTGGCGAATCGTCAGTTCGGTTGCGCCTGGACCGGATCGGGACGACCTGGCGCAGGAGGCCATCGTTCGGGCCTGGTGTGCGGTGCGCACCTACCGGGCGGAGGCGTCGTTCGAGGCCTGGCTCTGTCGGATCGCGCTGAATGCCGCGCACGACTATCAGAAGTCGGCCTGGCGACGGCGCATGCGCTTCTGGCAGACCGAACAGGCTCCAGACACCACGGCTACGGAACCTCTGGAGCGACTGGCGGAGCGGCGGGAGGCCCAACGACGCGTGCGTCAAGCGGTCGCCGCTCTGCCCACCCCCCAACGGGTTCCGATCTGGCTGCACTTCTTCGAGGAGTTTACGCTGGCCGAGGTCGCACGGCTGGAGCGCACGGCGGAGAGCACCGTGCGCAGTCGGGTGCAGGCCGGAATGCGCCGACTGGCCCAGGAACTGCACGATCTGCAACTCGATGACCTGGCAAATCCTGTCCGCATCGACACCGACGCTAAAGGCTGGACCTTATGAAATTCCCTTCTGAACCGAATGAGACGGAGCGTACAGGCTTGGTGCGTGCAGCGCTGCAGGAGGCCGCCCGCTACGAAACTGAAACCGTCGCTCCGGTGAACCTCGTCACCAACGCCCTGGCACGGCACAACCGTTCCGGTCGCGGCTGCGACCAGCGCCGCCCAACTCCTGTTCTCGTCGCTGCCACCTGCGGCCTGTTCCTCCTCGGCGGCGCTCTCTGGCTGCGGATGCCGCATCGGCTCTCCTTAGGGGAGGCCGTACCGAATTCGGCCATGGCTTTCCTCTCCAGGCAAAAGAGCGTCCTGCCTGATTCGCTCGCGCTGCCCCGCATCGATCTCTCCCCTGCGTTTTTAGCGCAGATCGACCTGGCGCGACTGACCGCCTCCACCGAACGCTTCCGAGAGCGCTCCCGAAACACCCATCACAGCGAGCGACACCGCCGGAGTGGCTTCCTGGCGCAAAGCCCTTCCGGATCCAACTCTTCCGCTCCGCGAAGCCTTTCCGGGCACAAGTCCCCCGCGCACTGTGTCTGGACCACGGAGACGGTGCATTCCGAAATCATCACACAGGCGCTGACACCGGTTTGGGTCGCGCAGACGGACCCCGTCACCGCCACCATCGTTCTCACTCCCGCGCTCTTCCAACTCGCGCTGCAATCCGACGACGATGCCGCAGACTCGACCACCGCGTTGGTCGCAGCCACTCTCATTCCCATCCGTTTTGAACAGGAGAAAGAACAGCCATGAAATTCCGCATGATCCTCAGCGCTCTGCTGCTCCCCACCGTGGTCGCGGCGCAGCAAACGACCGTCAAAGGGTCGATCCAACCCTACCGTGTCATCGCGATACAGCCGCCGGTAGCCTCATTCCAGGCAGAGGGCGCTCTTCCCCCTACTGCACCCGTCCTCAATGATAGTTACACGCTTCTACAGGACAATAAGGTCGTCCCTAACATCACGTTGACGCTGCCGCAGGAGAAAGCGCAGGAGTTCACTTATATCCTTCCCGCCGGTGACCAGGTGGTGTATACCAACACTCTGTTTGCCCCTCAGGCACAGTCGAAGGTGCGCGTCAACCTCAATCTGCGGAATGCGCCGCTCAAAGAGGCGGTCAAGCAGCTTACCGAGCAGACGAAGCTGGAGTTTGTACTGGAGAAGGACGTGCCCGACGATGCCCGCGTAACGCTCGTCGCCAAAAATATTCGTCTCTCCACCGCGCTGGATATGCTGGCGGATGCAACGGACATGAAATGGGGCCGCAAGGCGGTCAAGAAAGCGGATTCCAAAGAGAGCGGCATCGCCTATCATATCGGGAAGAACGTAACGTCGTCCTATTCTCAGTGGCCGAACGCGTCGTTCTTACGCGATCTGAATTCTTCACCCGACAATAAGTTGTTCCAGCGGAAGGAAACGGACAAGAATTTCAACTTGTACTACCAGGAACTGCTCCAGAAAGACGGTTCGCCGACGTACAAAGTCGTCCCGAAACTGGAATGGTCGCCGAACATCATCTTAAAAAACCAGTACAATACCGTGCAGCCTCTGACGCAAACCTTGAAGGGAAGCACGATTTTGCAAACTTCCCCGTCGAACCTCTCGACCACGTATTCGCTGGGCAACACTCTACTGAATACGGTCGGTGTGAATGAGGTACGCTCCACCTTCACCTGTCCGCACTGCAAGCAGCAGGTCACGGTGCTCCACAAGCACGAGTCGCCGAAATGCGAAAAGTGCGGGCGCGCTTTCCACGACGACTGGCAGTTCTGCCCGTTCGACGGCGCGAAGCGGCCTGCCGTGGCGGACACCGACTGGCAGTTCTGTCCGATCTGCGGGAAAAGCCTAAAGCCGGACGGGAAGGAAGATATCCATGGCAAGGGAGACATCAAGGTGAACGCCAAGGGCGGAAACTGACGGCGTCTGTTTCCTTCCGACAACAGAACGCCCTCCGGATCGAAGAGGATCCGGAGGGCATTTCTTGTGTCCCGGTCGAACCGGGGCCGAGGCTGTATTTTAGATGCTTTCCGCGGGAGCGGCGCTTTCTACGTCAGGACAGGGCGAATTTCTAAGCGCCGTATCGTCGCGCATCACGTTTCGCTTTACCTTACGAAAACGGTTTCCGGGAGTCCCCGTTCTCATCGGCGTTCGCGACTTTAGTTCGCGTACTGTCGTGCGTCGAGCCTCATTTACTGCAGTCCGGTGGCGTCATCCTTCGCGTCCTTTCCAGTAAGTGAACCTCGTCCCGAAATCGTTTCGATATCGCATACGCGGCTGCCTCCTGTGAAGTTTATTGGCTTTTCCACTTTCTACTGCGCAAAACCCGGAAAACCGGTGAAAGTGAAAGGGGAACAGGATGCTTCCCTCTGCACGATTTTATTGTATCGCATCTCTGCGGGTTTGTCAAGCGTTCTGTGCAAATATTTTTGATTGTGATCGCATTCAAAATGTCCTACCGTGCCGTTTGCCTATTCCACGCTGTCGAATCCCGCGCGGGCGGTCGGCAGTAGGCCCGGCAGATTGTGCGGCGCGATTGCGCTGGTCGGGTAGGCCTTTTCAAGATAAGGCCACAGATTCTGGTCGTCCATGAAAGAGAGATCGAAGATCATCCAGCCTTGGCTGCGCTGGGTGCAGGCTTCGAGTGCGCGCAGAAAGGCTTCCGGGTGATTGGTATAGTCTTGCAGGTAGATCCCGGCATAGACGAAGGCCCCGCTGGCCACGGCCTGGTTGGAGAGAGCTGCGGCGAACTCCACCGTCGCCTGCGGATTCTGGCCCTGCATACGGGCATCGTCTTCCATCGCATTCGGATAGTAGCAGCCGGTGGAGATCCAGTCGAAGAACTGCGCGTAGCCGGTGCGGGGATAGTTGGGTGTGTACCAGGAGTAGCGCAGCCCGTTCTTCGGGCTGCCCCAGTTCAC
>JAYUMV010000141.1:0-20016 GCA_043762265.1 Chthonomonadaceae bacterium | reverse complement strand
GGCCTGTTCCACAACTACTACAATCCCACCAACATCATCACGCGCAACAGCGTCAATCCGACCGAGAGCACCGATTACGATAAGATCAATTCCGTCGCGAACTCCACCCTCATGTACACGCTGCCGACCGCGATGCCCGCGTCGGCGCAGGGCTACGATATGGTGGATGCGGTCGCGCTGGCCGATATGCCGCTCGATAACCTGACGGAAGATCAGACCGAAGCGCTCAAAGGCTATGTTCGGAACGGCGGCACCCTCATTCTCTCCGGCGGCAGCGACCTGTCGCGCCTCAAATCCGGCTTCTACGCCGACATGCTGCCGCTGGAACAGATCTCGGTACGCTCCTCGCGCGATCTCGGTGGATTGGCCCGGCGCTACCGGGAGCCGCTGCCCCTGCCCGCGCCCATCGGTCTGATCACCGGTACGATGAAACCCGGCACCCAGGCGCTGCTCGGCGACCTGGTCTACAAACGCCCTTACGGCAACGGCACCGTCCTCCTCACCACATTCGACTATCTGGATCCGACCGTGCGCTCCTGGAAAGAGGCCCCCGCCCTGTGGCGCGATCTGCTGCGCAGCAATCCGACCCTCGTTTCGCCGCGCCGCACCCTGGCCTCCAACTCCCGCGACGCCGAAGCCAGCATGCAGCAACTCGCCGATGCGATGGCCGGCAAACAGGCCACCAACGCGCCGCCGATGCTGGTCGTTACGATCTTTCTAGCCGCCTATCTGATCCTGCTCGTGCCGGTCAGTTACTTCATCCTGAAGAAACTGGACAAGCGCGAACTTGCCTGGTTCACCTCCCCGCTGCTTATCCTCGGCTTCACCGTCATCTCCTATCTGATCGCGGTCTCCATCAAGGGCGGCGATCTGACGGTCAACCGCGTGGTGGTGCTGGAGACGGTCGCCGGCTCCGATCAGGTCTCGGGCTATGGACAGATGACGCTCTACTCCCCGCGCCGTGCCGGATACGATATTTCGATGGCGCCGACCAACGATCCGAACAGCCCCTACCGCACGCTGATTCCCGGCGAAGTCGGCTCCGGGCTTGGGGGGGACCTGACCGTGGAGATGGACACGACGGCGATGCTGCGGGCTGCGGAAGTGCGGCTCTGGGACAAACGCAGCTTCGACACGCCAGTCGCCGCAAATCTGGGCGGCGCCGTCGAGGCAAAGACCCGGATGCTCGACGGCCAGAACGTGCAGGTGACCGTCACCAACAAGACCCGCTACACCCTCCAGGACTGTATGCTCGTCAGCGGCGGGCAGGCCAACCTCATCGGCAGCCTCGCGCCTGGCGAATCGAAGCAGCAGAACCTGAAATGGAGCTATAAGGAGTTCGGCGCTGGCCTGACCCTTCCCACCGTCGGACAGGCCCCGAACGCTACCATCGACAGCCAGAACTCGACCCGCGAAACGCCGGAGCGCACGCAGATCCGCTTGCGCAATGGGCTCACGGCCGCGCTCTTCCCGCAGAGCAACAACGGGTACAACTACTACAACGGCGAGACGGCGCAGTCCTACGGACGCTCTACCAATGCCCTCATCGGCTGGTTCAGCGACCCTGTCCTGAAAGTGCAGGTAGACGGCAAACAGGCCGCCGGGATGGAGGCCAATCTGCTCATGGTACACCTGCCTACGCCCGCCAATGCCTCCGACTCGATCCGACAGTACCTGAACCCTTTCCTCCAGGAACCGATCTATAACATCCTGGAAGACGTGCCCGGCAATCCCCGTCCGAACACCAACAGAATGGGCATCTATCGATGATAAACAACCCGGTGCTTCGCAAAGAGCTGTTTATGCGCCTACGCCTACGGCAGACCACGCAAGTACGCACGGGGATCTTCCTGGCGATCCTGTTCTCGCTGGGCACGTTCTACTACTTCGTCATCCGGTTCCTGATGGGCGACTCCAGTGCGGAATCCGGCACGACGACCTGGCGGTGGATCATCGCACTGCAGTATATGCTGATCATTATGATCACTCCTGCGGTCACAGCCAACGCCATCACGCTGGAGAAAGAGCAGCAGACGTGGGACATGCTGCTCTACACCAACCTGACAGCAGGAGAGATCATCTTCGGCAAACTGATCGCGCGGCTGACCCTGCTCTCCCTGCTGCTGGTGCTGTTTCTGCCGATCAGTCTCTTCGCCTGGCTGCACTCCGTCCTGCTGGGTCAGAGCGGCTCCGACGCCGTCTCGGTGGGACAGTTCGCGCTGACCTATCTGGTGCTGTTTCTCTCGATGGCTTTCTTTGCGACCGCCGGAATGTTCTTGTCGTTCTATCTGAAGCGCACCCTCTACTCGATCATGGGGGCCTATACCTTCGTAGTCGGTGGGTTGATCATTGGAACGACGCTGGTCACCTTCATCCTGGCGACCCTGTTTACCAATGAGCATGTGTTCGAGTACTGCCCGCTCATGTGGATCAACCCGGTAATGCTCATGGGGCAGGCGCTGAACCCCAACAGTTTTCCGAACGGGAAGCTCTACTTGATATTCGGCCTGCTCAGTTATATCGTCCTCTCGCTGCTGATGCTCTGGCGTATGGTCTACGGTTTCCGCCGCTTCGCGATGGAATCCTAACGAATTTTATTTTTGGTTGTGAAGAAGGAGAGCGGCCGTCATGGCGATGATCGAGATCAAACACCTGCGCAAAGAGTATAAGGACAAGCCGGAACCGGCGGTCAAAGACCTGACTCTGGAGTTGGAGCAGGGCGATATCTTTGGCTTTATCGGCCCCAACGGCGCGGGCAAAACCACGACCATCAAGATGCTGGCAACCCTGCTGATCCCCACGGCAGGCTCGGCAATGGTGAACGGCATCGATGTGGTCAAACATCCGGAGCAGATCCGCTCCATTGTCGGCTATATGCCCGACTTCTTCGGCGTCTACGACGACATCAAAGTCTGGGAGTACCTCGACTTCTTCGCCGCTGCCTACCGCATTCCCAAGGACCGCCGCCCGCAGATCATCGATGATGTGCTGGCGCTGACCGACCTGACCGTCAAGAAGGACTCCTACGTCGAAGCCCTTTCGCGCGGCATGAAACAGCGGCTCTGTCTGGCGAAGACGCTCGTCCACGATCCCAAGGTGATGCTGCTCGACGAGCCCGCCTCTGGCCTCGATCCGCGCGCGCGCATCGAGATCCGCGAACTGCTCAAAGAGCTGCAGGCGATGGGCAAGACCATCATCGTCAGCTCTCATATCCTGCCGGAGATGGAGGAGTTCTGCAACAAGGTCGGGATCATCGAGCGCGGAGAGATGATCGTCGCTGGAGACGTGAACACCATTGCGCGGCAGGTGCGTGGGCATCAGAACATCTCCATCGCCGTTGTGGGCGAGATCGAGCGGGCGGAAGCGATTCTGCTGGGCATGACCGATCTCGTGCGCGAAGTCAAGATGACCAGCGGCCTGCGTCAACTGAACGAGACCTCTGCCGAGGAGTTGCGCACGCAGACGCTGAAGCGCGACAACTACTCCTCGAAGGGTTCCATTCTCCAGGTCAGCTATGTCGGTGAGCCGGAGGAGGAGCACCTGATCCTCACGACGCTGGTCGAAGCAGGGATCAAAGTACGAGCCTTCTACACCCCGGAAACGGACCTCGAAGATGTCTTCCTGCGTGTAACCAAGGGACAGGTGGCGTAAATATGTCGGTAATCGCACGCTTTCTGCCGGACAACCCGGTACTGACCAAAGAGCTGCGGGTCCGCATGCGTGGATCACGCGCCTACTGGATTCTGTTCGGCTATTTGGGATTCCTCTCCGTGCTGCTCTGGTTCCAGTATTACGGCTGGCTAAATCAGGTACACGCCAACGGGAGCGGAGCGTCGGAGGCAGCGCGGCTCGGCACCGAGATCTTCATCTACCTGCTGGTCGCGCAGATGTTTCTCGTTCTGTTTATTACGCCTGCGATCACCAGTGGCGCCCTGACGATCGAGAAGGAACAGCGCACGCTCGATATGCTGACGCTGACGCGTATTCCGCGTCACAGCATCATCTCCGGCAAACTGCTCTCCGCCGTCTTCTTCACCGCCCTGTTGATCGTCTCCTCGCTGCCGTTGATATCGATCTGTTTTATGCTCGGCAGTATCGATCCTAAGATGGTTATCAGCACCTATCTGGAGATGCTGATGGGCAGCGTCCTGATCGGAGCCGTCGGGCTGATGTGGTCGTCGGTGCTTAAAACCACGACGACAGCGGTCATGGCGACCTACGGATGTCTGTTCGTCCTGTTTGTCTTCGCCGGGATCGGTTGGGGAATGCATTTCGCTTCGAACGGCTTCGGGAGTACCGGTGGTCTCCTCGGCACCAGCCTATCGGCCATCTATCAGGCCTGGTTTGGTCCCAGTTTCCTGGGGATCACGGTCGTAGAGGGCATCGGCTTCGCCGTCTTCTGCGCCCTGAGTGCGTGGCTGCTCTGCGCCATCGCAATGGTGCGCCTGGAGATGTTCCCGGAGCGCAAAGCGGGACTGCTGCGTATCCTCGCCGCAACCGTTATCGGGGTGCAGATCCTGAGCCTCGATAGCTGGTGGGTGCGTAGCTGGTACAGCCGGGGCGGCGGCGCGACAATGGTCGCCGTCGAGCCTCCCATCGGTGTTCTGCTCTTCACCTGTCTGGTCTTGCTGCTGCTGGTACCGGTCTTCGGCACCGGCGAAGTGCAGCCCTACGAAGCGCGCAACTATCTGGGCTATCTGGCCAAAGGCTGGACGCTGAAGGGCCTGCGGCGCGGCAAACTGCACTCTGGCCTGCCCTACATGCTGCTGCTCACACTGCTGCTGCTCGGGCTCTATACGCTGCCCTTCGTCTTTGCTGGCAAAACGGCCAGTATCGCCACCTCCAGCCTTGGAGGCATCTCGGCTACGAACTCCACCTGGAACGGCGGACCTGCTGTGCCGCAGGCCGCTCCTCTTGGCGTCTCTCCGAACCCTGGAGCGAAAACGGGAGTGGCGGCTACTCCCGCTGCAAAAGCCGCGACTATCCCGGCGGTCGGCGACTTCCCGCAGGCGGCGATCGCTCTGCTGGCTACGGTGCTGGGACTGGGGCTGTTTTGTCAGTTCCTTTCGGTGGCCTTTCGCAGCCGCTGGATCGCCTGGCTGATCGCGTCGCTCCTGCTGCTCTTGATGTTCATCGTGCCGGAGATCGCGACCTATAGCGCCAACTCGAAGGCGGATCTTGGGTTCTTCAACCAACTTCTCTGCGATCTGTTCTATCTGAATCCGCTGCAGTCGATCTTGCAGATGATCCATCCCGTCAACTATATGGAGCACCGTTATCTAACGTTCAACATCCCCATGTGGCAGGTAACGACCTGCGCATGGCTGGCTCTAGGTGGCCTATCGTTTCTGGCAACCCTGCCGTTCGCGCATCGCGAAGGCAAACGTCAGGTGCCTATTCCTTATGAAGAGCAGGTGATGGAGGCGTAACCTCCTCCGTGCATTCTCGTATCAGATTCTATTGTTTGCGAGTTGTTTGCGAGAAAAGAGAACCCGAGCTATGAGCGTACAAAATCCCGGTTTCGGCGCACTCCATGCGGCCTCGCTGCCGAATGCCCTGAACGCTACACTTCAAGCGGCGACTCGCCGTATCCGTTTCCTGCTGGCCCTGCGTTATATGTCGCGGGGGCTCTGCTGGTCGTCCGTGGCCTGTCTGCTGATCGTCGCGATGAGCAAACTGCATCTGGTGTTCGAGACCCCCAAGCCCGCCGTGATCGGCGGCGTGATCGGAGCGAGCGTTCTCCTCGGCTTCGGGGCGGCGTTCGTGCGCCGATTGACGCCGCTCGCCGTCGCGAAAAGCACGGATCGACGCACGGACCTGAAGGACCGCCTGAGCAGCGCGCTGGAGTTTCAGTCGGCCGGGATAGACCCGTCCGCTCCGTTCTATAGCGAGCAGTTGGCAGATGCCGCCCGCGCTGTGCAGGGCGTCGATATAAAGGCCGCCTATCCTAGCCGCACACCGAAAGAGCTGATCGTAGGAGCAGCGCTGTCGCTCGCGCTGTTCGGCCTCTTCTTCCTGCCTTCTTTGCCTCTCTTCTGGTCCAAAGACCATAAGGATGAGGTCGCGGAGGTGAAGAAGAAGGGCATCGAGATCATCAAGCTGGCGGAAGACAAACAGAAAACCGCAGATCAGCAGAAACTGACCGAGACCAAGAAAGCCGCAGCAGAAGCCAAAAAGCTGGGCGAGGCGATGGAAAAAGGGAAGATGACCAAGAAGGAGTCCCTGGTCGCCCTCCAGCATCTGCTCAAGAAGATGGAAGAGACCCAGAAACAGAGCAACGACAAACAGGCCGAAAAGATGAAGGCGGCCGCGGCCAATATGAAGCGCTCCCTGGATAAGATGCAGAAAGAGATGGAGCAGAAACAGAAGGAGAAAGAGGCGGAAGCGAAGGCGCAGAACAAGCCGACCGATCCGCGCAATATCCAGAAGCCTAATCAGAACGCCAAGGCCGACCAGCCAAAACAGTCGCCCGCGATGCAGAAGGCGCAGGAGGCGATGAAGCAGATGGCGGATGCCCTGGCGAACCAGGACAACCAGCAGATGAAATCCGCGATGGAGAAGATGGCGGATCAGATGAAGTCCGGCCAGATGTCCAAAGAGGAGCAGCAGCAGATGCAGAAGGCGCTGCAGCAGATGGCGCAGGCCCTCAAAGAGGGCGGCCAACAGCAGGCCGGTGAGAAGATGCAGCAGATGGCCGCGCAGATGCAGCAGATGAGCAGCATGAGCGCCGAGAACATGGCGAAGATGGCTGCGCAGATGCAGCAGATGGGCCAAATGATGGGCAAGGGCGAGGGCGGCACGGCGATGATGGATATGAAAGAGTTGGACAAGCTTGCCCAGTCGATGAAGAACGGCAGTATGATGGGCAAAGGCCCAGGCGGCTTCGGCGGCAATGGTCCGGGCAAAGGCTATGGCGGCCAGGGGCATGCGACCTCCCCGATGAAGGATCCCAATGTAACCCATCCACGTCTGGTAGCGATGGGCAAACAGCAGCTTAACAAAGGCGTCGGCAAAAATGGGGATGCGCAGGAGCTGGCGAAATATATGTCCGAGAAGAGTTCTTCGGCGAAGCATCTGCCCAATGGCAAGATCGCGGGTTCGCGCACCGCGCAGGGCCAGGAACTTCAGATGAACATGACGGGCGACCCGGATCCTGCCCACAGCAGCACGCCCTACTACCAGGTCTATCAGGCCAGCAAGAAGCAGGCGGAGAGCACGCTGGACAAAGAGAGTATTCCCGCCACCTACAAAGAGCAGGTCAAAAAGTATTTCGAGAATATCCGCCCCTAGTTTCTGTGCGAACCGACGGATAGAGGAGCCCCATGAGCGATATTGAGCGGCAGACTGCCGGGTTTCAAGAAGATTTTCAACGTGTCAAAGCCGAGATCGGCAAGGTCATCGTCGGCAATGAGCCGATCATCGACGGGGTATTGATCTGTATGCTCGCGAGCGGTCATGCGCTGCTGGAGGGAGTGCCGGGGCTGGGCAAGACGCTGCTGGTGCGCACGCTTTCGGAGGCGGTCAGCCTCAAATTTGCCCGCGTGCAGTTTACGCCCGACCTGATGCCTGCCGACATCACCGGCACCAATATTCTGATGGAGAACGCCACCGGCCAGAAAGAGTTCAAGTTCCAGCCGGGACCGGTCTTCGCCAACATCGTCCTGGCAGACGAGATCAACCGCGCCACTCCCAAGACGCAGTCCGCAATGCTGGAAGCGATGCAAGAGCACAACGTCACGGTGGCCGGAATTCGACACAAGCTGCAGGAGCCGTTCTTCGTGCTGGCGACGCAGAACCCGATCGAGATGGAAGGCACCTATCCTCTGCCGGAAGCGCAGTTGGACCGCTTCCTCTTCAAACTGCTGGTGACCTCGCCGACCTTCGAAGATCTTTCGGTGATCGTAGACCGTACGACCGGCACGCCCGCTCCCCCGATCAGCGCGGTGCTCGACGGCCCCACGATCTTGCAGATGCGGGAACTGGCGCGCGAGGTGCCGATTTCGCCCTCCGTGCGCGAGTTCGCGATCAAAGTGGTGTTGGGCACCCAGCCCGATTCCGTGCATGCGCCTCCGCAGATCAAGCAGTTCGTGCGATACGGCTCCAGTCCGCGCGGCGCGCAGGCGATCATCCTGACCGCCAAGATCAAGGCCTTGCTGGCAGGCCGCTACAGCGTCGCGGCCGAGGACATCGCCTCGGTCGCCATTCCCGCCCTGCGCCATCGGCTCATCATGAACTTCGAAGGCCAGGCCGAAGGCATCGCCCCCGACGTCCTGGTGCAAGCCATCCTCGACAAAGCCCGCGCCGACACCGACGTCAAAGTGGGCGTCTAACCGAAGAAGAGAAGGAGAATCGCAGCGCCTCGCGAATAATGGGTTGGTCTCGTATCGTATAACGGCATATAGCAACGCGAACGGAGAGGAAACAACCGGTATGGGGGTGCGAGGAACGGTTCTTATTCTGGCGGTGATGGGGCTGCTGTGCGGGTTAAAGTGCGCGATAGCACAGGGCAAGTACCCGATCCCCAAAGATCGCGCCGCGATGACCGAGCAGCTTATCGGACATGCGCAGGAGAGCTATCTCGCCAACCTGGACCTCTCGCGGGCCAAGCCGGAAGAGACCTTCCAGATCCTGCGTGACACATGGAAAGACATCGCTTCGCCAGCGGCGAAACAGATGCTGCTCTACGTTTTCGTCCGTGGTGACAACCCACATATGCTCGAAGCGCTGGATATGGGGGCGAACGACACCAACGCCTCTGTGCAGTATCAAGCCTTTGACATGCTCCAAAACTTCGCCTATCGCAACTTCATCAACGATCCCGCCGCCTACAAGATCTGGCGTGAAAGCATTAAAGGCAGATCGCTGAAGGAAGTGGTGGTTAAGGGCTGCACTGGCTTTGTCGAGCAGTATTCCAAGGCCGATGACGTTGAGCGTACCTCTCTGCTGAATATTCTGATGCGCCTGGAGTTCGGCGACACGAGCGAACTGGCGCAAGTGCGGCGGCGCGCGGCCCTCGACGCCGGGATCCTGACCGGCCTCGAAAAGGCGCTGGCGCCGCCCGTCCCCACCAATCCCACCGTCATCTATGTCGTGCGGAACTTGCAGCCGGACGAGGCGTTCGTGAAGCGGACGATTCTGCCGCTGACCACCAAAAACAGCCCCAACTATATCCGCTATGCGGCGGCGTCCATTCTCGGTGCGGTGAAAAGCGTCTGGGCCTCGGATCTGCTGTTCAACATGCTGATGGACGACTATCCCTCTTCCGACAGTTGGATCTTCCTGCAAGCGCTTTCTACTGCGACCGACCCGCACCTGATTCCCAAAATGATCGCTCTGCTGGAGGCTGACGACGCCCTCGACACGGCGCAGATCCTTGGTGGCGCGTTGCGACGCTTGACCGGCGTGAAGGCCGATCGCATGCACGACGGCGGTTGGTGGCATATCTGGTGGGATCGGAATAAAACGGATTTCCCGGCCGATGTGCAGTCAGTGCCCTTCCCCAAAGTGTCGGTCCACAAATCGGCCGAAACGAGCGCCTTTTATATTCGCCGTCGTGCGGAACTGCATCTATTGGGAGACGATCCTCAACGCGCCTACTGGCTGCTCTGCCCATCCTACATCGCACCGACGACGGCACAGGCCACACCTCTTACCACGCTCCCTCGCAAACCGACCTTCGGGCTGATCGTCGCGCTGGCAGGGGGAGCAGGGAACGGGGAAGACCTGACCGACTTCTGGCAGGAGGCTATTCAGAAAAGTCTGAAAGACGGCTATTTCGTCGCCTTGCCTATCGCGCCGAAATGGAACGCCCGTCAGCCCGCCGCCTGGGTCACGCAGCAGAACATGGCACAGGTCAAGGAAGCGCGCTTTTCGACAGAGACTTTTCTGAACGACATCGTAAAAGATGTGAGGGATCGCTACCCTATCGATTCCAGCCGCCTCTTCCTGCACGGCGTCAACGAGGGCGGCCTGGCTGTCTACGCCTGCTCACTCTCCGACATGACGCCCTTTCGAGGTTTCTATGTGCTCGCGTCGCCCTTCAAAACAGCCCAACTGCCTCCGCTGACACATGCCAAAGGCCGCCACTATTTGATCCAGCAGAGCAAAGACGACAAAGTCACTCCCTATTTTCAGGCGGCGGCGGCCGACGAACTGCTGCGCAAACAGGCTGCTGTCGTGAAACTAGTCGCGACCAAAGGGGAGCACGGCTACAAGTTCGCCGACAGCCCCTGGGAGCAGGTCGCACAAGCGATCGCCTGGCTGGAGGCGCCCCATTGATCTGCACGTTGGAGCGACGGGCTAAAGTTCTAAACAGGGAGGAAAACTTTGCCTTATCTATGTGATTTCGCCGGTCTGCTCCGGCGCCTGCTCTTTGCAGCGCCTCTGTTGGTCTCCACAACGTTCGCCCTGCCGCAGGGAGCCGGTACGGCTCTGCGTGGGGATAAGGTGCAGTGCGCCAACCTGACTTATGCTGGCAATAAGACTTCCAAATGCTATAGCGACCGCTTTCTGAAACGCCTGGAGTTGGAGACCCATATAAAGACGGAGCAGAATTTCCGATCGGTTCGGCTCGACAGTCGCGAACTGAGCAACTTCCCCTTCGCGATCATGACCGGTGAGGGGGCGTTCACGCTCACCGAAAAGGACCGTGTCCAACTGCGCTACTACCTGACGCACGGAGGATTTCTGCTGGCCTCGGCCAGTTGCTCGGACCCGGCCTGGGTGCGTTCGTTTCGCGCGGAGTTCGCGCGCGTTTTTCCCGGCCAGAAATTGATCCGCCTGACGGTGGCGCATCCCCTCTTTCGCACGGTATACAAGATCGACAGTCTGGCTACCACGCACGGCCGCAGCGGGCCGGATGGCGCGACCCTGGAGTCCTACTCTATCAAGGGCAAGGTCGTGATGGTCTTCTCGTCGGACGGGATCAACGACACCGCGCATACGGAGAACTGCTGCTGCTGCGGAGGTGACGAGGTGGATCGCGCCGAGTACATCAATGTCAATGTCCTCGCCTACGCTTTGCTGCATTGATCCATTTTTACTTGGGGAGAATTTTGGTATGACGGATCCGTTCGAAGAGCAGGAGTGGTTTAAGTTCGGCGTGGCGGCGACGCTGGCGAAGCAGTATGCCGGCGACCAACGGGAGTTTCTGGAACTGCTGGCGCAGATGCTGGAGCGCGCCCTTCCGGACGACACTCAGATCGAACGCCGTGGTGGATTCTTCGCTAAAAAGAGCCTGCGCAAAGTCATCGTAATGCTCGGGGAAAACCGTTACACGCTCGAAGATCCCGGTCGCGGCCCTCTGGTGGCGATGCGCACCCGAATCGTGCGCGGGATCGCCCTCAAAACCGAATCGATCCCCGTAGAGACCTGGGTCGAGGAGTTGGGAGCGGCGCTCGACGAACGCGCCCGCTCCAGCGCCTCCGCACGGGAGGCGCTCGCCCGCCTCATCGGCTAACGCTCTCTCCCTACAACTCCGTTTTGAATCCTAAAATTCCGCCTGTGGAGGTGCCATTCTGGTCCTTACAGGCGGATTTTCGCCTGTCTTACAAGGATTAGCCTGATCGCTCATCGTTAGATCGGGTTGTAATCCTGAGAATTCCCCCAGGAAACGTTAACAGGGATTTAACGCTCCGTTAATCTTCTCATAAACGTGGAAGGTGTATCCTATGGACGTCTCCAGACTACGCCTAGAAGCTCCATGAAAGGGACTCACTATGAAAAAGAGAGCCTTTACGCTGATCGAACTGCTTGTCGTGATCGCCATTATTGCGATTCTGGCAGCCATCCTCTTCCCCGTTTTCGCGCAGGCCCGCGAGAAAGCACGGGCCATCTCCTGCTTGAGCAACCTGAAGCAGGGTGGCCTTGCCTACGCGATGTACACCCAGGACTACGATGAGACGACCCCCTGCCAGGTCACTCCGGTATCTCAACGGGACGCCAACAACTATTTTGCTGTGAGCGGTGGCTACTGGTACAACCTCATCCAGCCATATGTGAAGAACTGGAACATGTTCCTCTGCCCGGACCGCACCGGTATGACCACGTCCAAATCGAACCCTGCGGGCTTGAATACCGGGGCGAAGAGCGGCAGAATTATGGGATACGGCTACAACGACGGCTGGGTCAGCGACACCGGCTATGGCCTGGTACAGACGCAGAACGCGTCCGGCCAGCGATTGGGTCGGAGCATCTCGTCTATCGGGACTCCGGCAGACTGCGTAGCGTTCGGTGATACGTACGATACGCCCGGTTACTCGATCGCGGTGGATAACATCTTCAGCGGCGGCGACGGACCTCAGACTACCGCGAGCATCCGCCACATGTCGAACCTGAACTACTGCTTTGTGGATGGGCATGCCAAGATCATCAAAATGAAAGCAGGTCAGTATAGCGGATTCGGTCTGACGGCCCGACCGGCAAGTGAGATCGATGCGCTCAAATGGTGCTTCGACCCCAACTTTGTCCCGGACCCCAGTTTCCCCGGCCCCTCCGGCGGCTATCCCGTTCAATCGAATTCAGAAACGTGTGCTCAGGCGGTACACGACTACTATACCGGGACTATCTGGACGGAAACGCCGTAGGCAATCACTGCAGCACCTGGTCTGTAGCTCCACTGTTTGTTCTCTGACGGACCGGAAAGGATCGCCATGAAACTCTCTACCGTTCGCGCCTCTGCAGCAATCCTTGTGTTCATGTCCCTGATGGCATTGTCTTTAGCAGGATGCTCTGGATCCCACCAGGGCGCGGCCCCGGAGACCGATGCGCAGAAGTCCAAACGAGAGGCGACTATTCAACAACACAAGGACGCCGCCGACAACGTTCGTTAGTCGGAATGCCGCTCTGCGATAATCCGATTCGCTGCTCCACATAGAGGTGCAGGACACCTGTTACCGATTGCCGAATAGTATTTCGGCAATCGGTAATTTTGTTTGCGGGTTCGAACACCGAGAAGCGACTCTGTTTCCGGGACGCATCCTAGTGGAAGGCAGGCAAGGCCGCCGGACGAGGCGCGTCCGGGGAGAGCGAGGAAACCATGCGACTATTCGGTCTGGGTGGGGGCAAAGATCAGGAGACCCCTGAACGGAAAGCGCGACGCGAGGCCAGTGAGCAGAACCTGGCGCAGGGAGGGCTGCCGCTCGATGCGATCGATCGGCTGCGCGACCAGGCGGCGCGGCAGGGAACGCCGGGCCACATCTTTACGAGCGACCTGAGCGTCAATGAGCTCGTCCTGACCCATCAGGCCGGCTATGAGCCGCTTGGGCAGGTGATGGGCAGTTCCGTCTACCATATCGGTTGGCAGTACATGCCGACTGGCTACTACCGGACCTGGGGCGGAGGTTCAGCGGAGTTGGAAGTTCTGACCCAGGCGTTCTACCATGCCCGCCATCTGGCCCTCGGCAGATTGCAGCAGGAAGCGACGCTGCTCGGCGCGACAGGGGTCGTCGGGGTGCGGCTGGAGCATCGGGAGTACGAATGGGGGGCGGATCTGCTGGAGTTCGCCGCCATCGGGACCGCCATTCGCGAGATCGACTTCAAGCCCGGCCCCACCCCACCGGTCCCCTTCCTCAGCGATCTGTCCGGCCAGGACTTCTGGCGACTGCGCCAGACCGGCTACCGTCCGGTTGGGCTGGCGGTCGGCAACTGCACCTACTACTGCGTCCCCAACTGGCGCACACAAAACGCGACGACCAGTGGATTTTGGGGCGGCGGCTGGCAGAATCAGGAACTCACCGATTACACCCAGGCGGTCTATAACGCCCGTTCACTGGCGATGAGCCGAATGGAGCATGAAGGCCGTGTCTTCGGCGCGGACGGTATCGTGGGGGCGGATATCGATGTGAAGGTCGAACCACGCGAGGTCGAGATCAGCGAGAACCAGAAGCGTCTCGACATGATCTACCATTTTACCGCCATCGGCACAGCCATCGCGCCCTATACGGGCCGCTGGCCTGTTTTCTCTGTCTTGAACACTGTCAGCCTGAAGTAGTGCGCTTACATCGTGTCTGCAGGCAGGTCTCACACGATCCAGCCTAAGCACAGGAGGAACCATTCGATGCCTTATACACCCGGTTCACAAGAGGGAATTCCCGCCGCCGCCCGTCAACGTCTGGCCGATATGCGCGCTGGGGGCGGCAAACGCGGCCTGTTTACCAGCGATCTCTCCATCAACGAGTTTTTGCTGGTGCGCGAGGCGG
Organism: Chthonomonadaceae bacterium; assembly: GCA_043762265.1. Classification (GTDB taxonomy): domain Bacteria; phylum Armatimonadota; class Chthonomonadetes; order Chthonomonadales; family Chthonomonadaceae; genus JANXLO01. Next base: position 5,818 of record JAYUMV010000141.1, on the reverse strand, counting down.
GCTTCGATCCCGTCGGCCTCGTCATGGGCAGTTCGATCTATCACATCGGCTTTCAGTTCGCCAGCTTCTATCAGAATCAGGAGATGGAAGTGCTGACGCAGGCGATGTACCATGCGCGTGAACTGGCGATGACGCGTATGGAAGAGGAAGCCGATATTCTTGGCGCGGACGGCATCGTAGGCGTGCGTCTGGAAGTGACGCGCTACGACTGGGGCGAGAATCTGGCGGAGTTCATGGCGATCGGCACGGCGATCAAGCACCGCACCGGCGAGCACTACCGCACTCCCGACAACCGCCCATTCACCTCGGACCTGAGCGGTCAGGACTTCTGGACGCTGCTGCGGGCAGGCTATCGGCCTGTGTCTTTGGTCATGGGCACCTGCGTCTATCATGTAGCGCATCAGGGCGTGCTGCAGGCGCTGAAGCAGACCGGGCGCAATGTCGAGATGCAGAACTATACCCAGGCGCTCTACGATGCCCGCGAACTCGCCCTTTCCCGCATGCAGGTGGAAGCGGAGACCGAGCAGGCAGAGGGCATCGTCGGAGCGCAGGTCAAGGAGAGCAGTCACGGCTGGGGCAGCCATGTGATCGAGTATTTCGCAGTCGGAACAGCGGTCAAGTCGATCTCCGACAACCACACGATCCAGACGCCGACCCTGATTCTTCCTCTGACCGACTGATCGGAAGGATGCCTATGTACGCCACCGAGATCGCCTCTCTCCTGACCTCACGTAAAGTCGAAGATCGCATACGCGGCGTTGGGATGACAGACCGCCTGCCGGACGACACGCGGCGCACACTCCTGCTCCGCGCATTGGAGGACAAGACCAATTACGTCGCGGCAGAGGCGGCGCAACGCCTGGGCGACTGCGCCGACGAAGCGGCGGATACGGTCATGATCGCGCGATTTCTGTGGCTGGCGGAGAAGGGTCCTACGCGAGATGTCGGCTGCCACGTCCGAGCGAACCTGGCACTGGCATTCGGCAAACGGGAGTGCCACCAGGCGTCCGATGCGCTGCGAATCGGGGTCAGGACCGTGCAGATCGAGGCCGTTGGCGGCGTCCCGTTCGATGTCGGCGCGCATCTCCGCGCCAACTCCGCGCTGGCGCTGGCGCAGATGCGCGCCAGAGACGCCCTGCGCGACATCGCGCCCCTCCTGTTCGATACCGCGACCAATCGCCTGGGAGCCAGAGCCACGACTCAACCTGTGCGCTCCGAAACCCGCACGAAGGTAGCGCACGCCCTCGGTATCCTCGGCAATCCCGACGCGCTGGCGGTGCTCTCCGTCAAACTGCTGTTTCCAGAGGATGAGTCTCTGGACGTGCTCCAGGAGTGCATGCACTCTCTCCTGGCGCTGCGGGACGACCGCGCCGTGGAGATGCTGACGCCTTACCTGCAGCTCCACCCCGACGAACTCCTGGCCGCAAATGCCGCGCTGCTGATCGCCCAGACACGTGCCCCGGAAGCGCCGTTCCTGCTCCGCGACTCCCTCCCCCGTTTTTCCGGGGACGCCTTGCAGGCCGTTCTGCTGGCGCTTACCACCCTACGCACCCCGGAATCCGAAGCTGTCCTGGAAGAGTTGTCGGTAGATGGCAGCCGCGCCGTGCGCCGGATACTAGAAGAGGTCTGGCAGAGAGAGCCGCGCGATGCAGAGTAAGAGCAATGACATTCCAAGAGAATTATCAGCCGACTTCTTCGCGTCACTGCTATTGGATCGCTTGACCGGGCCACCTAACCCCCCCGCCCCCCTTCCCGACACGGGAAGGGGGGTGCCTCAACAAGAAGTAGCCTCGTTGCACCTGACCGTGCCGGTGGTGGAAGAGAACACTTTGCCATGCCTCTTGCCGCACGAAGAGGGCACAAAGAATCAGAAACAAGTGAGGTGCAACAAGGTGGCTGCGTATTTGGGCACCCCCTTCCCGTGTCGGGACGGGGGACGGGGGGTTAGGTCACCCGGTCAAGCGGCAATAGCGCGGTCAGGGGAGAGAAGCCCGGAACCGTATCGGAAAAGCATTGGGACGAGGTCTAGGACATTGGCGGGATGGATTCTCGGAAGTCTGATGGCCCTTCTCGGCGGCGTATGGCTGAGTGGGTGCCATCAGGACAAAGTGGGGAGCGGGGATATCGTGGTCTGGCTGTCGGCGGATACGCGGGGCTACTTAGAGCCCTGCGGTTGCCGCAAAGATCAGGCGGGGGGTCTCCCGGCGCGCATGACGCTGGTCACGACCGACAAGAACCCGAACCGGTTGCTGCTCGACGCGGGCAACATCACCAGCGGCGGGCGCAGTTACGAACTGCTCAAGTTCGACTACCTGCTGCGCGGCATGGCAACGATGGGTTACGACGCCGTCAATCTGGGCAAACGCGAAGTCAATCTCGACCTCACTACCCTGCGCAGTAAAATTGCCGAATCGAAGCTTCCGTTCGTCTCTTGCAATGCGCTGGACAAGCAGGCAGGCAAACCGATCTGCGCGCCGTTTATCATCAAGACGGTTGGCGGCACGCGGTTCGGCATCGTGGGCGTCGTGCAGGCGGAGGGCGACGAACTGGGGCCGGGAATTGCCGTGCGCCCGCCGATAGAAGCTTTGACGGAGCAGCTCCCCACCCTGAAATCCCAATGCGATTTCATCGTGGTGTTGGCGTTCGCGCCTGCGGAGACTCTGCATGAGATCGCCGCGAAGTTCCCGGAGGTCGGGGCTGTGCTTGGTGGCGACGTGCCACAATCCTCCGGGAAAGCCGAAACCGTCAACCGGGCCGTCCTCTTCAGTGTCACCGAAAAAGGTAAGGTCGTCGGCAAACTGACTTTCCGCCCCTCCAGCGGCGATCCTCCGCTGACCCTGGCCTCTTCGGAAGCCATTAAGACGGCCGATACCCTCAAGCCCGCTCCCGCCATGACGGCGCTCATCCACGAATACAAAAACGTGCTGCGCGACCGCAATCTGGAACTGGCGAACGAAGAGGGCCTCGACCCCATCAATGCCCAGACCATGACCTCTGACCTCTACGCGGGCGAACAGGCCTGCGCCTCCTGCCATACGAGCGCCCACCGTGTCGGTCTCGCTTCTGCCCACGCGCACGCCTACGCCACCCTCGCGCAAAAAGGCTCCGAATACGACCCGGAATGCCTGCGCTGCCACACCGTAGGCTACGGTGCCAAAGACGGCTTCCTCAATCTCAAGACCACTCCCAAATTTGCCGACGTACAGTGCGAAAGCTGTCATGGCCGAGGAGCCGCCCACATCGCCGCCGTGCAGGCCGGCAAAACCGGTCGCGCTGCGGTCGCCAACCTCCGAGCCGTCACCCCCAATAGCTGCGTCCGATGCCACGACGTCGAAAACAGCGCCAACTTCCTCTACTCCACCTTCTGGCCTAAAATCAAACACGGCCCTGAAACCACCCACCACAACACATCAAAATAACCCATAGAAAAGTGTTGCGTCACCTCCAACATTTTTGCCGTATGGCTGGCCGTTTGGCACCCACTGCTCTGTTATTTCCCGGTAATAATCCTGGAACTATATGCTACTTTGGGTCGTCCGATGGAAGGTGTTGAAAGTTCACTCTTTACCGAATAGCGGTAATTTACGCAAGTAAAAAGTTTAGTTTTTCGGTTCAGAATGTTGTGCTTTATGTGAGCTTTTAGCGCACTATTCTTCTGTTCTTACACTATAGTGGTTTACCTTGAGATCTGTCGTTCTTAGACGGAGGTCGAAGAGAGGCTGCATAAGAGAACAGACTGGCGCTCTCGTGTTTTTTGTGCGATGTTCAATGGGTTTCTTCATTCGTCGTCTTGTGGTTATCGTCGCGCCTTGTATGAGCGCAGAAAGTCTCTGTCATGTCCGAACAAACACCGCCTAACGTCAAGATTTATGAGCGTCCCGAGCGCAAAGCGCCCTCGCCTATCATGCTCGTGATTGGGCTTCTCATCGTTTTGCTCGTCGGTTTCTTTCTCTACAAGGCCTTCTATCATCCTGCTGCGGTGAAAACGGCAGTTCCTGGTATCCTTCGAGTTTCTTCTGCCTACTGGCGGGAAAAGGTACTGCTATGACAGCGCCACCATTTCCACTGGTATTCGGCAAAGAGGGGCTGCTGGGTCGGATAGAAACCAGCTTTCTCGACACTACAGCTTCGCCCTCTCTCGTGGAGCTCCGTCTGGAGAATGGCCAGCAGATACACATTCCACAGTATTTACTCACCAAGCAAGCGGATGGAAGCCTGTTTTTGCCGCTCACCTGCAGCGAAGTGGAACAGGGGTACTGTTCGCCAACGGCGGCTGTGGAAAATGATCTGGTTGTTCCTGTTGTTGCGGAAGAGCTGCGAGTGGGGACGCGCACGGTAGAGACGAGCCGGGTTCGCCTTCACAAAACGCTCGTGGAACACGAAGAAGTCGTGGATCCGGAACTCTTGCGCGACAACGTGACCGTTGTGCGAGTGCCTGTGGGTCGCCTCTGGGAAGGGGAGACGCCTGGTACACGCCAGGAAGGGGATACACTGATTATCCCTGTGTTTGAGGAGGTTCTGGTCGTTGAAAAACGACTGATGCTTACGGAAGAGATCCATGTGCGTCGAGAGCAAAGCGCCTACCATGCCCCACAGAGCGTTACCTTGCGTCGTCAAGAAGTGCAGGTGGAACGGGTGGAAACTCCGGAGAGTTCGCAAAGCACGGATACCGATCCGGCTTAATATCTATTCACGGCTAACCTAACTCCTTCTCAGGAAAGGTTACTATTCTCACCCCTAGAAAGAGAAATAAAATGCAAACGGTAATTGGTGCGTTCGACACGTCCGCAGAAGCGGAAAAGGCAGCAACGGATCTAGTAGCTACGGGTATCAAGCGTGACGATATCAGCATCGTCGCCAACAATAAAGATGGGCAGTACGCTCCAATCACCGAAACCACCTCCGAAGGTACGACCATGACGGGTCATGCGGTCGGTCACGATGCTAAAGTCGGCGCAGAATGGGGAGCGGGCGTTGGGCTTCTTATGGGCCTTACCGGTCTGGCTATTCCTGGATTCGGCTGGATCGCTGGCGCGGGCTGGCTAATGGGCACCATCACCAGTACCCTGGTAGGAGCAGGAGTAGGCGCTGCTATCGGAGGTCTGACCGGTGCGCTTACGCATGTCGGGGTTCCGCACGAAGACGCTCTGCACTATACGGCAGCCGTGCAGCATGGCAGTGTTCTGCTGGCGGTTCGCGCTTCCGATGAGCAGGCGCATCATGTTGCGACTATTCTGAGCGAAGATGGCGCGATCAACATCGACGAGCGTGCCGACACCTACAAGCAGTCAGGCTTCCTGCCTTCGCCCGCGACACCCATGACGACACCGTCTATCCCGCGTCCTCTCACCCCTCCGGTGGCTGCAAACGGGGAGCAGGTTCTGCAGGTCGTGGAAGAGAACTTGGAAGTAGGCAAACGCGAGGTCCAGGGCGGTGGCGTTCGTGCGTACACGCACGTGACCGAGCGCCCGGTGGAGGAGAGCGTTACGCTTCATGAAGAGCATGTGACTGTAGAGCGTCATGCCGTGAATCAGCCCGCAGGTGCGAATGCTTTCAACACCGCAACCAACACGATGGAAGTGACCGAAATGAAGGAAGTGCCGGTCATTGCCAAAGAAGCGCGCGTCGTGGAAGAGGTCGTCGTCGGCAAAACGGCCACGGATCGTGTCGAAACCGTTCACGATACGGTGCGCCGCACCGATGTGGAAGTGGAGAAAATTCCGGTCGTTACTACCGAGAAAAAGGCTTACTGACACGCAACTATCCTCGAATTAGAAATTGCCGCTTACTTATCGTAAGCGGCAATTTTTATGGAAAG
>JAYUMV010000140.1:0-4820 GCA_043762265.1 Chthonomonadaceae bacterium | reverse complement strand
TTCCCGCAGATCTGCTTCACCCGCAACGCCTATGAAGCGGCGGAAGAGACGGATGCGCTCATTGTAGTGACCGAATGGAACGAATTCAAGCTGCTCAATATGGAGCGCGTGAAGACTTCCATGAAGACTCCGTTGCTTTTCGACGGGCGCAACATCTACGATCCCCTCAAAATGCGCCGACTGGGCTTCGACTACCACTGTGTCGGTCGCACCACCTCGACCGCCAAATAAGACGTACGGAAAATCGGGTTGAAACCTCTGTCGTAGGGGCCAATTGGGGAAACCCGGTGGCCGCATTCGCCGAACGCATTGGGGTGTTTGGCGCGATGGAACAGAGGTTTCAACCTGTTCCGTATGGTATACTACACTGTTTGTCCAGGTGCGGGGAGCCTCCGGCTGCCAGGGCCTGCCGTCCGTCGTGCGTCCGTCCGAAAAGGTCAGGCGAGAATCGACTCAGACGGCCCCATACGCAGGATAAACGGCAGCCGCGACGAGCGGCAATGTCAACAAGGAGACCCCACATGTCGAATCGGAAATTCGTCGTGCATCGGACATCAACACTGACAGGGAAGCCTGTCATTTACTTTGCGGCTACTCTCGCCGTTGCCTTCGGCGCCCTCACCCCGACCCCCGTCAATGCGCAGTCCGCCACCGAAATTTACAAGAAGATGTCGGATGTCTATGCCACCGCGAAGTCTTTTCAAGGCACTATCGTCCGCTCCGAAAAAGTCAAAACCAAAGATGGCAAATTGGCGACGCAGATGGTGTCGGTAAAGATCAATTTCAAGGCGCCCAACAAATATTTGGTGACCAACACGAAGGCTGTCAATGTCGGCGGGAAAAGTCAGACCAGCAGCCAGGCGATGGTCACGGATGGCAAGACCCTCTATATGTACTCGCCCGACAGAAAACTCTATCAGCGCGGACAGGTTCCCACAGAGAACATGCTGTCGCGCTTTTTCTCCTTGCTGAATCCGGTGAACGGTTTCGCCTTACTGACCAATTCGAATCTGAACGGCCGCGCCGTCTTTGTCCTGGCACCCAATTTGCCTACCAAAGGGACACCGGCGGAGATCGCGAACGCGAAGAAAGTCAAGATCAGCCTCTTGATCGATAAACAGAACTACCAGTTTTTGAAGATGACCATCGACAGTCCCAACGGCAATCTGGTGGAGACGATAAGCGGCCAAGCCGTGAATGGCGCTGTCTCGGACAGCGTTTTCGTCTGGACTCCCCCAGCTTCTTACAAGGAGTTCAAGCCACCGACCAACCAGGGTGGGGCAGGAGTTCCAGGGAGAATTCCGGGACAGTGAGTCTGACGAGCGTCCGACGACTCTATTTGGTGCGGCATGGTGTCACTGCCTGGAATCAAGCGATGCGGATGCAGGGTCAAACCGATGTTCCGCTGGGAGATCTCGGCAAGCACCAGGCCGCACGGATCGGCGCTCGTATCGCACAGATGGCTTCGCCGCCACAGGTGGTGTGGTCGAGTGACTTGAGTCGGGCGCAGGTGACCGCCGAGGCGATCGCACAGCCTTTAGGCCTCGTGGTCAGAACTCTGCCGGAACTTCGAGAAACAAGATTCGGGGAGTGGGAGGGCTTGACGATGGAAGAGATCGTGGCTCGTGGCGAGGGAACACTGCTCGCGAACTATCGCCTCGATCCCTTCCACCATCGTCCGCCGGGATCTGAGACGCTCGAAGAGGTCTGGGATCGGATGATCGCCGCTCTGGCGATCATCCGAGCGCAAAGCGGCGATGCCGAGCGTATCGTGGTCGTCGGGCACGGCGGCAGTCTGCGAGTTCTGATCTGCGAGGCGCTCGAAGCGCCGATCACTTCGATGCGCCACCTCTTTTTTGAAAACGCCTCCCTCAGCGTAGTCGAGGAGATGGAAGGCGCGACTGGCTCGTTCCGCCGTCTGCTGCTTTTCAACGATACGACGCATTTGGAAGATTCTTCAGAATGAATCAGGCGCTCAGTCCGGTCCTGTTTCTGCGGCGTAACTTCCTGCGTGTTCTGCCGATAGCGCTCGTTATCGTCGTGGCCGTCACCCTCGTCTCCAGTGTTGTCACCATCATACGCTCCATCGATCTGACCGTTTTTACCCTGTACGGCTACAATCGGTACTGCACCGGACTGATTCCCCGGAACGCGCTGACCCTCGATGCCGCCGAAGTGGAGCGGATCCGGCATCTCCCGGAACTGGGGAGGCTCGCCCCTGCCCACTCCTACACCGTGCGCGTCAAGACGATCTTCGGGAAGATGGTCTTCCCCGTATTCGGTCTCGATCCCGAGGATCGGACCGAGTTTCTCTCGCGATGTTCTATCCGGCTTTCGCAGGGCCATCTGCCTGCCGAAGGGCAGCCGGAGGCAGTGATCTCGGAGGAAGTCGCGCGGAATCTGGGACTTAAACTCGGCGATAAACTCCTGGACCCAACTTCGGAAGACAACTATGCCCCCGTTCCCGTCAAACTAGTCGGGCTTTTGCGCGGCTCTCACTGGCTTGGTATGACCTCGAAATCGTTCGTAGACGGCAACTCTCCCTTCACCTGGACAGGTTATCTCGCCTTTGCCCCGACACGCGATATTGCCGCGCAGGAACGCCTCGACAATGCCGTGGAGCGGACCGTCGATAAGGCGGATGCGCGGGTCTGGCGCTACTCCAGTCTGGTGAAAGAGACGCAGAGCGCGCTGTCGAATCTCTATCTCATCCTCCATCTGGTCGTCACGATCATCGTCTGTTCGATCGCTTTCCTCTGCGGTCTGCTTTTCAATATCTATTTTACGCAGCGCCTGCCGGAGATCGCCACCCTGGCCGCGATCGGCTATCCGCGCGCGTTGCTGATCCGCCGCGCGCTGGGTGAAACGGCGCTTCTCTGCTTCTTCGGCTGGCTGCTCGGAGGAGTCTTGACCGTCGCTCTTCTCGAAGCCCTTAAGTACGGCATTTTTGTACCTCGTGGCCTTCTGCTCGATCCTCTCGATCCCGCCTGTTTCCTGTTTACGATCCCGCTCCCCTTCACGATCACCTTCGTCGCCGTCATTACCATCGGCCTCCGACTAACGCGTCTGGATCCGGTCTCCATCATCGAACGCCGAGGCTGATGTCTGCCCACGCCTTAAACGTCTCTGTAAATTGAGGAATAGAATGAACCGAGATCCCTACGAAGCCATCTATCAGATCAACACGCGTGTATGGCTCGGAGAACTCTCCCAGCGTAGGGGGGCTTTCATCACACTCGCCACCATTCCAGATTCCGAGCTGGATCTGCTCGTGCAACAGGGCTTCGGTTGGGTGTGGTTTCTCGGAGTGTGGACAACAGGCATGGCTGGTCAGCAGGTATCTGCAGCCAACCCGACCTGGCGTCGGGAGTATGAGGAGGCTTTAGGAAGCGATCTTCGAGAAGAGGATATTTGCGGCTCCCCTTTCGCGATTAAGGAGTATACCGTTCATCCCGACTTTGGTGGGGACGAGGCGCTTGCCCTCCTTCGTACGCGACTGAAGGAACGCAAGGTGAAACTGCTTCTGGACTTCGTGCCCAACCACACCGCCCTGGACCACCGATGGGTGAGGGAGCGGCCGGAGTTCTACATCCAGGGGACAGAAGCGGATCTCGCTCGGGAGCCATTCAATTTTCACCTCATAACGAGCGATACTCAGATCCGCATTTTTGCGTATGGGCGAGATCCGCACTATCACGGCTGGCCGGACACGCTCCAGTTGAACTACCGGCATCCAGGGTTACGGAAGGCCATGGAAGCAGAACTGGTGAGTATCGCTGGGAGGTGCGATGGTATTCGGTGTGACATGGCGATGCTGTTGCTGCCGAATATTTTTGTTCTGACATGGGGATCCCTCTCGGTTCCGCAGGACGGCGTCCCCCCAACAAATTCGTCCTTCTGGTCGGAGGCGATCGCGCTCATTCGCCAGGACACGCCGGATTTCAAATTCATGGCGGAAGTCTACTGGGATCTCGAATACACGCTGCAACAAGAAGGCTTCGATTACACCTACGACAAACGTCTCTATGATCGGTTATTGTCGCGAGACGCGTCGGCTGTTCGGAGCCACCTCCAGGCCGACATTGGGTTCCAGCGGAAGATGGTTCTGTTTATCGAGAATCACGACGAGGCGCGTGCGGCAAGCGCGTTTCCTCCGGAGATCCATCGTGCGGCTGCCGTCCTCTCCTATCTGCTTCCCGGCTCCCGACTCTATCATGAGGGACAACTGGAGGGACGCAAAATCAAGTTGCCTATTCACCTGGGACGGCGTCCGACCGAAGCCGTGGACCCGGACCTGAGCCAGTTTTACGAAAATTTACTGCGGTGTATGGCCCGTCCCGAGGCGCGGACAGGTCAGTGGCAACTCCTGGAGTGTCGTCCGGCGTGGGAGGAGAGTAGGAGTTGCGATCAGTTTGTGGCGTCGAGTTGGGAGGGCGAGGCTGGCGAGCGACTGTTGGTGGTGGTGAACTATGCGCCTCATCTGGGAACGTGCTACGTTAGATTGCCTTTTGCAGCGATGCGCGGAAAGCGGTATCTGCTGCGAGACCTCTTCAGTTCCGACATAATATATGAGCGTCGAGGCGAAGAGTTGGTGGGTCCAGGATTGTACGTGCAACTGCCCGCTTGGGGCTTTCACGTCTTTGAGTTTGCAGAAGCGATTCTACCTTCAGATCCCACACGGCAGATTGAGCGTCACACGCAAACGGTGTAGAAGGGTTGGATCAACCGGATCGCAGGGCTGTCGGAGTTTGCTGCCGTCGAAGTAAGCGGATGGGCAGATAATTCTAGTTCTCTCTGAGTTTGGCACAGATCTTGCAATT
>JAYUMV010000139.1:0-3133 GCA_043762265.1 Chthonomonadaceae bacterium | reverse complement strand
CTCTCTCGCCCCTCATCGCGGCGAGAGAGCCTGCGCAAGGTCGCGGATTCGAGAGTCGATCCCCTCCGCCACCACGATCCGGTTGGCCGAGCAGTAGTTCATAAAATCGACGAGCGCACGCTGCAATGCGGGGAAGAACATCGGCCCCGGGTCTCCCTCCTCCGAGTGCCACCGCCGCAGTTCAAGAACGCCTCCCCGGCACCAGAACTCGGCACGGGCCACCAGCGCATCGCCGAACAAAATGGGCAGAACGTAGTATCCCCACCGCCGCTTCGCCTCCGGCACGTAGACTTCCCAGATATAGTCGAAGCCAAACAGGTGCGCGATCATTTTGCGGTCCCACATAAACTGATCGAGGGGCGCCAGGAACACCACGCGCGGCTCCAGCGACGGTTGGTCGAGCAGGGCAAGGAAATCGGGCGTCGCATGCGCTTTGACGCCCTCCACCTCCACCGGCACGATCTCTCCTCGGTTTACCAACTCCGCCATCGCGTCCCGTTTGCCGTAGGACAGCACGGACGTTGACCACACTTCGGCTGGTGCGGCCGGTCGGAGGAGGCCCATCGCGCGGTGCCGCTCCAGCACCAGTTCGCGGATGGCGTCCTTTGCCTCCAGAAGGGGTTGATTGCGCAGGTGGCTCGGAACCACACGCTCGGTCAGGTCATAGATATGCTGCCCGCTCTTGCGTCCGGCGGTCATGATCAGCCCGGAGTGCCAGAGGGCGCGCAGCACTTGTTTGGTGACACTGGGGCCGAACCAGGACCCTTTCCACTCCTCTCTCCGCTGCTGAAACTCGCACTCCTTCGGCATGAGCGGTCCGCGATCGGCGATCTCTTTCAGAATCAGATCTACCGCCTCTTTGTGGTCCTCGAAGATCTTCTGCTCAAACCAGCGCCGATGGACGGTGTAGATATGCCGACGCAAGGGCCACCCTTCGAACGGCACCAACGAAGCCATTTTGTCCCAGCCGTCGTAGACCAGGCGGTCTTCGTAGGCGAGTTTACGCCAGTCCCCCACCGTATAGCCGGGCACCCGTGCCTGAAGCACAAGATCGTGATTGCACCCCACCGGCGCGAGCGGGTCGAACTGCACACTGCGTAGGCGGTCAAATGCCGCCGCCTGTCCTGCGCAAGGCGCGAAATGATGCCGCACCATCGCGCGGCGAACATCGAGTTTGGATAGTTTCATCGTATCGGTCATGCTTGTTCCAACCGCCATAGGGAAATAGTCTTTGGGAAGAAAGAGTTCTCGGACATACGAGACATAGAACTGCTTATTTCTGTATTCGTGAGACAAATTCCTTAACGGAAAGATTAGGGGAAAGATGGGAGTCTTTTGAGACAGGAGATGTCCCTGACCGTGGCGAATGAGGAGGCAGTTCAGAGCAGACAGGAGGGAGTTGCCGTGGAAATCGAAGAGAGATTGGAAGCGCTTGGGCTGGAATTGCCGCTTCCCATTCAGCCGCCGCCCGGTGTTCGCCTGCCCTTCGCATCGGTGCGGGTCCATGGCAATCGAGCCTATATCGCGGGGCATGGTGCGCAGAATCCGGATGGCTCCATTGCCGGGCCGCTGGGAAAAGTGGGAGCGGAGGTCTCGGTGGAGGAAGCGTACCAGGCGGCGCGCCTGACGGCGCTTTCGATCTTGGGCAGTCTGAAGCGAGAACTGGGCGATCTCGACCGTGTGACGGCCTGGCTGCGCGTCTTCGGTATGGTCAACTCCGCGCCGGGCTTTGTGTTGCAGCCCAAAGTAATCAACGGCTTCTCAGACCTCATTCTGGAGTTATATGGACCGGTGCGGGGGCAACATGCGCGTTCCGCCGTGGGACTGGCCGAACTTCCATTTCACATCCCCGTTGAAATCGAGGCAGAAGTCGAGATCGACGGATGAAACGAATAGACGCACATCTGCACGTTGCGGCAGACACTCCGGAATCACAGGCGCTCATGGTGCGCTACGACCTCAAATACATGAATATCTGCGTGGCGGAAGACGCGCATGGCGGAACCGCTGGAGTGCTGGCTTCCTCTTAAAGAAGGCAGTCCCCATTACGGATACTACAGCCAGCATCCGGAGTGGCATATGTACGGGCGAACCGACATGCCCTCCCACCAGGAACTGATTGCAGCACGCGACGCCGTCGCCGCGCAACACCCCGCGTTGCGCGTGATCGGGGCGCATCTGGGCAGCCTGGAATACGATGTGGACGAGATCGCGCGACGCTTCGACGAGTACCCGAACTTTGCGGTGGACATCTCCGCACGCCTCACGGACTTCGCTCTGCAAGACACTGCAAAAGTACGTCAATTCTGCATCGACTACCAGGACCGTATCTTATGGGGCACCGATCTCGTCGTTGGCGCAGTCTCCAAATTGCCCCCCGAAAGGCAGAACAGTTATCTGAACTATGCCGAACAGACCTATCGCGAATACACCGAGTTCTTCGAGATCGATGGCGACGTAAAAATAGGACCTCATACGGTACAAGGCCTGGGCCTCCCGGACACGATACTAGAAAAAATCTACCTCACCAACGCTCAACGCTGGTATCCGGGTATGTAGGCCGGTCGCCATCCTCTGCTTTTCTCTTCTGTATGCCATCGTCCCGGCCTGGAAACGTGGTGAGAGGCACGTATGCGTGCCTCTACATGCGAACGGGAGGCGGTCAGATTTGTGAGTAGGGGGCTGGCCGCAGAATGACGTTCGTGATGTTGGAGACCTCCTCCTGGAACTCCACCGTCGCGGCCATCTTCTTGAACTCCGCATCGGCACGAAAAGCGGTCCAGTACTTCTCGCGGGCCGCCATGTCTTCAAATCCCAGCATATACGTGATATGTGGCAGATTGGAGCCGATCAGCGCCTCGGAGAAAAAGACCGTTTGGAAGCCTGCTCGCTGGAACACGGCGATCTCGGCGTCGTTGAAGGCGGCGATTTTGCGCGTATGGGTCTTGTCGGTAGGGTTGGCATAGGTGCGGAGTTCGAAGAGGCGTGGGCCGTTGCTTGCCGCCGCTGCCGGAGGTGTCAGTTTTGGCAGGCCCGAAAAAGCCTTGAGCAGCGAACTCTCCATGCGCACATAGGCAGGATCGGTCGGCGATGCCCCCAGAAAGGCGGTCGCGGCCGTCTGGTAGGCCGCATC
>JAYUMV010000138.1:0-8967 GCA_043762265.1 Chthonomonadaceae bacterium | reverse complement strand
ATGATTATAGCATAGGCTCTGACGTAACCGCCATAAGCTTTTTTCAGAAGCCGCCGGTTGTGGGGCGTGAACGAAATTGAGGCAGGAAAAGAGGCGTCTCGATCCGAAATGCTGATTCAACTTAGGGAGGAGGGCGATAGGATATGCTGCAAAAATGGGGAACGAAGATGGGTATCATTGCCGCCGTTGCGGGCGCGCTGTTCGGAGGGTTGGGAGGGAGCGCACGGGCGGACGTGTCGTTGTCCTCGGTGATCTCCGACAACATGGTGCTGCAACAGCAGACGCCAGTACGCATTTTCGGTAAGGCCGATCCGGCCGAGAAAGTGACGGTGGCGATTCAGGGCCAGACAGGTGTCACGACTGCGAGCGCGGACGGTAAGTGGGCGGTGATGCTGAAGCCGCTCAAAGCAGGAGGACCCTTCACACTCTCGGTCAAGGGCAAGAACGACATTGAATTGAAAAACATTCTGGTCGGAGAGGTGTGGGTCTGCAGCGGGCAATCGAATATGGAGTTTGCACTGCGCGGAGCGTTCGAAGGCGATAAGGCTATCGCGAACTCGGCAAACCCGAATATACGGATCTTTCTTGTGAACAAAGCGCGCTCGGACCAGCCGCTGGACAGTGTCAAAGCGACCTGGGTGGAGTGCGCCCCGGACACGGTCGGCGGCTCCAGTGCGGTCGCCTACTACTTCGCCCGCGATCTCCAGAAGGCGCGTAATGTGCCGGTCGGCCTGATCGAAACTTACTGGGGAGGAACGCCTGCGGAATCGTGGACACGCGAGGCGGAACTGACGGGCAATCCGGTCCTGAGGCCGATTGTGGACGACTATAGCGCGGCCCGTGCTCGGTTTGACAAGCAGATCGCGGACTATCCGGCGGCCGTCGAGAAGGCGAAAGCGGCAGGCAAACCTGCTCCCGGCCGCCCAAACCTGTGGCGCTATTCCGAACTCTACAATGCGATGATCGCACCGCTGACTCCCTACACCGTTAAAGGCTTTCTCTGGTATCAAGGGGAATCCAACGCGGGAAAGGCTGAACAGTATCGCACCCTGATGCCGACGCTCATCAAGAACTGGCGGGAGGACTGGGGCATTCGGGATATGCCGTTTCTGCTGGTGCAGCTGGCCCCTTATATGGCTCTCAGCGCCGAGCCGACCGATCCGGCGTGGGCGCACCTCCGCGAAGCACAACTCTACACCACCGAGATATTGCCGAAGGTCGGTATGGCCGTCATCACCGATGTAGGCACTGCCGGCGATATTCACCCGAAACACAAAGAGCCGGTCGGGCAGCGCCTGGCGCTCCTCGCCCGCAACATCGCCTACGGCGAAAAGATTATTGCAAACGGTCCGCTCTACAAATCGATGCGCGTACACGACGGCAAAGCGGAACTGCGCTTCAGCAGCGTAGGAACCGGATTGAAAGCGCTCGCACTCGATGAAGAGGGCGTGTCGGTTCCTGCCGGCAAACTGGTCGGATTTACCGTCGCTGGTCAAGACGGGAAGTTCTACAATGCCGACGCCGTCATTCAGGGAAAAAATACCGTGTTGGTCTCTTCGCCGCAAGTCGTGGAACCGACCATGGTGAGGTTCGGGTGGGCCAACTATCCGGTCGTCAACCTGTGGAACAGCGACAATCTCCCTGCCTCGACATTCCGAACCGACGCGCCCAAGTAGGAGAATACCGCCCGAACCTATTCGTTGATCGCGAAGAGTGCTTCTTCCGCGGTACGAAGTGTTTGCAAGGACGTGCCACATTGGTTGCAGTATGAGCAGTGCATCTGGGTGTACCAGCGCAGCGGTCCCTTCAGGGCGCCTTCCGCGAGGGCTTGAACGTTGTGTTTCATGTGGTGGCAGGCGGCCCGTACTTCGGGCGCGTCTGCCGTACTCTTCTTGTCCATCTCCGTCTCTCCTCCGGCCGATCAGATACATGCCTGAACAGTGTTAGAGCCTTCGGAGTTCCCGCAGAAGGGTAGATTCACTAATTAGAGAGTTGTGGCCGTTTCAGCAATAGATTGTCCGAGATTGCGGCGATCTTGTGTTCGTGTCCCGGTTGGGCGACGAAGGAGAGCAAGGGGTTTCCGGTCTGGGTGTCCCATACGCGCACTTCCCCATTGTAGGAGCCGGTGGTGAGGCGATGGTTGGGAGCGTCATAGTCGAGACCGAAGACCCAATCGCTATGGCCCTGAAAGGTGCGGACGCTGGTGAAAGTAGCAGCATCGAACTGCTTTACCATTCCATCGGCGGAAGTCGCGAAGATCTGATCTCCGCGGACCAGGAGACCAAAAACCTCCCTGGTAAATCCGTGCAGAATATATTGGGTGTGGCCCTGTTTGGCGAAGCGTTCTTCCATGTCCCCGGCGTCGCCCGATTCGGCCTTGACCTGAATCGGGTTCCAGACCTGGATCCACTGTCCACCGCCAGCGCTGTAGGCGAGAAGTTTGTCTGGCGCAAACTGCACGGCGTACACCGGAGCATGCCCCTGGTAGTGTCCGATCTGGCGGTTATGGCCATTGTAAGTAGTGTAGAGGCTGCCCGATTCGGCTTCGTAGACCTTTACCGTCATGTCGCGGCTGGAACTGGCGAGAAACTGGCCGTCGAAACTGAAGCTGACGCCTGTAACCCAATCGGAATGCACATTCGCGGTCCAGAGGCGTTTGTGGGTCGTAGTGTCGTAGACACGCACGGCGGCATCGGCGCTCCCAGCGGCGATGCGCTTGCCGTCCGTACTGAAAGCAGCCGTGAGAACGATGTCGTTGAAGGTGTCCAGGACCGCCGTGCGTTTCCCTGTTTCCGTATCGACGAGGGAAACTTCGCCGTACTCTCCCGGCGTGCCGCCTGCGACCAGCAGTGTCTTGCCGTCTTTGCTGAACGCCAGGGCCTGGATGCGTTCGGGCAGGCGCTGCCATCGCTTGACCAGTGCGCCCGTCTCTACGTTCCAAACGGTGACCTCATAGTATCCCCCGACCGCGATCTCTTTACCACCAGGAACGAAGGCGACCGCCATCACAGGCACGGCAGATCGATAGGCAGCCGGAGAAGCGGGATGCTCGCGAGGGCCGAGCAGACTGGTGAGAGGAGCGGTTTTGTCGGTGGCGTCGAATTTTGCGCCCTCTATGATCCACTGGCGGACGAGAGCGATCTGGGCAGCGGAGAGCGGATCATCGCTCTTAGGCATCCGAATCTGTTCGACTTTCGTCACTATCCGTTGGAAGAGGACCGATTCCGTGGGCTTGCCCGCGACGATGGGCGCTAATCCGGACGCGCCCGCCTTCAGGAGGCTCTGAAAGTTGTGGGCGCGATAGCCCCCCTGGTTAGATCGCTCCCCATGACAGCCCGTACAGCGCTTCAGCAGGATCGGCGCGATCTCATGCGAGAAACTGACATCGGCCTGCGCTCCCGTCGTCCAGAGGAGATACAGTGCGGCCAGAACCGCCCCCAGCGTTTTCAAAGGCATTTACGATCTCCTCCGCGCTCAGTGTTGGAACAGGAACTCCTGGGTATTGAGTACGGTCCAGACCAGATCCGTGACAGCGTTCTCCCGGTTCGAGGCTTTCGACAGGAACCGCTGCGCGATCTCCTGCTCTTTCGGGGTAGGGAACCGGGAGAGGGCAGAGAGATAGAGCTCTTCGATCAGCGCAGGGTCGGTCATCCCGGCATAGTGTCGTGCGCCGACCTCCGCCATCTGATGAGCGGTGCCGCCGTTCAGGAGTTCGAGAGCTTCCAGAAGGGTGGGGGCGCTCTGTCGTTCACAGGTACACGCGGTTTCGCGTTGGGGTTGGCCGAAGGTCGTGTTAAAGGCCGACGGTTCCGGATAGGGCCGCTGCGTGGCGTACTGCATGCGCTCCTCCATGCGGGTCAACTCCGCCTTCATGGGCATAGACTTGCCGCCGTCCGCCGCGACTCTCTCCCGCAGCTTCTGCTCCGCTGCCGCGAACTCTGCCGGAGGCAGGAGGGAACTCGTCGTCAGTCCAATGGCGTCTTTCAACTGCTCTGCCGTCAGCATGCGGATACGCGCATGGGAGAAGAGGGCTTCGTCGGTCTGGTTGAACTTGTTGGGCTGGGTATCCGCCTGATAGGTGCGGCTGTTGGCGATCAGGCGGAGGATCTGTTTGCGGTCATAGCCGCTACGCTCGAACTCCTGGGCCAAGGTGTCGAGCAGCGGCGCGTTCGCGGGCGGATTCGAAGAGCGGAAATCGTCGATCGGATGGACGATTCCACGGCCCATGAGATCCGCCCACATGCGATTGACTTCGACTCGTGCGAAGAAAGGATTGCCCGGTTTGGTCAACCAGGCCGCGAAGGCCGCGCGGCGGTCGGTAGGAGCCGATCCAGCGACGCTGCCCCAGGGAGCCATCACATCGTGGGTGGTGGGGTGCTGCACTTCTCCGGTGGTGGCGAGTTGCACTACTCCCGTCTTGGTGACTTCCGTGCGCGCGAAGACAGCGCCAATGCTGTAGTAATCCCGCATCGTCCAGTTTTCGAAGGGGTGGTTGTGGCACTTGGTGCACTCGACGCGTGTGCCCATAAAGAGTTGCGCGGTCATCTCTGTCCGCTCTTCCATGGTGGGGATCGCGACGAAGTAGTTGGCAGGCGCCACCTGAAGGGTATCTCCGGTCGCGGTCAGTAAGGTGCGCGCAAACTGGTCATAGGGCATATTCTTGCGGAACGCATCGACGAGCCACTGCGCAAATAGGTCGGCGCGACCGGCCTTGAGGGTGCGCGGAGAGATACGCATGAGGTCGGCCTTTTTGAGGGCCTGGAAGCGGGCAAACTCCTCGGAGTTGAGCAGCACATCGATCAACTGCGCACGCTTGCCGGAGTTCTTGTCCTGAAGAAACGCTCGGACCTGCGCGGCCGTGGGCGGCAGGCCCGTCAGATCGAGATAGATCCGTCTCAGGAAAACGCTATCGGTACAGATCCCGGACGGAAGATACTGCAACTGCTTCAGTTTCGCATCGACGAGCTTGTCTACCAGATTGTTTTCGGGGGGATTGCTCCATGTAAAACCCGGCACATCCTGCACCACCGTCACAAAAACCGACTCGAACTTATCGAGATAGCGGACGCTGACGGCAGCCTGGCCGCGCTCGATGCCCGTAATCAGCCCGTCCGGTTCGACCTTGACGAGATTAGGGTTCGAACTCTCGTAGGTGGCGATCGCGGAGACATCGCGCGTGGAACCGTCCGAATAGGTGGCGAGTATGCTCAACTGCTGTTTGAGGTTCGGCGCATGCAGCAGTCGACTGGTTCCAGGCGTGATCTCGATCCTGGTACAGTCGGCTTTCGGCAGATCAACATGCGCGCCTTCATAGATCCAGTCGCGCAGCACGGTGTAACCGGCGTCGGTTTTACGCAGGCGCTTGCCTCCGACATGGGGAATCTCGAGAAGCGGCTTCTTCATGATGAGGCTGTCGGTCGGCTCCATCACGTTTAGCCGGCGATTGAAGCCGTCGCGCGTCAGCGAAACGCTATCGATATGGGGGTCATAGCCGAAAAGCGAAAGCGAGAAGCCGCCTTTGCCATGAGGAGAGCCGTGGCACGATCCGGTCGCGCAGCCCTGCTTCGTCAAAATTGCCAGCGTTTCAAACTTGAACTGTACGGGGTCCGGCGCATTGGAATTGGTAACCGTCACCGGAATCTGTACCGTTCGCCCTCCGATCGCCACGACAAGCCCCGCCTTCCCATCGCTGGCTGCCAGCACACGGCTTCCACGGATGGTCGCGACATGCGCGTTTGTGGATCTAATCACCGCCTGTTGCGTCAGATCCCGCGCTTCCCCATGAAAGTAGCCTGTAACGACAAACTGACGGTAGGCGCGGCGGCTTTCCAGTTTCACCTCGGTTGGGTAGACTGAGATGCGTTCCGGCAACTCCGAAACAACCGACGTCTTGCTTCCGGCCGGTGGGGTTGCTCCTGCCAGGTTTGCCAGGCCAAGGAAGACGCTGGCTATTCCAACGGTTTGATGAAAACGCATACTGTGCCTCGTGTCTTACTTGTCGGGTCAGAAGAGTTCTACGATAGGTTTGCCTTTGGAGGCGAGAAAGATGGGCCGACCGGTTGGGGTTGTGATCGGTTTGGAGCGGTCGATGCCTAATTTCTCGTAGATGGTGGCGGCATAGTCTTCGATGGTGTAGGCGGTCGAACTGGTGATGTAGCCCCCATCGCGGTCGGTGGAACCGACGACCTGACCGCCCGGAACTCCCGCGCCAGCGAAGGCGAAACTGAACGAGTGCGTCCAGTGGTCGCGGCCCTGGCGCTCGTTGATGTGAGGGGTGCGTCCGAACTCGGTCACAAAGCAGACCAGGGTCTCCGCCAGCAGGCCACGCTGGTGCATATCTTCGATCAGGGCAGCGAAGGCTTGATCCGTAGATCCCATCATCGGCCAGGTCTGAATGCCGAAGCGCCCCGCGCCCGCGCCTCCCCCTTTGATATTGGTGTTGCCGGCAGCGTAGATGGCGTCGTGGTGATCCCAGTTCATATTATTGCCGCCGTCATAACGAACAGGCTGGCCGTCGCGGTAGGAGTTCATGGGCTCGCGGGCATCGACGGTGACGTAACGAACGCCCGATTCGATCAGCTTGCGGGCGAGCAGGTAGCACTGTCCGCGATGACCCATGCCGTACTTTTCGCGCACGGCGGCAGGCTCTGATTCAAGGTCGAACGCTTTCCGTGTGAGAGGGTTCGTGAGCATATCGGCGGCCTGGCCCATCAGCGCGCGCATCGCTTCCACGTCCTTCGAGCGTCCGGCATTAACGTATCCGACATCAAGAGAACTGAGCAAGTCGCGACGATCCTTAAAGCGGCGCTCGTCGATCCCTGCAGCGAGACCCAGATTCGGCACCTTCCAGTTGGGGGAAGCGGGGCTGCCGCCGGTCTTGAAAACCGCGTAACCGGGGGGAAGAAAGCCGACCTGAGAGGTGGGAGCCTGCTCGCTATTACCGGGCAACAGAATGTTGGAAGGGAGATAGAGAGCATCGGTGCCTGCACGGTGCGCGACGACGCAGCCGATGTCGGGCATCTCCACCGGGCCGCCGGGCGCCTCGCCAGAGAAGATATACTGCGAGCCTTTGGGATGCGAGTTGCCGATGCCCGGGGTTGGCTGCGTCATGCAGCGTACGACCGTCAGCTTGTCCGCGACTTGAGCGGTTTTGGTCAACAACTCCGTAAAGAAGACTCCGCCAACATTCGTCTTAATGGTCTTGAACGGGCTACGGTGTTCGGCAGGAGCGTCCGGCTTGGGATCCCAGGTATCCATTTGGGACACGCCGCCCTGTTCGAAAAGGACTAGTACCTGCTTCGCCTTACCGGTCCCGACGGCGCGTTCGGCGGAGGCATTCTGGTCGATGCCCGTCAGAGCGGCCAGCATTCCGCCGAGGCCAATTCCGACAAAATTGCGACGCGGTAAATGAATTCCTGAACCCATGCCCATCTCCTGTCCCCGTACCTATCTGTATCGCCGCCAGAAGCAGAGCGAAATTTCGATCTCTGCAAGGAGCAGACCGATCTCTGCAAGGAGCAGACCGATCTCTGCAAAGCGCAGAGCAATTTTACGACGGTCTGAACATCCCGAATACTTTTATTATAGCGTAAGCGTAGTATCATTGTCGTCCTGCAGGCAGACGATTATGAGTCCGCTGACATATTTCGCAGTACCGTGCCCAATATTCCTCCGGAGGTAACTTTGATGTCCCTTACACCCACTACCGATGAGAGCCCCGAAACGCTCGATACTGCAGCGCTCGACCTGCTGTTTCGTGAGGCGCGTACCTACAACGGCTGGCTGCCGAAACCGGTTTCCGATGAGCAACTGCATGCGATCTACGACCTGTGTAAATGGGGGCCGACGAGCGCCAACTCCTGTCCGATGCGAATTTTGTTCCTTCGCAGCGACGAAGCCAAAGCGCGACTCCTTCCGACGCTTGCACCGAACAACGTTGAAAAGTCGCGAACGGCGCCTGTGGTCGCGGTGATCGCGTACGATGTCGAGTTTTATGAGAAGTTACCGGAACTCTATCCTGCGGTGGATGCACGCGTCTGGTTTGTTGGCAAGCCAGAGGCCATTCAGGCAACAGCGTTTCGCAATAGTTCGCTGCAAGGCGGGTACTTTATCCTGGCTGCTCGGTCTCAAGGCCTCGACTGCGGCCCAATGTCCGGCTTCGACGCGAACAAAGTGGATGCTGAGTTTTTTCCTGATGGCAAATGGAAGGTCAACTTCATTTGCAATCTCGGTTATGGAGATGACAGCACGCTCTACCCACGCAATCCCCGCCTGATGTTTGACGAAGCGTGTAAGATCCTGTAGTTTGCGGCCTCGAACGAAAGGCAGAGTCATGCGCCGTCCCGGTTTTACATTGATCGAATTGCTTGTCGTCATCGCCATTATCGCGATTCTCGCCGCTATTCTGTTTCCGGTTTTTGCACAGGCGCGCGAGAAGGCGCGGCAGACGGCTTGCCTCTCCAATCTACGTCAAATCGGGACGGCGATGGCGCTCTATTTGCAGGACTACGACGAACATCTGCCCGACCGCAAGGATCTCAAGTCGTCGCTGCCGGGAGGCTACCATCCGTGGGTCGGCTGGCCTGTTCCGGACTTCCGCAGCGGTTGGGCAGAGATCGTTTTGCAGCCATACACAGGCTCGTTTGAGATCTGGAACTGCCCCAGTGTTGAGGGTGCGATGGGCACACTGCCCCAGGTAGCTCAGGCGATCTCCTCAGAGCCGAACCCACCCGTCGCCCGCTACTGGATGCTCCGATTCGGCCGCACAGACACCCCAACCCCGCTGAACTACCTTTGGGGCAAGACACCGGATCAGTCGGTGAGTGACATGCAGCAGAACAACGATCCCCTGGACGGCTATCCCTACAGCCTCTCCGACCTGGAGATGGCGGCGGATCCCTATTTCCCGCGCACGGCTCCCGGCGTTCCCACCGAACTTCGCGGCAAATCAGTCCACTTGGGCGGGCG
>JAYUMV010000137.1:0-6211 GCA_043762265.1 Chthonomonadaceae bacterium | reverse complement strand
CGCAGATCGATCTCTTTGTCCTGTTCGTCCAGGACAGTCACCTTGAGGCCCAGGCTCTGAAGCTCGTTGACCAGGATCTTGAACGATTCCGGTACGCCGGGTTCCAGGATGTTGTCGCCCTTTACGATGCTCTCGTAGGTCTTCACGCGCCCCAGGACGTCGTCCGACTTGATCGTCAGGATCTCCTGAAGCATATACGCAGCGCCGTAGGCTTCGAGTGCCCAGACTTCCATCTCTCCGAACCGCTGGCCGCCGAACTGCGCTTTACCGCCGAGGGGCTGCTGCGTGACCAGAGAGTAGGGACCGGTCGAGCGGGCATGGATCTTGTCGTCCACGAGGTGGGCGAGTTTGAGCATGTAGATCACTCCGACCGTGACG
Source organism: Chthonomonadaceae bacterium (assembly GCA_043762265.1). Classification (GTDB taxonomy): domain Bacteria; phylum Armatimonadota; class Chthonomonadetes; order Chthonomonadales; family Chthonomonadaceae; genus JANXLO01. The sequence goes on along the minus strand of JAYUMV010000137.1, from coordinate 5,833 downwards.
GGCATATTGAACTGATCTCCGGTCAGACCGTCGCGAATGTAGGTCTTGCCTGTCAGCGGCTCGTAGCCGACGCGGGCCCAGACATTGGTTCGGATCTTGTCGATGATCTGCTCGATGTCGTACGATGCCAGTGGGACCAGAGCGGCCTCTTCGGTCTCGTCACCCTCGGTCTCGCCGGTCAGCGCCGGGAGTTCCACGGTGGTCGGAGCGGCCACGAACTTAGCCAGGGCCTCCATGCTTTCGACATCCAGCGTTTTCAGGTGGGCGCGGATCTCATCGAACATCACTTCGGCGTCGGTGTTCAGGTCGAACGTCATGCCGAGGTGGAGTTCGCTGTTCGCGTAGTTCGCCAGCGCCCTCTGACGGAAGTACCGTCCCAGGCGCTCCATCTGGTCGCGGATCTCACGCTCGGTGGACCCCTCGAAAGCAGGGTTCACGAAGGTGCAGTCCATGTGGCGGCCCACGTAACCCAGGTGGGTTTCGAGGATCTGCCCGATGTTCATACGCGAAGGCACGCCGAGCGGGTTCAGGACGATGTCAACCGGCGTTCCGTCCGGCAGGAAGGGCATATCCTCCTGCGGCAGAATCTTGGAGATGACTCCCTTGTTGCCGTGTCGGCCAGCCATCTTATCGCCTTCCATGATCTTACGTTTCTGGGCGATATAGACGCGAACCAGCATGTTGACGCCTGCGGGCAGTTCGTCCGGGGCGAGGCGCAGCAGATCGCCGTCCTCCATGTCGCGCATGGAAGCATCCGGGCGTTTGCAGTAGTTGTAGATGCGTTTGTCACGCGAACCCTGGTACTTGAAGCGGCTGAACACCTTGACATCTACGACGCGGCCGCCGTTGCCGTGCGGGACGCGCAGGGAGACGTCGCGGGTCTCTTCCGCCTTCTTACCGAAGATCGCGATAATCAGGCGCTCTTCTGCGGTCAGTTCGCCCTGTCCCTTGGGAGCGACCTTGCCGACCAGAATATCTTCCGGTCGCACTTCGGCGCCCACGCGGATGACGCCGTTCTCGTCGAGGTCTTTGAGCATGTCCTCGCCGATGTTCGGGATGTCGCGGGTGATCTCTTCCGGCCCGAGCTTGGTGTCGCGCGCTTCGATATCGAACTCTTCGATGTGGATCGAGGTGAAGATGTCGTCCCGCACCAGCCGCTCGGAGAGCAGAATGGCGTCTTCGTAGTTGTAACCGCCCCAGGGCATGAAGGCGACCAGCACGTTCTGACCGAGCGCGAGCTCGCCCATGTCGGTACAGGGGCCGTCTGCCAGCACCTGGCCCTGGCGCACGCGCTGTCCCTTATTGACGATGGGGCGTTGCGTGATACAGGTCGAGTTGTTGGAGCGCAGCAGGTTGATGAGCCGATAGCTGTCGATGCGGCCTTCGGGCGTCGTCACGTCGATCTGATCGGCGGTGACGCGGCTGATGATTCCGCTGCGGCGGGCGCAGATGACCGCGCCGGAGTCGACGGCGGCGCGGCGCTCCATGCCGGTCTTGACCAGCGGAGCGTCCGGACGCAGGGTCGGAACGGCCTGTCGCTGCATGTTCGCGCCCATAAGGGCGCGGGTCGCCTCGTCGTTCTCGATGAACGGGATACAGGCGGTCGCGACGGAGATCAACTGCACCGGCGCTACGTCCATATACTGGACTTTGTTCGGCTTGACGAGCGGATAAGAGCCCTCGAAGCGCACCTGCACTTCGGCTTCGGAGATCTTGCCGTGGTCGTCCGACTTCACGTTGGCCGGCGCGATATGGTACTTGTGGTCGATGTCGGCGGTCATCCACTCGATGTCGTTGGTGACGGTGCCGTTGTGGACCTTACGGTAGGGCGTCTCCAGGAAGCCGTAGACATCGACGCGGGCGAAGACGGCCATCGAACCGATCAGTCCGATGTTCGGGCCTTCTGGGGTCTCGATCGGGCAGATGCGGCCATAGTGGCTTTCGTGAACGTCGCGGACTTCGAGCTTGGCGCTCTGGCGGGAGAGACCGCCCGGCCCAAGGGCCGACAGACGCCGCTTGGAGACCAGTTCGGCGAGCGGGTTGGTCTGATCCATGAACTGCGACAACTGCGAGGAGCCGAAGAAGCTCTTGATCGACGCGCTGATCGGCTTGACCGACAGAATCACCTGCGGGATGATGTTGTCGTTGTCGAGACTGGTCATGCGCTCTTTGGCCACCTTCTCCATGCGGAGGAAGCCCATGCGCAACTGCGACGCCAGCAGTTCGCCGACGGAGCGAATACGCTTGTTCTCAAGGTGGTCGATGTCGTCGGTGGTGCCTTCGCCTGCGTTCAAGTTGATGATGTAGCGCAGGATGCTGATCAGGTCTTCCTTGGTCATCGCACGGGCGCCCAGGGGCAGACGTGAGCCCAGCTTCTTGTTCATCTTATACCGACCGACCTTCGCCATATCGTAGCGGCGGGCGTCGAAGAAGATGTTCTGCACAAGGCTGCGGGCCGATTCCAGCGTGGCCGGGTCGCCGGGACGGATCTTGCGATAGATGTCCAGCATCGCCGAGTCGGTATCGGTCGCCACGTCCTGATCAAGGGTCGCTTCGACATACTTGTTGACGGCCAGGACTTCGAGTTCCGCGGTCGGCAGCTTCGCGATGTGCTTGGCAACGGCGTTGGCGGTGGTCTTATCGGCGATCAGCTGATACGGCTTGACAAGCGTTTTGCCCTTTTCGTCCACGATCTCGTAGACCGGCCGCTTGTGCAGCAGGTGCTCGGGATCGGGGCTGACCAGGGTCTGACGGGTCGAGAACATATTCAGGATGTCGGTGGTATTGTTGATGCGGCTATAGACTTTGATGATCGTCTTTTCGCCGATCTTCTCCGCCAACTCTTTCAGGAACTCTTCGGTCGCGAGGGCATCCTCTTCTGCGACGATCTCGCCGGTCTTCTTGTCGATGATCGGCTCTTTGATGCGCATCGCCAGGAAGAAGTCCTTCTCGGTGACCGAAGGAAGCTGTTTGCCTTCTTCGTCGAACGCTTCGACCGTCTTGTAGATCCAGGAACGCTCCAGGATCTCGTGGATCGGCATCTCCAGCGGCAGGCAGGCCTGCGGGAAAGCGTTGAGAGCGCGCAGCAGAGTCGTCAGCGGGAACTTGCGGGTCTGACCGATACGGACGGTGACCTGACTGCTGTTGTCGGTTTCGACATCGACCCATGCGCCCTCTTGCGGGATGATGGTGGCGAAAAAGAGCACTTTGCCGGAGAAGTCCAGGCTGTCTTTAAAATAGACGCCGGGCGAACGCGCCAACTGGCTGACGACGACGCGCTCCGCGCCGTTGATGATGAACGTACCTTTGTCCGTCATCAGCGGCAGGTCACCGAGGTAGACTTCGCTTTCGATCTCTTCCTTATTGGCCTGTTTCAGCAGGACTTTGGACTTGATCGGGGCCTCGAATGTCATGTCTCGATCTCGGCACTCTTCGAGCGAATACTTAGGTTCGCCGAGCGTGAAGTCGGTCAGAGAGATCGAGGTTTGATTGGTAAAATCGTAAATTGGCGAGAAGCTTGCGAACAGTTCGTGGAGACCCTCTTCGAGAAACCACTGATAAGAATCGAGTTGAAGTTCAACGAGGCTGGGGATTTCACTAATGTGGTGGGTTTGCTTGGTGCGGCCCTGGATTTCTTTCAACGGAGTACCCTCCTAATCTGAAGCACGAAACGCTAGAGTACCACATCTGCCTACGATCTGTCAAGGCCAATCGTTACCGCGCAGGGCCAGCGCAGCTAAATTCGATTCAGCGAGTATCCATTATCACTTTTGCTTCTTCCTCTTACTTTGTACCACAAAACCGGAAATCCTGCTGACAAACGAGTGACTCGCCAATCTTCTATGGCAGTGAGTTTATCTCACGTACAATCGCACCGGAAAACCGCCGGGGATGGGGCACGGCAGGGGAACGGCAGTCATTTCCGATCCCGGCCAGACCTTCCCTTCCCATGCTTCTACCCGTCCTCAGGTTAACAATGTCCTACGAGCCATTACATGAAATTCTTGCAAAGCTGGAGGCGCAACAGCGCTGCGAACTGACTTCGCTTTCCAGCTCGGTAGATCACGCCCAAATGGATCATAAGCGCAGCGCCAAAAAGCAACTCTCCACTGCTGCCGTTTTCTTTATCGAGCAGAGTTGGGAGGCACTTGCACCCACCATAGAGACGTTTTCTCTGGAGGGGGAGGCCAAAAAGTCGCCGGAAGAGTTACAAGCCTATCTCAACAGCCTGCGCAGCCAGCAGCCTTCCTACGCCTGGGCATGGGTTCGCGCGCGAATGAACGCCAGGTTGATGCAATGCCTGAAAGTATGTGTTCCCGATCTGCTCCGGCAGCATCCGGAGATGGCGGCTCTCTACCATAAGAGCTTGCGCCAGGTCGATACCTACTGGTTCCGAGAGACGCCGCTGCATCATCTCAAAGCGGGTTATCATACTGCACTGGGGGTGGCCTGCAAATGGTACGGTTCGGCTTTCGAGTTGCGCAACGAGAGCCCTGGCGCTTGCCCGCACGAATCTCTCCGATTTTCTGCGGAACTGCGGCAGTTCGCGTCGTTCTCCATGTCCATGCTGACCCGTACTGAAGGCTATCTCTGGGACTCGGCAGGCGCCGCCCCGATGAATATGGTTCTGGAGGAGGGAGTGCTCAAACTCCGGGGCCAGTTGATCGAGGAGATCGCTCTGGAGAGCGCGCCGGACTATGGCGTGCCGCCTGGGTTGCCCTGCGTTACGGGCACGCCGACAGGAGGGAACAGCGGCTTTCCCCGGCCTCCTCGACTGGGTGGAACAGGTCTTCTCACGCTATCTCCTGGAAGCAGGAGAGTAGTTCCCCGGACTTCGAGGGATGATAGGGTAAACAGGCGCGTAAACACCTCCTATGGCCGATGGTATAGGCTTGTGAATGGGAATGCACAAGGATAATGGGAACCCGAAACACGGGGAAGTACACGAAGGAAAGTACGTGTTGGGGCACCCCCTTCCCGGTGAGCGAAGCGAACGAAGTCGGGAAGGGGGCGGGGGGTTAGGTCGCCCGGTCAAACGACCATTTTGCCGGCGGATGAAAGAACCTTATCCGTCCAGAAAAGACATGGAGTGAAGCCGGACGCCTTTGTCGTTTAGGGCAGGGTCACGTTGGCAGCGCCGTTGACGGTGAAACTGCCGGTCGAACCGGAGGTGTTGTCGGCGCCGGTGATGAAGGTGACATCGATCAGGCGCAGTTTGTAGTTTTTGCCCGTGATGCTATCCACAATCGCACTGCCTCCGCTGGCGAGCCAGACGTGAGCGGTACCCAGGTCGGTATCCGTATAGGTGAGCGTGTTGGCGCTGGCGACACCGGTAGCGGAGAACGTATAGGTCTTGCCTGCCTGAATGGGGCCATTCTCCGCCAGACTGAGGGCGAAGGTGCGCGAAGTGGTCCCGGCGATTCGGGTTCCGGTGACGTTGAACAGCGTAAAGGCGCCGGTGCTGGTCAGAGGCTGAACGGTGGTCGCCTGAAACGCCGAGGTGGTCGCGTTCGTGCTGGCCACATTGGAGAAGGTCGCACTGAAGGTGCCGTTTCCTGCTCCTCCTCCTGTCCCGCCTCCCCCGGTGGACGGGCTACTGCCGCCTCCGCAACCGGTGAGCAGCGCGCCCCCGACCAGGCTGAGGACTGCGAAGGTAGAGAACAGGAGAGCCGTCCGTCGGTTCATGTTCATGCGTCCGGACATAGGGCCGACATTAGAGGCCTGAAGGGGTTGGGTGAGAGAAGATTTCGATGTGCGTGACATAGTGAGATTGCTCCATGAATGAGAGTGGACTTGCCGAATGCCTTGGCTGGGTCGAAAAGGGGATTTGGCC
>JAYUMV010000136.1:0-6230 GCA_043762265.1 Chthonomonadaceae bacterium | reverse complement strand
CGGCTGGATCACCTCCTTTCTAAGGATGGGCTTCCACTATGGGGCCATGTGGAGTTCGACGCAAGTCGCCACAAGGATCTCGGAAGCATCCAGGTCGGTTTCTCGTTTCGATTGGCCAGTGAAGAGTTACTAGAACACACAAGATCTTCAAGAAGACAGAGTCCACATAAGTCGTCAATACGTGATATAGGTTCCTCAGAATAGACCGGAAGGCAAACGCCTTCCGGTCTATTCGTCTATAATAGATCTGGAATTACAGATTGAGACGTGGAGGCTAAGGCGATACCAAACCTCTCCTTGTCAGATTGCCGCCATTAATTTTCGATCAGGCACACAGCGGTTTTTGCCGTGATACACCAGGGAATCGAAGATGGACCTAGAATCCTTACAACTGACCGGCCTTTCGGATCCGGCCCAGGCGCTGGAGCGCGTGCTAAGCCTCGCTGGAAACGGCATCTCTGACACCGATCTCGACTCGCTCTTTCCGATTTTGAGCGAGAGTCTGCGCGAAAGCCCGGACCCGGATCGTTCGCTCCAGAGTTTTGTGCGCTGGTTTGCAGCGGTCGGCACTCCCATTTCCCACCTCCAGAGCTTGGTGAGCCATCCTATTTCCTTGCGCCTCTTCTGTCTCGTCACCGGATGCAGCCAATACTTCGCGGATCTGCTGGTACGCAACCCCGAATATTTCGAAATCATCTCCAATCCCGGAGTAGGCGGCAGCACGAAATCGGTCGAACAGTTTGTCCGCGAAGTCTCCTCCCTTACCAGTATTTGTCAGCGAGTAGAGTTGAAACGGGATGCGCTTCGCCGCTGGAAGGCTCGGGAAATGCTGCGGATCGGAGCGCGGGATCTTATCGGTCTTGCCGAAATGCCACAGACCGCCCATGAATTTTCCAATCTCGCGGATGCCTGCATTCAACAGGCCCTGGAGATCGCCCGTTTCTCCGTCCCCCTTGCACCCGCGCCAGCATCCTCGCCTCCTCCTGCAGGCGGAGCACGCACGGCCCCAGAATTAGATCTCGTGCCTCTCACGGTGATCGGCATGGGCAAACTGGGTGGCCAGGAGCTGAACTACAGCAGCGACATCGATCTGATCTTCGTCTCCGGCGACGATCTGCCCGAGAAGGTCATGACTGCGGAAGGGCGTAAACTCGACACCGAAACCTATCTGCGCCGCATCGCTCAGTCGGTGATCGGTACACTCGCAGACGACACTGCGCAGGGGCATGTGTTTCGCGTGGATATGCGCCTTCGCCCAGAAGGCCGTTTCGGACCGCTGGTGCGCTCCCTTGCCTCCTGTCGTGCCTACTACGAGAGTTGGGCAGAACCCTGGGAGTTCCAGGCGCTCTTGAAAGCGCGCATTGTGGGCGGCAGCGACAGGCTCGGCGTAGAGTTCATGGCCATGATAACGCCCTTTGTCTATAGGCCGCACCGTTCCGAGACGTTTTTGGAAGAGGTGCGCGCCAATAAACGGCGTATCGAGCAGAAGTGCGCTCTAGAAGGCGAGACCTATACCAATGTCAAGACAGGCTATGGCGGCATTCGCGATGTAGAGTTTACCGTCCAGCGTCTGCAACTCGCCTATGGGGGCGCCGAATTATCGCTCCGAACCGGCAATACCCTGACCGCTCTTCAACGGTTGAAGTGCGTCGCGTTCTTAGCTCCGTCGGTATCGGAGGAGTTCGCGGCAGACTATATCTTTCTGCGCAATCTGGAGCATCGTCTGCAACTCCTTCACGGTTTCCAAACCCAGACCCTACCGCCGCCGGAAGACTCGGCGGAGCGTAGCCGGCTCGCCCGTCGCATGGGTTACACAGATCGAGAAACGTTCGAGGCGGACCTCCGTCTGAGACGCGATCGGGTTCATGCCCATCTGGAGACTGAGTTCTATGGAGCGACCGTGACCACGCCTCCTGTATTGGCGTCGGCCCCCTCGCTCTGGACCGACCTTTCGGCTCTGCTGGACAGCTTGGAGTTGCCCCAGGTACAGGAGACCTTGCATGCGCGCCTGCACGCCGCAGGATTTACCGACATTCCGGCAGCAATGAACGCGCTGATCCTGCCGATGCGCGGCAACGAATTCGGGGGGATGCCCCCGGATACGCCTCTAGAGTTCAAAACCATCGCGCCTCGACTGCTCGCGCTGGCATCTGCCAGCGCCTCTCCAGACGCCGCCCTGGCCGGTGTCGAGGCGATGGCGCTGGCGGTGCCGAACCGCGCCCAGCTCTACGCCTCCTTCGACGACAGCCCGGAAGCTTTGGAACGCCTGGTCCAACTCTCCGCAGGCTCCCCTCCCCTGCTGCGCCTACTGACCCGGCATCTGGAGTGGTTGGAAGCGATTCTCAGTCCGGACACCTCGCCGACGGAAACCACAATTTTGTCCGTCTCCGCAGCACGTGCTCAGGTAGGAGTGGAACTTGAGCACCGGTTGCAGGGAGCACGGGGCTACGAGGCGAAAATAGAGGCGCTGGCCCGCTACTATCAACGCGAACTGCTGCGTATCGGAACAGAGGAGTTGTGCGGCATTGGGGACAATCTCCAGGCAAACGCAGCTCTGACACACCTGGCAGAGGCGACTCTGGAGGCGTTACTCACGCTCTGTTCGGAAGCGTTGATCGCACCTCATGCCAGGCCTGAATTCGCCGAACGCATCCTGAAACAGGTCGCGATCGTAGGATTAGGCAAGTTGGGCGGCGCGGAGGTAAGCTATGGCAGCGACTGGGATGTGCTCTTCACCTACCGCAATCTGTCGGACGGAGAGAGTGAAACGCAGCATACAGAGGGATTCGCACTCGTCAACGGTCTCGTTGAACGTGTGATCGCGGCGGCAGCGACCCTGATGACGCGCAATGCCCGAATCGAGATCGATCTGCGACTGCGCCCCTGGGGTAGGAAGGGCGCCTTGATCCTGTCACCGACAGGGTTCGCCGAGTACTACCGTCAGCACGCCGAGACGTGGGAGCGGCAGGCCGCCGTGAAAGCGCGTGCAGTAGCTGGAAATATCCAGGTCGGCGCAGAGTTGGTCGCATTGCTACAGGCAGAGAGCTTTGGACATGGCCTCTCCTCAGAAGAGGACGCCGCTGTCCAGGCCATGAAACGCCGGATCGAAAGCGAACGCCTGCGACCGAACGAGCGTAGCCGCGACATCAAACTCGGACATGGCGGCCTGACGGACATCGAATGGCTCGTCCAGCGACTGCAACTGCTGCACGGATCGGCCTCTCCCGCATTGCGCGTTCCGGGCACGATTCCCGCTTTGCAAGCGCTGGAACAGGAACGCTTCCTCTCCGCCGAAGAGGTCTCGACGTTGGCAGCGGCCTACCGCCGTCTGACACGCCTGCGCAATGTGATGTGGCTGCAGGCCGGTACGTCGCAGGATGCTCTCCCGCCCGATGCCGCCCCTAGGAGGGCACTGGCGCGCCTGCTTGGGTTGGCGGACGAAACCGTTTTCGATAGGGAAATACAGGACACGATGGCACACATCAGGGGCATTTTCGAGGCCAAATTTTACAGGGTTGGGCAAAGATAGAAATATGAATTCAGGTCTACAGATCGCAGTTTTGTTCATTGGCAGTTACCTGTTCGGTTCGCTGCCTTTCGGCCTCTGGCTCGCCCTGAAGTGGAAGGGCATCGATATTCGCACGGTCGGCAGCGGCAATATAGGCTCGACCAATGTGAGCCGCGTCTGTGGACCGGCGGCGGGCGCATTGGTGCTTGTGTTCGATGCACTGAAGGGGCTGTTGCCCCCGTTGGTCGCGCGCGCGCTCCATATGGACTCTCAATGGCTTATCGTCACTGCTGCCCTTCTAGCGATCATCGGTCACAACTATTCGATCTTCCTCGGCTTCAAAGGCGGCAAGGGCATCGCGACCAGCGCTGGCGCACTGTATGGCCTCGCCTGGCAGGTGGGGTTGGGGGCCTGTAGTCTCTTCGGCCTGGTCTTTCTGGCATTCCGATACGTTTCCCTGGGATCGATCGCCGCCGCCCTCTCCCTGGCGCCGCTGATGTGGCTGTTCTATCCCGGAGACTACTATCGCCTGGGCTTCGCGATCTTTGCCTGTGTGATGGCCCTCTATAAGCATCGTGCCAACATCCAGCGCCTCCACGCCGGCACTGAGCCGAAGTATGAACGCAAAGGGAAAGATGCGTAAATCCTCTGCACAAACTCCGGAACTGGTCCCCTATTCCGATAGCCTCTGGGAAGAGTACGCCGAGGCCGATGTCGCCGACCTGGTCGTGGATGTCGATGCCCCCGACCTTCAGCCGACCTATACGTATCGGGTCCCGCCTGCGATGCAGAACACCCTGCAGGCGGGCGACTGCGTTCGGATCAACTTCTCGGGCCGTGAGACACTCGGTTACGTCTATGCTCGCCGCAAGCTGCCGCTATCCGACCCGCTCGCGCCAAAGTTGCGCGACATTCAGGCGATTGTGGAAGATGCGATCACCATCAACGCCGAGCAGATGCAGACGGTGCGCTGGATGAGCGAACACTACGTCTGCGACCTGCTGGACGCGATCCGTTGCGTGGTTCCGACGGTGCTGGGCGGACATGTCTCTACCCGCGTCGTGCTCAAAGACCCTTCGCTGCGCGGGGTCGATGTCGGCGGCTCGATTCCCCAGGCCCATCTGATCGAAACGCTGCGCTCTCTGGGGGGCGAAGCCGAGCGCGACACCCTGCGCGAAACCGCTAATCTTACGAGTTTTTCCGCCGCGTATGCCGCCCTGATCAAGAGTGGGCTGTTTATCGAGACGAACGAGATCGCACGGGCGCAGGTCGTGACCAAGAAGGTTCGAGGCTATGCGCTGGGCGCTGCGGCCGATTCGCTCACAACGGCGCGACGCAGCGAAGCCCAGCAGCGACTGCTCAACGCACTCGTCGCTCATGCCCGCCGCAATCATGGCCCGGTTCCGGGGGAGGAGCTGCTGCGCGAGGCGCAGGCGGGCCCCTCCTCCCTGAAAGGGCTGGTCGATAAGGGGTTGGTCGTTGTCTCGGAACTCGTGGTAAGGCGCGCTCCCGCCAACGCCGGTGCAAAACGCACGCTCGCGCCAGTGCTCTCTCCCGGTCAGGCAAATGCCGCAGCCGTGCTCCACGCCGCCATTCAGAGCGGAGAGGCGCGGACGGTTCTGCTCTTCGGCGTCACGGCAAGCGGCAAGACGGAGGTCTATCTCGACGCCATCGCGCACACGCTCGCCGCCGACCGCAGCGCCATCGTGCTGCTCCCGGAGATCGCCCTGACCACGCAGGTCGTCGATGTGTTTATCGGGCGCTTTGGGGAGCAGGTCGCCGTCCTGCACTCCAAACTCTCCGAGGGTGAGCGCCACGATGAGTGGAGACGGATGCAGCGAGGCGAGGCAAAGATCGTGGTGGGAGCCCGCTCTGCCATCTTCGCACCGGTGGCGAACGTCGGCCTGATCGTCGTGGATGAGGAGCATGAGGCCTCGTACAAGCAGGAGAAGACTCCGCGCTACAACGCGAAGGAGCTGGCGATGGAGCGCGCCCGCCTGAGCAGCGCAACACTGGTACTGGGCAGCGCCACCCCTTCCGTCGAGAGCTACTTTGCGGCGACGGAAGAGACAGCGAAACCGTATATCCTCGTCACGATGCCCGATCGCATCAGCAATCGCCCGCTCCCCACCGTCGAGATCGTAGACCTTCGAGCCGAATTCAAACAGCGGCAAGCCCTCTTCTCTTCCCGCCTGACCGATGCGTTGGGAGCACGTCTCTATCACAAACAGCAGTCGATCCTGTTTCTCAATCGGCGCGGCTACGCGCAGTTCGTTCTCTGCCGTGACTGCGGATGGGTGGCAAAGTGCCCGAACTGCGCCGTCTCCCTGGCGTTTCACGCCTACGACCGCATGATGAAGTGCCATCACTGCGACTACTCCGGTCGCGCCCCCCAGGCCTGCCCAAGCTGCGGAGGCGGGAAGGTCAAGGCGTTTGGCATCGGGACGGAGAAAGTCGAGGAGGAGGTCTTGAAGATCTTCCCCTCTGCCCGCGTCGTCCGTATGGATCGCGATACCACGGCCCGCAAGGGCGCGCACAGCCGCATCCTGCGCGAATTCCGCGAGGGAGACGCCGACATCCTCATCGGTACCCAGATGGTCGCAAAGGGGCTCGACTTCCCGAACGTCACTCTCGTCGGCGTCATTAGCGCAGACACCTCGATCAACATGCCGGATTTCCGGGCCGCAGAGCGCACCTTCCAACTCCTGACCCAGGTGGCAGG
>JAYUMV010000135.1:0-7913 GCA_043762265.1 Chthonomonadaceae bacterium | reverse complement strand
AGCCCGCCCAGAGACGAGTATTCGACCGGCCAGGGATTCGGCCCGCCGCTACGTCGCGCCGATTCCAATGCATCGATGTCCGCCTTTACGGCTTCACATTCCTCGGGACTGAAGAAGCTCTCGAAAACCAGATAGCCCTCTTTGCGGAAGGTCTCGGTCTGTTCCGTAGTCAATGCCCCCATGCTACCTCCCCCAACCCCCTCCTTCACAAAGAGGGGGCCTTTTGGTTGCTCCCTCCTTCACAAAGAGGGGGCTATTTTGTTGCTGTTTCCGTGACTTTGGTCATGTCCGGCCACTGGTGATGCCAGGTCGTGGCCTGTTCGTAGGCGAAGCCCAGCCGCAGGATGGCCGACTCGCGGTAGAGGTCGCCGACAAACTCGATGGACTGCGGCACGCCGTCGAGCATTCCACACCGGGTCACCAGGGTCGGATGGCCGGTCAGGTTGGTATAGGTCAGCGACGGTCCGGCGAAGGGGACGGTCACATAGCAGTCGATATTCTGGAAGACCGTCGCCATCTCGCCCTGCAACTGCCGTCGCGCCCGCAGCGCCGCGATATAGTCGGCGGCGGGAATGAGCGAGCCCAGGCGGAAGGTGTTCGGCCAGCTTCCGGCGTCCTGCTGCGCCAACTGCGCGGTCTGCCCGCTATCGGTCAATTTCTGGAAGGCCGCCGCCGACTCCGAGTCGATGATGATCTCCGCCAGCGCGCCATACGCGGCGTTCTGCTTCGGCAGGGTGATCGGGACCGGCGTCACGCCCAGTTTGGTCAGCGTCTCCAGCGCCTCTGCGTAGACTTTGCTGCGCGAGGCATTGCGTTTGACGGCATCGAAGGCAGCCTGATCGATGCCGACGCGCAGCTTCTTGAGATCGGAGCGCGGATGCCAGCCGAACGGCACATCCGCCGTCGTGCCGTCTTTACCATCCGGGCCATAGATCGCGTTTAGAACGAGCGCGCAGTCCTCGACGCCCCTGCAGATCGGCCCGAGTTTGTCCATGGTCCAACTGAGCGCCATCGCGCCGTAGCGGCTGACGCGCCCGTAGGTCGGGCGCAGTCCGGTCACGCCGTTGCGCACGGAGGGGCTGACGATGCTGCCGAGCGTCTCCGTGCCGATGGAGAACCCGACCAGTCCGGCGGCGGTCGCGCTGCCCGGTCCCGCCGAGGAGCCGCTGGCCCCCTGTTCAGGCTTCCAGGGATTGCGGGTGAGGCCGCCGAACCAGACATCGCCCATCGCCAGTTCGCCCATCGAGAGCTTCGCGACCAGCACCGCTCCCGCCGCTTCCAACCGCTCCACGACGGTCGCGTCGTAGTCGTAGATCTGATGCTCGTAAGGTTTTGCTCCGAAGGTGGTAGGAATGCCTTTCGTTGCCAGCAGATCTTTGCCGCCCCAGGGCACGCCGTGCAGCGGGCCGCGATAGTGCCCGGCGGCGATCTCCCGGTCGGCGCGTTCCGCCTGCCGCATCGCGAGGTCTTCGGTGAGATTGACGACGCAGTGCAGGCGCGGCCCGTAGGTCTTGAGGCGCTCCAGATACATGCGGGTCAGGGCGACGGAGGTGATTTTGCGTGTGCGCAGCAGCAGCGCCAGTTCCGTCGTCGTCGCGAAGGCCAACTGCTGCAGATCGCCGTCGAACTTCGGAGGGCGTACAGCACTGGGCGTTGCGCCGGTCTTCTCGTGCGGCGTTTTGAAGTCCGGCAGGCGCGGCTCGAAGTGAGTGGCAGGCTCGGTCGTGCCGAGGTCGATGGCCCGGAGGCCAGTCAGAGAGCTGCGGAGCCCTGCGAAGCGTCGGGTCATCAGGGTGCGGTCGGCGTCCGTGTAGTGGTGGCCTGTCAGCCGCTCCGCCACTGCCAAATCTGCGGTGGTCACGGCATCGGCGTCAGGCGTCACCTGCGCATCCGCCGTCGCTGTCACCGCCGCGTTTCCCGCTCCCAGCGCCCCTCTCAATACATCACGCCGCTTGATCTTACCGCCCGTTGTAGTCGCTTCTCTCTTGTCGTTGCCGCCGCTCATACCGTCTCCCTTGTGTTATTATTCTCGCTCTGACCAGAGCCGCGAATCCTGTTGGACTCGCCAACGCTCTTGCGAACCGTTCGGCAACGTCAATGTCGCGCTCGCTACAAACCCGATGGAGGTCGTCTCCAGGCTCAAGGCGCCGCCGCTTCCGTTCTGCCAGCCTTCGCCCAGTTCGAACCAGTGAGTCGCGTAGCGCCCATGCTCTTTGCGATAGGCGCGTTGGCGATAGTAGACCTGCATCAACTGCTGCCGTACATGCAGGGCAGGGTCCGGCACGAAGGGCGTTGCTCCCGCCGCCTCCGTCGAGAACTGCACATAGCCCCAACTTTCCGGCCGGTGCATATCGACCACACCCTGCGGCGACCACACCCAATTGTCTTCCCGTGTCCCTGCCACTTTGCGGTATGCGCCTTCGACGACGTCGTTCTGCCACTCGACCCGCGAAAAGTTCACCCGCCACTGGTCCCCATGCAAGGGCGGCGCGGACTGGAGCGTACACTCCTTCAGCGCCGCCCAGGGGAACGCGAGCTCTGCCGTCCAGCCCGTGTCCGTATCCGTCGAATCGTTCAGGGTGCCCTGCACCTGCACGGCGGTCTTCAGCCCGGCGATATCCCAGCCGTTGATGGCAGGCCCGCCGTCCCGGTAAGGTTTCGCCAGCAGCAGATCCCAAACCGTATTGAGCGCATTGATCTCAAACTCGTAGTAGAGATGGTTGTCGCCGTCCGGATCGATGAACACCTCGAAATCGTTGTCCTGAAAAATGATGCTGTCACGCTGCGTCAGCGTGCCCCAGACATGCGGCTCCTCCATCTCGACCGCGACATAGAAGTACCGATCGTCCCAGAGCATCTTGGCGCGTGTCCGAAAGCGGGGAAGAGGGCGCAGATCGCCCTTGATGTCCACGAAATCGTCCGTCCACGCCGCCGTCTGCCAGACCGTCTTCGTCAAATCTCCGTCGATCTCGACAGTTTCCGCCGCTCGATAACAAACATAGCCTTTTGGTTCCATGCCTCTCTCATTCACCGCCATTACTGGCAACTCCTGCGATATCACGACTAGGAAGCCTGGCCATTTCCATTCAAATGTAGCATCGTATACAATTTTGAAGGTATTTTCCTTTACAGAGCAGGACGGAGAGCAGGTATCATGGTGCCGGTGTATGCCCTGGCCGTTCTCGGACATTGGGTCACGCATGGGCTTCTATTCTCTCTGCATCGTGGATCAGGGCACTTCCCGGTGGGAGCTTGGGTCTCGCTCTGCATCGTCCCCGTGCTCGCCCTGCTGGTATTGATCGGCATGGAGCGGGAACGCAGACGGGGAGCTTTCGAATAGCAGACATCCCCGCCCGCTTCTGCGACATATCTCGCCTGTCGGCGCGTATAAGGGAGTAGGCAGGATTTCCTCGCTTCGCCGTGGAACATCGCCCCCATCCCGGACTCTGTCAACGAATCGACAGGAAAGGCCCTCTCCACGATGAAGATACTCGTTACAGGCGCGCGCGGCAACTTCGCCACCGCCTTAATTCATGAACTGGCCCTTGAAAAACACGAACTTGTGCTCTACGACCTCGAACCGATGGCGGCCCCAGACGGCTCCCACAGCGTGCAGGCCGACATTCGCGATGCGGGGGCGCTCGTTCACGCGATGCGTGGATGCGAGGCGGTGATCCACACGGTCGCTCTGCACGGCAACTCCGCCGACGCCCGCAACCAGGAAGACTACTACAGCATCAACGTCACCGGCACCCACAATGTCCTGCGGGCCATGCTGCTCAACGACATTCGGGCGCTGGTCTTCTCTTCCAGCGAGGTGGTCTACGGCAACGGCATGCGCGACCGCCGCGTGATGAACGAAGAGACGCCCTGCATTCCTACCCATATCTACCCGATGACCAAGGTGCTGGGCGAAGAGATGTGCCGCTTCTACGCCCGCGAGCATGCCATGAACATCGCCATTTTGCGCTATGGCTGCTTTGTGCCTGCCGACTGGAAGACCGAAGGTCTCGGTCGCCTGACCAACTGGCTGGACCGCACCGATGTCGCGCAGGCCAATCAGCTTGCCCTCGGCGCCGTTGTCGCGGAAGCCTTCTCCTGCGAAGAGTTCCTCATTCACTGCTCCAAACCCTTCGTCGATGAGGACTGGCCGGAGATGGAGACACATCCGGACAGGGTACTGAACCGCTACTATCCGGGGGCGACCGAGCTGCTGCATGAGCACGGCCTCAGCATCCCGCATATCCATACGCGCTACGACATCACCAAAGCCGTTACCCATCTCGGTTACGACCCCCAACACAACTTCGAGCAGTTTCTCTACCGGCTGCGCCATGAGCCCGATCCGCCCCTGCCCTTCACTCTCTCCGAGTAACGCCAATACAACATTAAGTCCCTCCTTTACAAGGAAGGACTTAACATTGCCGGCTTACGCTTTTGGAAGAGGGGGCATGGTAGGGGCCATAGGGCGAGAACCGATGCGTACTTCCGGATGGCCTTCCGCATAGATCCGGAGATCGTGGATGACTTGGTCGTAGGGGAAGCGGCCCCCGGGACACCAGGTCATGCGCAGGTCACGGTGCCGGCGGACATTCTCGGGCGGAATATGGTATTTCGTCATTAGCTTTTCACACAGCATCAGGAGCGAAGCCATCTGCGGCTTGGTCGGCACACGGGGCTTCCAACTGGAAGGGTCCGCCGTCGAGAAGGCGCCGACCAGGCAGATCCCGATGCAGTTGTTGTGTTTGGGGCAGTGTGCCCCCTGACAGTGTTCCGGTCGCCCGGCCTGAATCGTACCGTTCGCCAGGATCACATAGTGGTAGCCGATATGATAGGTCTTGCCCTTGTAGAGGATCGCCCAGCCGGGATGATCTATTTGATGGATACGATCCAGAAGCTTTTCGTCCACGAGGCGGCCGTGCACGCGCCCAGGCGTGTTGGAGTGATGCAAAATAATGCCGGGCGGGTCGGGCAGCGTTTCCAGGACGACAGGTGCCTCAATCGGGCGGGGTTTCGGAGGAGCAACGTGCGGGCGGCTCACCCGATAGACGCCCAAAAGGACGACCAGCGCCAGCCCGATCAGCAGGAGCATCCGCCGCCGAAACTGCGGCAGTGTCAACGGTCTACGCTTCGTTTCACGCCCCGGTGTGCCCATCTCCCTGTACGTCTCTCTTTCTTGCCAAAACGCTAAGAATGCCCACGTTTTTGTCCCATCAGCCTGCTTCGCACGCTATTTCGAGCCGGAAGACACTAAAAAGACAGGTTTCTGTCACTTGCGCACCCTATGCCTCGTCCTTTCTGACACACACGCTTTAGCCTCTGACTGCCTGCGGACACCATTCTATTCTATCGCCTGTTTTGATAGCTGTCAAGAGAAATTTCTGGAACGTCCTACCTCTCAAAAATGCAGCCACCCTCGGCCACTATTGTCCCATATTGCGGAAAAATTGTCTGAACCTCTTGCGTTTTTGTCCGTCAAACTGTATAATCCTATCGATAAGCGCATCTTTCAAAGGAGACGGAGACCTATGGCGGATCAGGCAGATACGCGTCGTATGCGACTCATGGATTTACTGGCCGCGAGCGAGGAGCCGCAGGAACTGGACTACCTCGCGGCGACGCTGCGGTGCGACGTCCGAACCATCCGGCGTGACCTTGATCAGTTGCAGCGGGTGCTGGATCGGGTGCATGGTCTTGAAGTCCGGAGAGGCAAAGTCCTGGTGGCGCGCGCCGGTTACAGTCCCGGTTATTTCACCGATCAACTCGGGCGCAACGCCTCGGCGAAAGAGGCCATCGCCCGCGCCGTGGTCGCCAGTCTGGGCGACGATCTGGCAGTTGCCCTGACGGCAGGCAGCACTCCCTACGCCGTGGCGCGCGAGATGCGCCGCGTGACGGTCGAGGGCGGCCCGCCCCACAACCTGATCGTCTTTACCAACAGCGTGCCCTCGCTGCTCGAACTGGTCGCAGCCGGGGTCTCTACCGGGGTTCTGGGCGAGATCTACGCGCCGGAAGACTGCGCTTTCCACACCCCGGAGTTCCATAGCGCGTTCCAGCCCAGCATGGCGATCGTCGGCGCCAGCGGCGTCCTGTTCGGCGCACAGACAAACCAGCATGGGCTCGATCTCTTCTCCCATCGTGCCGAAGAGGCCGCCTTCCTCAAACAACTGCTGGCTGGCGTGCCGGAGATCATCATCGCCGCCGACAGCACCAAGCTGGGCCGACGGCATCCGTGGAGTTTCGGCGGATCGATCCTTGCCGGGAAAAGCGTTCTGCTGGTCACCGATGTCCTGACAGAACCGCAACGGGAGGAACTGACGCTGCTGACCGAACGTCTTGCCCTCAACGGCACCCGGTTCCGTTTCGAGGCCGCATGCGATTCCGATTCCGGCGACCGCGCCCAGGCTCCCTCCGATTCCGAGGAAGCCGAATAACCCGCCTTATCCGTGAGGAAAATCCCACCCTGTTCCTCCCTTCGACGCGAGGCCGCCGCAGGTTCCACAGGGTTTCTATAGAAGGAGCAACAACGATGTGTGGTATTACAGGTTATGTGGGAGGACGACCCGCCGTCGAGACCGCTCTCACCAATCTCAAACGTCTCGAATATCGAGGCTACGACTCGGCAGGCGTCGCCTACCCAAACTGCACCGGCATCTCCATCGTGCGGGCAGCCGGTAAAATCGCCAATCTCGAACAGGCGCTGACCGGGACGCCGCACTCGGCGCATGTGGCCATCGCGCACACCCGCTGGGCCACGCATGGCCGCCCAAACGAGGTCAACGCTCACCCGCACCGGGACTGCACCGGACAGATTGCGGTCGTACACAACGGCATCATCGAGAACTATGCCGAACTGCGCCGCGAGCTGCTCGCCGTCGGCCACCTCTTCACCTCCGAAACCGACACGGAGGTGCTCGCTCACCTGATCGAGGATCACCTGCCTGTTCGGTCCGACGACACCCCGGTCCCGATGGATGCCGACTGCTTCGCAACCGCTGTGCGCACCGCCCTCCACCGGGTCACTGGCTCTTACGCGATCGCAGTCATCTCGCAAGCGGTGCCGGACGCTATTTTTGTCGCCCGCAAGGATTCACCTCTGATCATTGGGCTCGGGGAAGGAGAGAACTTTCTGGCCTCCGATATTCCCGCCGTGATGCGCTTTACGCGCAGCGTCCTGCTGCTGGAGGATGGCGATTTCGCCACGCTTTTTGCAGATCGTGTCGTTGTCACCGACCTGGAAGGCGTGCCGGTCGTGCGGGAGACTCTGGAGGTGACCTGGGACGATGCCGCCGCCGAGAAGAACGGCTATCCGCACTTCATGCTTAAAGAGATCCACGAAGAGCCCCGCACTATCCGCGACACTCTGCGCGGTCGGCTGGGCGCGAACGACACGGTGACTTTGCCGAATATCCCGTTCACCGCCGCCGATTGGAAACGGTTCCGGCGTATCTCCATCGTAGGGTGCGGCACGGCGTATCATGCGGGGGTCGTGGGCAAGCGGATGTTCGAGCAGGTTCTGCGCCGCCCGGTAGAGGTGACTGTCGCAAGCGAGTTCCGCTACAGCGATCCGCTGGTTGGGGAAGACACGCTGGTCGTTCTGATCTCGCAGTCCGGAGAGACCGCAGATACGCTGGCCGCCATGCGCGAAGCGAAATGGAAAGGCGCGACGACCCTGGCGATCGTCAACGTCGTCGGCAGTTCACTCGCCCGCGATGCCGACGCCGCGCTGCTTACGCAGGCTGGGCCTGAGATCGGAGTCGCCTCCACCAAAGCCTACCTCGCTCAATTGACTGCGCTGGCTCTGCTCTGTCTGTTCCTCGCACAGTTGCAGGACGAACCTGCCGCGCCGCGCCCCCTCCGACCGGGCGCAGGCGAAAGCGCGGAACTCGCGAAGCTCTCCCTTTCCGCCTTCGCGG
>JAYUMV010000134.1:0-4325 GCA_043762265.1 Chthonomonadaceae bacterium | reverse complement strand
TGAATGCGGCACTGAATCTGAAGGCACGGGCAGAACTGTCAGTCTGCCTAATGTTCCGCACAGAGACTTCGGTCTCAGCGTAGGGACAAGCCCCCAACTTTTAGGTGGGGGTATCTGACTATGCATCGTTTCTTATAACCCTCCCCTGGCCTCGCATTTCTGTAGCGAGACCTCTCTTCCAGATCAGGATCAGGACTCAGAACAGATCTTCTATCGGCTCGCCTGCCAGCAACGCCTGTGCCACGCGGTCCGGGAGCGTGTCGGCGGTTGAGCCGCGCCTTCCAGGAGAGGCATCGGCGGAGCGCGGAGCATGTACGTACCCTGCCAGAGAGGCGATCCGAGCGCTCAGCCCGCCGCGCACAAGTTGCGTTACCGGCTCCGTCGGCACCTCTAAGACGCCTAAGGTGGTGAAGAGGCTGTTGGCCCAGGTCGTGCCCCGGTTGCGGCCGAGGTTACCGCACAGGATAAGATGCTCGCGTGCCCGGGTCATTGCGACATAGAGCAGGCGATCGTATTCCTTGCGATCCGCCTCTTCTCGCTGTTGGGCGAGAGCGCGATAGGCGAGGTTCGGCTCACCGCCGATTTTGGTTCCGATGGCGAGCGTCTGTGGATCGCAGACAAACAGGCCGCGTTCCTGCACGACCAGGTTCCGCGACAGATCGGCCAACACGACGACCGGAAACTCCAATCCCTTTGCGCTGTGGATCGTCAGGAACTTCACGACGTCTGCGGCCTCTTCTTCGGTCGGCGCATCGCCTTCCCGTGCGGTGAGCCGTTCCATGTCGTGCAGACGATAGATAAACTCCCGAATTCCCATCGTCCAGTCGGTGTTCGCCATCTGCAGTAATTTGCGCACATTGGCCAGACGTCTTCTGCCATTCGGACGGCATAGGAGACGGGCGTCGTACAGAGTCTGCGAGATCAATCGTTCCAGCAGGTGGCCGACGGGCAGACGATCCTCCTGTTCGCGCAGGCGATCCAGGATCTCCACGATCTTCTTCAACTTCGCCACTTCGTTGGGCGGAAAGGAAGGATCCTCATGCAGGCGGTAGAGCGCAGGATAGAGTGCGCCTTCGGATTTGCCGCCAGCGGCACCGTTTCGCTCCGGTTCTGCGGTGTGAGCCAGGCGCGTCAGACGTGTCAGTGTATCCATGTCGGCTCCGACGAACGGAGAGCGGAGGGTGGCGGCCAGGGCAACATCGTTCATGGGTGTGTCCAGTACCGTAAGGACATTGACGAGGTCGCGTATCTCGGGCCGCGCGTAGTAGCCGCGCCCCCCTCCGACCACGAAGCACGGCAGACCCCGCCGAGCAAAGGCCTCTTCGTACTTCTGTATATCCGTCAGGGCCCGAAACAGCACGGCGATGTCCCGATAGGCAACGGGGTCTCCTCGTCGCGGATCGGTCTGCGCGGTCAGATGCAGTTCCTGGTCTTCGACCAGGCGTTCGATCCGTGCTGCCAGCGCCTCCGCCTCCAGCGCCACATAGTCGCGCCGGTAGACACCTTCCGTCAGCAGCAGTTCCAGACTGGGAACGCTTTTTGGGTCGAACTCTGCGCCTTGTGTGAGCGGCACGAAGGGGGTTTCCTCGTGCCGCCAGGCTTCGCCGAACACTTTGGCAACCACCTCCAATATCTCCGGTCGCGAGCGAAAGTTGGCGGCAAGCTGCACATGCGTTCCGGTGCCCTGCTCCCGATAGCGCCGCTCCAGACCACGGAATAGGGAGGGATCGGCGCTGCGAAACGCGTAGATGCTCTGCTGCACATCACCAACGACGAAGAGGAAGTTCCGTGATACATCTGTATCCTGGTTTTGCATTGCCGGATTCTGTTCTGGGACGTGGAGAAGTTCCAGCAGGCGCATCTGCAGCGCGTTGGTGTCCTGAAACTCATCGACCATCAGGTGTCGGAACTGGCGGCGATACCGCTCCCGCACAGATCGGGAGGTCTCTAGAAGGCGCACGCCTTCGGCCTGGAGGTCGTCGTTATCCAGCACACCGCGTGTGGCTTTGGCGGTGTCGTAAGCCTCCCAGACCTCAAGCGCCAGGCCCCAGAGATGGTAGCAGAGGCGCGCTCTCTCCTCCTCTTTCCCAGCGGTATGAACAAACAGGGTCTGGATGCCTTCGCTGAGCGCTTTGAGTCTCCCGAAGATCTGCGCCAACTCCATCTCCTTGCGGGTATTTCCCAGGCGTGGGCGTTGATTCGTGAGTGCCTTATGCGCGGCGTCCAGCAAGATCACGGTCGCTTCAAGGGTGGAAGGCACGCTTTCCGGACTTTGTGCGGCGGCGAGGAGCGGTTCGAGCAGCAGTCGGGAGGTTCCCTGTGCATTTGGGAGGGCCATCTCCAGAGTCTCGCGCACCGCTTGCAGTTCTCGGTGCAACGGCGCGAGAAGGGTCCAAACGGGGCTTTCGGAGGCTGTTAGGGTCGCGTTTAGTCCTGCACGCCAGTGCGCCTCCAGGTCATGGCGGCTGCGTCCCGCCCCACGCAGTTTGCCCAAGACGGCTTCGACGCCTTCCGCCAGCGCCTGGAGGGGTTCTCCGGTGTCTCCATACTGACGTTCGGTCTGCCCAGCCTCGAGAAGGGCGACGATTTCTGCATTACTGTGGGCATAGGCGCGGGCGATGACTTGATCGAAGGCTTGCCGCAGCAGTTGGCGCGACTGTTTTTCGTCCAGCACCCGAAACTCCGGATCGACGCCCGCCTCGAACGGGTTTTCCTGGAGCAGTCGAGAGCAGAACCCATGGATCGTACTGATATAGGCCGTTTCCACCTGGCGGCGTTCGGCGACGAGTCGGTGTCGATTCAGTTCGGCGACGATCCGCCGTTTCATCTCCTTGGTGGCTTTCTCGGTAAAGGTGATCACGAGAATATTTTCGACTCCTGCTTGTTGCTCGGGCGGAAGCGCATTGGAAAGCGTATGGGTGATGATTCGCACAAAGCGTTCGACGAGGACGCCGGTTTTGCCGGAGCCCGCCCCGGCCGCGACAACGACATCGTCGCCCAGGGTTTCAATCGCCCGGTTTTGCTCTGCGGTAAACTCGCGTGCCACGGTCATCTCACTTTCCCACGACATTTATACAGACAAATGTATCCTTGTGCGCCGAGATATTTCTTCGCATCACCTTCGACAAAATTATGCCACAATAGTACAAGATTACGAAAGCGTGGTGGTTCACGGAAGGGGCGCAAATGGGTCTGGTCTATTCGATCGTCAATCAGAAGGGCGGCGTCGGTAAAACGACGACAGCGGTCAATCTGGCGACTTACATGGCGTTGGAAGGGGCGAAGACTCTGCTGATCGATCTGGATCCGCAGGGCAATGCGACCAGCGGCCTGGGCATCGACAAAAACAGCGTTCGGGCCTCGGCCTACGACGTGCTGATCGAAGGCAAAGCGGTTTCGGAGGCTGTCATGCCGAGCGGCATCTTGAATCTCTGGATTCTGCCCGCGACCATCGATCTTGCGGGCGCAGATATCGAGTTGATGCCGCGGATGTCGCGCGAAAACGTGCTGCGTCAGGCGCTTGACACGGTCCGCAGCGAATTCGAAGTGATTCTGATCGATGCCCCTCCTTCTCTTGGCCTCTTGACATTGAACGCCCTAGTCGCTTCGGACTCGATCCTGATTCCTATTCAGACCGAGTACTATGCGCTGGAAGGTATCAGTCAGTTACTCAAGACGATCGACCTTGTGACGCGCCATCTGAACCCGACGCTTACCATCGCCAAAGTGATCCTGACAATGTACGATCATCGGACTCGTCTGGCAAATCAGGTCGTTGCCGATGTCAAGGATTTCTTTCGCGATAAAGTTTCGGAGACGATCGTGCCGCGCAATGTGCGCCTTTCGGAGGCTCCCAGCCACGGCCTACCGATTGCGAAGTACGACGGGCGTTCCCGAGGTGCGCTGGCTTACCGAGAAATTGCAAAGGAGATACTGGCAGATGGAAAAGCGCGGACTCGGTAGAGGCCTTTCGGCCCTCATTTCCGATTCAATGGACGAGCAGCAGGGCGCGCAGGTGCGGGAGATCCCGATTTCAGGAATCGTTCCCAATCCGTTTCAGCCGCGTACGCTCTTCGATCCTCTGAAACAGGAGGAGCTTGTCGCTTCGATCAAGGAGCATGGCATTTTGCAGCCGGTGTTGGTGCGGCGTATCGGCCACGAGCGTTATCAGTTGGTCGCTGGCGAGCGGCGTTTTCGCGCCGCGCAGGCGGCGGGCTTGACGGTCGTGCCTGCGCTGGTCAAAGATGTAGAAGACAAGCAACAGTTGGAGATCGCCATCGTCGAAAACCTTCAACGGGAGGATATCGGCGTGATGGAAGCCGCAC
>JAYUMV010000133.1:0-8359 GCA_043762265.1 Chthonomonadaceae bacterium | reverse complement strand
CATCTCGGCTGTCGAGAGCGGCAGCGCGAACTCCCTGCGTGTCTCGGCAAGCGCCAATCCGAGTGCGGAGAACGCGCCGGGGAATCGGGGAATCAGGATCGTACGCATGCCAAGCGCCTCCGCAAGCGCGCAGGCGTGCAGGCCCCCTGCACCGCCAAAACTCAGCAGCGCAAAATCGGCGGGATCGTAGCCACGCTCCACCGAGATATAGCGCAGAGCGCGGGCCATCGCCGCATTCGCCACCTCGATCACTCCGAGCGCAGTCTGCTCTACGCCGATCCTGAGTCGTGCCGCCAACGCTTCAAAGTGAGTTCGCACCCGCGTGGCGTCCAGAGCCATTTTGCCGCCCAGGCGCGCATCTGCGGGCAGGCGGCCCAGCAGCACATTCGCGTCGGTTACGGTCAGGATATGGCCCTTGCCATAAGCGACCGGGCCGGGATCGGCGCTCGCGCTCTGGGGGCCGACGCGCAGACTGCCTGCCGCATCGATCCGAGCCAGAGAGCCGCCGCCCGCGCCGACCGTATGAATATCCAGCATCGGGGTTCGCAGCGGAAACCCGGCGGCCTGCCCGGTCGTCACAGTCGGGCACTGGCCGTCCAGAACAAGCGCTACATCGGTGCTCGTTCCGCCCATGTCGAACGTCAACAGGCGTGCAAAGCCCGATTCCCTCCCGATCTTGCCCGCCGCGACCACTCCGCCCGCGGGGCCGGAAAGTACGGTTTTGATCGCCTGCTCTCCCGCCTCCCGCGCCGACAGTGCGCCGCCGTTCGACTGCATGATGCGCAGCGCCGAGGCGCCTAGTTCTCGCGAATGTGCGGCCAGACGTTCCAGATAGCGGGCCATGATCGGAGCCACAAAGGCGTTCGCCACGGTCGTCGCGGAGCGTTCGAACTCCCTTGGCTCCTGCGCGATGTCGCAGGAGAGCGATACCGACAGCCCGAGCGCACGCGCCATGGCGCCGATGCGCCGCTCATGGGTTGGTTTCAGATAGGAGAACAGCAAACAGACGGCCAGCGACTCCGTGTCCTCCTGAACGATCCGTTCCAGGAGAGCGGCCACCTCCCTTTCGTCCAGGGGAGTAATCGTGGCTCCGCGCCAATCCACCCGCTCTGCTACTTCGTAGCGCAGCCTCTGCGGCAGGAGAGGAGGCGTGCGCGTGGGATGAAAAACGTAGAGATGGTCACGGGTCTGCCTCCCGATCTCCAACACATCCCGAAAGCCTTCGGTGGTGATCAAGGCTGTTCTTGCGCCGTGTCGCTCCAAGAGGGCATTCGTCGCCACGGTCGTGCCATGAATGAGTGTAAAGGTGTCTGCAAGCAGGCCATCCTCCTGGGCAGCCTTCAGGCCCTGCAGAATACTCAGGGAAGGATCGGCGGGCGTCGAAGCCCACTTCTGCACCACGACTCGCCCCGTCCCCTCAATAAATACGAAGTCGGTGAACGTTCCCCCGACATCGACGCCTACTACCTCTGCTGCTGTACTCTTCATACCTGCCCATTCGTCGCGAGTACGTCTGTTTCCTATCGGATCGCCGTCTCTGACCTCTCAACCTCAAAGAATACGCGCTTCCGCCACTTTAAGGACGCTTGCATTATCGATTGTCTACATTTAAGGAACCCCGAAGCGATCCTTAGCGTCCTCCCAAAAGACGGCTTCGGCCTCGTTTACCTATCACTAAAAAACTCAAAATAGTAAAATCCGAAGCCAGAGTCGCTGCAAACTCCAGGCCCTCTGTCCTTCGGGACAGTAGGGCTTCGCGGGAGTAGCTGGTGCGACGAACGGACAAGTTCGGGTAGGAGAGAGACAAATGACACAGGAGCACACGAAATTGCAAGCAGAAGTTTCTCAGGATAACGATGCAGAGACATCGGTGGGCGGACGGGGATGGCATGGCGATTCGGAGGGACACGCACGGGCCGGACGCAAAGGCGGAACGGCGGTCTCTCGGAATCGGGAGCACATGGCGCAGATCGGAAGTAAGGGCGGCAAGACCGTTTCCAGTGACCGCGAGCATATGGCGCAGATTGGAAGCCGAGGTGGTAAGGCGCGCGGCCAGAAGCAGCCATCATCCGATCAGAACAGTTCTAACCAGAGCGTTTAGCGCATCCCGATAGAGAGGGTTTGGAATTTATGAGGATCAGGTCACCTTCTCTTTCCAGACCCTCTTTTCGCCTCGAGATAATTCGGTTGGTTGTATATTTCTATGGTTGATGGCGATTAGGATCCGGCAGCAGGGCAGGAATCAGCCTTATTGTCGGTGAACCATGATTTAGCAGCGGTTTTGCCGCCGCATTTTCCGGCAGATAGCTCAATACACTCCTCTCTGCTGAGGAGGGAGCGGAGCAACTTCTGAGAGGTCACGTTGCCTTGACGCGGCTTCGCGGCTGCCGCTAGACGTAGGAGTCATTGCATCCATGGAAGCACTCAGGGCTGTTATCGCAGAAGACGAACCACTGACTCGAACTCTCATTCGGGCGCGTCTGGAAAAACTAGGGCATCATGTCGTGGCGGAGGCGGGAGACGGGGCGCAGGCGATCGAAGCCGCGCGCATTCACCGTCCCGATGTTATTATCATGGACATCAAAATGCCTCTTGTGGACGGCATCGAGGCGGCTCGCACCATCCTGAGCGAGACGCCATGCGCCATTTTGTTTCTCAGCGCCTTCAATGAAGCGGAATTGATCGAAGACGCAAGTGCGACTGGCGCCCTGGCCTATCTGATGAAACCGTTTCGCAAGGAAGACCTTGCGCCAGCGTTACAGATGGCGGTCGGACGTTTTAGACAGATCAGCGATCAGCAGAAGGAGATCGACAGTCTGAAAGACACCCTGGAGACCCGGAAACTGCTTGAGCGGGCCAAGGGCATTCTCATGGACCGGCATGGCATGAGCGAAGAAGAGGCATTCAAACGCATCCACTTCCAGGCCCGCAACCAGAACAAGAAGATGCGTGAGATCGCGCAGAGCATCATCACCGCCGCCGATCTGATCTGACACGATGTCTCACTCTCCACGTCTGATTCTGGCATCGGTGTCGCCGCGCCGCCGAGAGCTTCTGAGCCTCCTCGGCCTGCCGTTTACGGTCATTCCGAGTTCTTATGAGGAGCCTCCGGCGCCAGCCCACCCTGTAGATCTGCCTGCCTTCGTCACGGATCTTGCCCGTAACAAAGCTTATGCAGTCGCGCAGCAGGAGGCGGACGCTCTCGTGCTGGGGGCAGACACACTTGTGAGTCTCTCCGTAGAAGCGGTCGGCGTCCCTCTCGGTAAACCTATCGACGCGCCCGATGCGTGCCGAATGCTCCGATTGCTCTCCGGGGCGACCCACACCGTGCATACCGGCGTGGCACTCTACCGTACCCTGCCGGACGGCAGCGTTTCCGCCCCACTGTGCACTGCCGTGCGAACCGAGGTGCGATTTCGCGCGCTCTCGGAGGCCATGATCGCAGACTATGTGGCCACAGGCGAGTCGCTCGATAAGGCGGGGGCCTACGGCGCACAGGGCTATGCGGCGCCTTTCATCGAGAGCTTTCACGGGGACTTCTACAATGTCGTCGGTCTGCCCCTCTGTGAAGTGGGGCATCTGCTGGAGGCGAGCGGCCTGATTTGGTGGAAGCGCCTCTAGACGCCTCTTCGGCTAAGATATAGCTCAAAAACACGCAATCGTAAGCATAGCCCTCAACAAGTTTCTACTCCTTTATGCCTTTTTCAAATTTTTCCTGATTCCGCTTGACAAATGAAAATAAACACACTATAATGCCTCTTAGATAGTCGCAGTAGCTCTATGTTCGCCATGTGGCAATGATGCCCTGTAATTGGTCCTCCTCTTGAATATTCAAGTGTCAGGTGAAAGCCTGAGGATACCTACAGGGAATTTTTGTTTTTAGGGGTTCATGGACGCCAGAGGTAGCTTTCCGAAAACCTCTCTTCGCAAAATGCCTGTACTATCTGACCTGTCTGGGTAGCATATTCCACCTCAGGAGGCGCTCACTGAAGCAATTCTGCCTTGCCGTTTCGTTTTCTTCTGTCTCGCCGCAGTTTTGATGCGCTTTTGCATCAGATGCACTTTTTTTCGACTTCGGTCATGGGGAGGGTTCTTCAATATGTATCGTACTGCACCGCAGAGCGGGCGCCGGTCCGCCTTCACGCTCATCGAGTTACTTGTAGTTATCGCTATTATCGCGATTCTCGCCGCCATTCTTTTCCCTGTGTTCGCTCAGGCCCGTGAAAAGGCCCGCCAGACCTCCTGCCTCTCCAACTTCAAGCAGGGCGCGCTGGGCATTATGATGTATGTCCAGGACTACGACGAGACGATGGTCATGGCCGACTCCGGCGGTATCGGCTTGCCCGGCTGGGGTTACGGACGTCCCGACTACGTCTGGCCCGAGCTCGTTCAGCCCTATGTCAAAAACTGGCAGATCTTCCGGTGCGCCAGCGATCCGAATAACAAAGACAGTGACCTCTCGCATGATCCTTCCACCGATGCTCCCATCACCTCGAGCAACCCGAACTACTACTATGCCTGGGGCGAGCGTGCGGACATGGGCATCAACTATGTCTTCCTGACCCCCTGGATCTACAACCCGACCACACGCTATGTCGGCTCCCAGCCGACCAGTATCGCCGCCATCGGCCAGCCGGCGGGCACCATCCTCTTCATCGACACCATCTGGGACCGTGATTCCAGTTCTGGTGCGCCGCTTGGTGGAGGCAACTGGACCGTGGAGTCGCCCTGTACCAAGGACTCCAACGGCGTCGCGCTGACCCCGACCTACTTCAGTGGCTACGGAGGCTGGGTTCCCAACACGACCGGAAAGGCGCCCTACAGTTGGCTCGAGTTCGGAGGAGCGTGGCCGCGCCACACCAAGATGTTCAATGTCGCTTTCACCGACGGGCATGTCAAGTCGATGTCGGTCGGTGCGGTGACGGCGGGCTGCGATGTGAAGCCGTCGCACGGTGGAGCTGCCTTTGACGGCAACGCCTATCTGTGGGACCTGCGTTAATGAACAAGAATACCATGATCGGTGTCGGCGCAGGCCTGCTCGTGCTTGCCATCCTCATCTTCATGTTCACGCGTTCCTCGAGTGCTGGGGACTCTTCTGACCTGAGCAAAGAGGTTCCGAAAGCCCGTGCAGATGCTCCGACCTTCGCGCCCGACGTGCCCGTTGTCTCGGGCGGTCGCGGCGGGAAGGGGCGTTCTACGGACGATGTGAAAGCGCCGGGCGCTGCGGGAGAGACCGCTCCTCAGTAACGTGCCAACGGCGTATAGCCTCTCTCTGCTCACGAAAAGAGGACGGGACGACCGAAGTTGTCCCGTCCTCTTGACGTGAAGGTCGTTTTCCGGTACAATAGCCGTGTTTCCACTGCAATCTTTCGCATGGTGCGCAAGAATGCGGAATGTCCGTAGGGCTTCCTACGGGGTTGATCGGAAAACATAATGTGCGCCCATAGCTCAGTGGATAGAGCGACAGGTTGCGGACCTGTAGGCCGGGGGTCCGAGTCCCTCTGGGCGCATGCCTAACGTTTCACAAACGCCCTTCCTGCTTCGGCAGCAGGGCGTTTCCTATGCAGCTTTAGTCGGGTTCCATTCCAAGCCCCTATGCGTGCATCTGGCGATGATTGGGGTTGTAGCTCAGTGGATAGAGCGCCTCCGTCCTAAGGAGGGCGTCGGGGGTTCGATTCCCTCCAACCTCATATCGAAGTTAAAGCAGTGAATCCTCGCATCTGCGTTCTGCTCTTGCGAGATCGATCTCGGGGGTATGCCTCTCCTGCTTGAACCCTGTACCGAAGGAAAGCATATCCCCAATCTGGAGAGGTGTCCGAGTGGTCGATGGTGCGGCTCTCGAAAAGCCGTGAAGCGCAAGTTTCCGTGGGTTCGAATCCCACCCTCTCCGTTCCCTATTTTCCCGTACGTTCAACAGCACAATGCCCCGGTGATTTTCACCGGGGCATTGTGCGTTCCATTGCAGGGAATCAAAATGATTCGCTTCAGTTGTGGGTGAAGGTTTCCAGTTCGAGACAGTTGACGACCATCATCGGAGTCGCGTCGTTGCCATTGAGAATCATGCGTACCTCATAAGGAAGGAGCGTTCCAGGGCGTTTTACTTTCCATGTCAGGTGCCAGGTGATTCTATCTCGATCACATACGGGGGGTTCCGCCAGAGTAATCAGGGTGCCCTTCGGCGTCATCTGAAGGTCTTTAAGACGGCGCACAGACCCTTCTACGGCCTCCGCCGGATTCGTTACGGCGACATCTTGAACGGCCGCTGCACGACTGGAAATGGTCAAACCATCCGAGAAGACACTTTCGAGATTCCCTGTCAAGTCGTTAAAGATCAGATCGTATTGGTGCGGGCCTGCCAGGCATTCGACCGTCCAGAGCCGACGCTGCCCGTGTAGACCTTGCCCCTGAAATTTCTGAACGATAAACTGCGGATCGGCGACGGTGGGATTCACGGCGCCCAGCGCCTCACAGATCGCCGAGGCCCGCTGTTTGAGGTCTTTCCCCTGCAGACGGGCATGCTGCCGTGCGGTCGCCAATGCGTCGTGGCGTGGAACGAGACAGAAGATGGGAAGCGCTAACAGCGACACCAGCGCCAGCGCCATCAAAATTTTGCCGGAACCTTCTGAAAGGCGGAAGCGTGTTTTCAAGGGTTCTCTCCTTTGGTATGCGAAGCCGGAAAATGAAACATTTTCGCCGGCATAGTCTCCAACGGCATGACAGAACGAGACGGTCTAAATCTTTTCTCGCATCCTTGAGCAAAAAACGATCAGAGACGCCCGGATTGCGAGAAACTAAACTCGTAACCACAGGACGCCTCTGTCCATTTCCATCACATCTACATCAATAGACGCTCAGGCAATCAGAAAGTTGCATGAATATCTTTTAATTTGCATCGCAAGCCACAAATCGCATCGATTTCTAGTAAATGACCCCTATGACGCTACAAAAAGACCCTGAATGGAATTTTCCTCTTGAAGAGGACGAGGTTGGTGAGGAAGCGGAGAGCGTTTCGGCCTCCTCGGCCGAAGCCGCCTGGCACGTGGTCGCAGAACAGGCAGGCACACGCCTGGATGTCTTTCTGGCTGCCCATCTGCCAGGGGCCTCGCGTGCAGAGGCACAGCGCTTGATAGAATGCGGGGAAGAAGAGGTGGAGGGGGCGCACGTCAATGGCCGGCGAGAAAAGCCGAACTATCGGCTGCGAATCGGGGATGCGGTGACGGCGACACGCCCCCGCCTGCGTTCTACCCGGGCGGAAGCCGAAGATCTGCCGCTCACCATCGTCTATGAGGATCATGATCTGCTGGTGATCGACAAGGCCCGGGGCATGGTAGTCCATCCTGCGCCCGGCTCAGAACACGGCACCCTCGTCAATGCGGTGCTGGCCCATGCCGACGATCTTTCCGGCATCGGTGGCGCGCTGCGGCCCGGCATCGTGCACCGACTGGACAAGGATACCGGTGGCCTGCTCGTGGTCGCGAAGAACGACGACGCTCATCGCGACCTGCAGGCGCAGATCCAGAGCCGTACCGCCGAGCGCCGTTATCAAGCGCTGGTGTGGGGAGTGCCGCGCTTCCAGCAGGCTACTGTAGACGCGCCTATCGGCCGACACCCTTCGGATCGCAAAAAAATGGCGGTGGTGACGGATCCACGCCACACCGCCCGCCCTGCACTGACCGAATTGACGGTCCGCGAGGTTTTCGCGGGCACGTTCACCCTGCTCGAAGCCAAACTCCAGACCGGCCGCACCCACCAGATTCGGGTGCATGCCGCCTACATCCAGCATCCCATTGTTGGCGATCTCCTCTACACCGGCCTGCGCAAACTGCCTGCCAGTGCCTATTCCGTGGGGACACGCATCGCCATTGAGGCCGCGATCCTCGCGCTCGAAGGCCAGGCGCTGCACGCCTACTCGCTCGCGTTCGACCATCCGCGCACCCGCGAACGTCTCGCCTTCACCGTTCCCCTCCCCACCGTTCTGCAAGACCTGCTCGCGCTCTTGCGCTGACGCGGGCGCCAAGGGATCAGATGGGGAAGGCCCGATAGGTGTGAATGCCGAAGATCGAGCCGTAGATCGCCCAGACACTGCCGGTGATATAGTCGCCCAGGATCAGCCCGATGAAGAACGGAATATAGTTGCGGTAGGTCTTCATGCCACCGTAACGGATGATGAGCGCCTTGATCGCCCATCCGATCATGGTGGCGCACCAGAGCCAGGGCATGGTGAAGGTTCCGGCGACCGCGTAGCCGATAGGGTGGAACGGCCACCAGGTGAATCGTGACCGCATCGCCAGCAGACCTGCCGTGATGACGAAGCCGAGCCCGACCCCCTCCATGCGGGCGAAGTCCGGCTTGGTCGGGT
>JAYUMV010000132.1:0-2172 GCA_043762265.1 Chthonomonadaceae bacterium | reverse complement strand
TTACCCCATCTGGATGCGGCCCATAATCTCGCACGCTGGCTCACGCGCAACGACCAGGATGCGGAAGACATTGTGCAGGAGGCCTGTGTGCGGGCCTTGAAATATTTCGCGGGGTATCACGGAGGGGATGCGAAGGCATGGTTACTGGCGATCGTGCGAAATACCTGTTATACCCATTTGCGCCGCAACCGATCCCAGGAGTTGGCGCTGCCGTTCGACGACGAACTCCTCAATCTGGTCTCCGATGCCTACAATCCCGAGGCTCTCTTTCTGAAAAGCCTGGAAACGGCGCAAGTACACCGTGCGCTGGAAGGTCTGCCGACAGAGTTTCGTGAGGTGATCGTATTGCGAGAGATGGAAGGACTGTCTTATAAGGAGATCGCGGAGGTTATTGAGATCCCGGTCGGGACGGTAATGTCGCGTCTGGCGCGAGCTCGTCGCCGACTTCAGACCTGCCTGAGTGAGAGCCATGAGAAGGGGGTACACAGTGAACTGTAGAGAGACCCTCGCTGCGTTGAGTGGATATATGGACGGGGAACTTGACCTGGTTCGCCGACTCGAAGTCGAGCGACACCTGCAAACATGTTCCGAATGTGCGACACATGTCAGCAACGGTCGCAATGTGCGGACGATCCTGCGGTCCGACCGCCTCTACTACGGCGCCCCCCGAGAACTCCAGAGCAGCGTGCTGTCGGCGGTGCGAATCGCGGAACAGGCACAAATGCCGCGAACGCGTCTGTTCGTGCGTCCGGCGATGGCAATCGCCGCATGCGTCGCCCTAGTGGCGATGTGCTGGTTGGTGTTCGCTCAGGTGCGCCGGGCGAATCGTGAAGCGCTCGTGATGCAGCAGGTGACCTGCGGACATGTCCATTCGCTAATGGCGAACCATCTGCTGGATATCGCTTCCGCCGATCCGGTCGTTGTCAAGCCCTGGTTTAGCGGCAGACTCGACTATGCGCCGCCTGTCGTCGATTTGACCCGCCAGGGCTATCCCTTGCTCGGAGGTAGGCTCGACTATCTGAATGATCGCACCGTCTCGGCCGTCGTGTATACCCGGCAGAAGCATGTCATCAATCTGTTCCTCTGGCCTACGAACGAGCCGGATTCTCCATCGCTTCTTGAAGAGAGCAGGCTTGGCTACCATCTTTGTAGGTGGACGATGAATTCCATGACCTACTGTGCCGTCTCCGATCTCAGTCCCCAGGAACTGGCGCTCTTTGCGGCGTCCCTTCGGACACATCTGACCCCGATCGAGATCGAGCATTGCAAATGAACGGCAGGCATTGAAGCGGCTATCAAGTGGCATCTTCGCGTGGCACGTACTCCCGAGTGGAAAAGGCGATGCAGGCAGAGATAAGCGCAACGGCTGTGAGGGCAATCAATACTGCCCACGAGAACGGCCGTGAGGGAGGATCTACTCCCGCTCCAGAAGACAGTTTGACCAGGAAGTTTTCCATGTTGGGTGGCAATTCGTGTGGCGCGAGAACGCGCAGGTAGGTCATGATGGAGCAGTACTGTCCATAGCCCGGCAGCACGTTGATCAACTTGTCCCATCCAAAGGCGAAGATCAGGCCCAGAATGAGGGGACGATTTAAGAGCGTCCCCATCAGCAGAAATATGGCGCAATAGACGATAACGCCGACGGGCATAATGAGTAGATCGCGTCCGAAGGGAGACGCTCCGAGTTTCGTAGGACCAAAAGTCACCAGCGCTGCCGAGAGCGCCGTGAGGGAGCAGACCACCGACGTAACGAGGATCACTGCAAGGAACTTCATCAACAGAATCCGCCATCGCGGCAGCGGCCGGGTCAGCAGATAGACGATGGTCTTCTGTTCTACCTCCTGAGCGACGATGCCTGCACTGAAAATTACCGACAGGATCGTGAGAACGAAGGTGAATGTGTAGATGACGATCCACCTACCGTACTGGTCGGCAGCCACGTAGGTCTCCGGATCCATCTTCCACTTGATGGCGCCGCCGATCATGAGAGGAACCGCGATCAAGATGGCAAATGCAATCAGTTTGCCAGGTCGAAGGAGGTCGCGCAACGCAGACCGAAAAAGATAAAAGTCACTCATAAAAACATACCAGGAGACCCCTGCCTTCAGGCGGGGGAGGAATGGTATCCTCTCTGCCGAAGGCTCCTCCTGTCCTTTCTCGTTTTAATTAGTT
>JAYUMV010000131.1:0-10323 GCA_043762265.1 Chthonomonadaceae bacterium | reverse complement strand
CAGGGTATCGCGTCGGTAGCGGCCCCAGAGGCTTTCGGCGATGCGGCTCGGATCTGCGACGACATCATAGCCCGCGAAGACGCCGTAGATATTGGCGATGTCGCGTTCCAACAGTTCCAGGGCCGCAGATTTGGCTTGCGGATCGACGGCCTGCGGAAAGTCGATGACCGTGGCGCGGTTGTTCCAGTAGAGGACGTTGTAGCCGGAGAGGTCGCCGTGGATACGGTCATGGTAAAGCCAGAGCGTGATGTTGCGCATGAGGCGATGGAAATGGTATCTCGCCTCGTCCGGCTCGAAGGTGACACTGTGCAGATGCGGCGCAGGGCCGTCGGCATCGCCCAGATACTCCATCAGCATCGCGCTCTCCGCGAAGGCGAGCGGTTTGGGCACATCTGCACCCGCGCCGTGCAGCAGGCGCAACGTGGCATGTTCTACGCCGATCCACTGTTGAAACTGCGCTTCTAATCCGAATTTGGTGCGCTTGGCGATGGCGCGATCCACGCGGGCGACCAGTGTGCTTCTCCCTTGCTGATAGACACTGTCGCGTTTGAAACTGCGGGATTCGCGGGGGCGGTAGACTTTGGCGGCGAGCCACTCGTATCCGGTTCGCGGATGGGCCTGACAGCGATAGACCGTCGCCTCTTTCCCGCTCTTGACCATGATCGGCTCTCCCACGATCCATTCGTCCGCGAAGAACGAGGCCATCGGACCGTAGCGCTCCGACTCATCGAACCAATCCTCTTCCGCCAACTCTGACCACTCCTGCCGACGCAACCTCTTCTGGTTTGTGCTCAAAAGCCGTCTCCTCTGAAAACGAACAGACATCGAATTCGCGGCAAAGGGGCGGGAGGGATGTTCTTGGATGAAGTCGTCCCCGCTGTTCTGCAACGCGTTGAACTCTTATCGTTGGCGGCGAACTTTTGCTAAAGCGATTGTGGCTGCGAATGCAAGGAAAGCGGCAGCAAAGCTGGCGAGGAAAAGGCCGAGTTGAATGGCGGCTGGGTGGTAGGTGAAGGTGAGGGAGTGGCGACCGGCAGGAACGTCTACGGCACGGAAGATCGGCGCTATTTCCTGGCGCCGGATCGTAACCGGTTTGCCGTCGAGAGTTGCCTGCCAACCGGGGAAGAACTGGTCGTCGAGGTCGAGGGAGTCGGGGTGTTGGGCATTGACGGTGAGAATCAGGTGGTCCGGGGCGTCTGTATTCCAGGTGACGGAGTCCAGCGCGTCCTCGGTGCGGAGATGGGCGCGGGCAGGGTGGGGAGGCATGGGGTAGAGCGTCATGGAATCGTCGCTGGCGGGCAGGGGAGCTGTGGAGGGAACACTCTCGGCGCTGTAGCCGGGACTGTCCGATGGCAGGCTAATGGCGACCGCTGCCCCGAGCACGCCGACATTTGCTGCACGGGCGTTCTGGAAGAAGACCATGTTGCCGACTTCGGGCGGGCTGGCATCGAGCGTGTGCATGATGTTGGGGCGGGCGAAGGTGTTGGCAAAGCTCTTATACTGGCCGGTGAAGAGCGAATCGTAGCCCTGGACGTCGCGCAGCTCGTAAACCATGCCAGCGTTGGGTGGCAGCGCTGCGGGAGGTGCGGAATAGAGACTCCAGCGCTGATTGATCGGGAAGATGCGTTCGTGGCCCAGGTTCTGTCGCAGAGAACGAATTGCCTCGGTCTCCGGATAGACAGCGGAACGTGGTGCAGAGGGATTGGTGAGGATTCCGACAGAGAAGAGGTCGAGGGCGAGCAGCAGCAGGGCAGGCGCGGCTAATTGTGCGGGGCGCAAGATTGTGCCGTTCTCGGGATCGGTCTGGGCGCGCAAGGCTTTCCACAACATCAAGACCGTGACCACTCCGATACAGAGGGCCAGACGCACCCAGTCCAGTCCGATGCGCCCGAGAGCTTCCCCGAAGGTCGGGATCCATTTCGTGCCGTCTGGGAGAACGGTCAAACCGAGCATCAGTGTGAGCAGGCCAAGCGCAAAGATGCCAAGCAGGCCGCCCAAAACGATTCCCACTTCACGCCGGGAAGGAGGGTGAGCGGAAAGGGCATCGATGCCGAAAGCGGAGAGCGCGCCCCAGGCCAGCGCCCAGAGTACCAGACACCGGGCGGGGGAGCCGGACTGACCGAACCCTGGGACGAGATAGTAGAACAAGGCGTTGAGTGGGGTGCCGAGCGCGAGCAGGAGCGCGAGCACGGCGAGTCCCGCAAAGAACAGTACTCGGCGATCCAGGCTTCCCTTGCGCAGGCCACGACACAGGGCCAGTAAGCCGAACGCAAGTGGTCCGATGCCGATGTACACCGCCGTCTCGGCTGCATTGTGCCGAACTGCGATCGAAGGACTGTTCGGCAGCGCCTTCAGGTAAAAACCCCAATAGGGATTGTCGGGGGACGAGTCGCCGCCGAAGATGCCCGGCAGCGTCAGGGTTGCCAATTGGCTTGAGGGCAGCGCGAGTTCGGTGTAAGCGGCATAGCCTGCCGCAGAAGGTTTGCCGACCCTGTGCGAAACATGGGAGAGTTCCAGGGCAGGCAGAACCTGCGGCGATGCGATCGCCAGCCCGAGCGCCATTCCGCCCGCCGAAATCAACAGCCCACCCCACGCTGCTGCGCTTCCTCGCTCACTGCGCAATCGCCACAAGACGCCTAACAGGAGCAAGGTGGCGGTCAGCAGGCCGTAGAAAGCGATCTGGAGGTGTCCTGCAAGCAACATCATTCCGATAACCGCTCCGATACCCGCCAGCCAGCGCAGCGAATGGTTGCGGAGGGGAGCGTCGCGCAGGCCACAGACCTGGAGGAGAAGTAACGGAAGCCAGCAGGAGGTTGCGAGGAACGTAGGCAGCTGCAACCAGGAGACCTGCCAGGCCGAGAAGGCGAAGACGATGCCGCCCGCGAGGCCTGCAACTTCCGAACAGCGCAAACGTCGAAGTAAAAGAAAGGTGAACCATCCGCACAGGGTCAGATGGAGAACGGCGGAATAGCCGAAGGCCCGCGCCGTATCTGGCAGGAGATAGAAGAGAAGATTGCCGGGATAGAAGACCGCCGACTGACTGTTGGCGACGAAGGGAGTCCCGCAAAACTGATAGGGGTTCCAGAGCGGGAAAGTCCCTGCACGCACCGACGCAGCAGAATAGTGCCGCCACGGAAAGAACTGCGCGATCCCGTCCCAGCGCAACGGATTCCAGGGCGGCAGCGTATCTAAACCGAGATGGTTTTTCCAGGGAGCGATATGGCCTAGCAGTGCGGCAGGCAAAAATACCTCCCCGGCGAAGACAGAGCGCCACAGAAACAGACAGGCCAACAGCAGAAAGAAGAGCGGCGGAAACCAGACGGGGAGTCGCCGAGGCGT
Organism: Chthonomonadaceae bacterium; assembly: GCA_043762265.1. Lineage (GTDB taxonomy): Bacteria > Armatimonadota > Chthonomonadetes > Chthonomonadales > Chthonomonadaceae > JANXLO01. Next base: position 6,984 of record JAYUMV010000131.1, on the reverse strand, counting down.
CATGGCCAGGGACGATTCCGGAGGGTGAACCGAGAATGAAGGCGGGTCAGGAGGAGTGTTCACGCGGGGTCCGACAGGAAGACAAGGCTGTCGAGCGCACGTTTGTTATTCGGTTCTCGACGCAGGACTTCTTCGAATTGGGTGCGGGCTTCTTCGTACTCTCCGAGCATTGTCAATGTCAATGCCAGATCGATTCGGATATCGACCCGAATCGGAGCGAGCGTCGAAGCGCGTTTGAGCTCTTCGATCGACTCATCGAACAGGCCGGTGAAGCCATAGACCAAACCTAATTGGTAGTGACCATCGCTAGAATTTGGATCATCCGTAAGAAGTTGGCGGAGTTCGGTAATGGCTTCATCATACCGCCCTTCGACCTTGAACGCAATGCCACGTTCAAGACACGGGTTTATTGGACTGCTCATCGGCTTTGATTCTCCCGATTGTGGGAAATAGAGGAGACGGATTCGTCTTGACTTACTGCGGCGCCGAAGCGTAGAGTGGTATGTCTCGTGCCGCGCACCAGTGGTCGCAAGTATATCACGTCGCTTAAAAAAAATCAAGCATTTCCGCAAGACAAAAATGCCAGAGTAGCTTTTGGCGCGCTTTCACTTTGGACGGGGAAGCGCTTTGTGAGAAGGGCGCTCCTCACAAGACAGGCCCTTGCTGCAAACAGAGTCGTCCGGATGCGTAGGATCGCAGAGGGGAAATGGTAACGCGTGGTGAATCATGTCATAATCAGAACACGGCTGGTGTCTGCCGAAGGGAGACCGAACTGATGGGAGATGGAATGCTGACTGCAGAATCCGTAACAGAGAGTTCCGCACAGAATCTGACGCCTGAATTGGCGATCAAATACGACCGTTTACAGGCGATCCTGCGCGAGATGGGGCAGGTTGTCCTTGGCTATTCTGGCGGCGTGGACAGTACGCTGGTCATGAAAGTCGCGCACGACGTGCTGGGCGAAAACGCCGTGGCCGTTACAGGCGATAGCGAAGCCTTTCCGCAGGGCGAAGTCGATGCCGCCCTGGATGTCGCCGGAAAGATGGGCGTCACGGTGACCCGGGTGCGAACCCATGAACTCGCGAACCCCAATTTTGCCGTCAATACCCCGAATCGCTGCTATCACTGCAAGACCGAACTGTTTTCCGAACTGCAGCAGGTGGCGCAGGAGCGGGGAATCCGCTGGATCGTCGATGGATCGCATGCGGAAGACGGCAAACCCGGCGATCATCGGCCTGGCCTCAAAGCCGCCGAAGAACGCGGCGTGCGCAGTCCCCTGCGCGAGGCTGGATTTACCAAGGCAGAGGTCCGCGCCCTGGCGCTTCACCTGGGGGTGCCGAACTGGGACAAACCTTCCTTCGCCTGTCTCTCCTCTCGCTTTCCCTATGGCACCCATATCACGGCGGAACTGCTGGCGAAGCTGGACGGCTGTGAGAAATATCTGCGCGAACTTGGTTTCCGACAGTTCCGCGTGCGGCACCACGACACGGTCGCCCGGATCGAGGTCGAGCCGCAGGACATCGTGCGCCTGGTGGAGTTGCGCGAACCGATCAATGTGCGGTTCAAGGAACTCGGGTATACGTATGTCACGTTGGATCTGGAAGGGTATCGCTCCGGTAAAATGAACGATACGCTGGTCGGGCGTCCGAATTTGATGCCGATCACACTGCTCGAAACGGTAAGGCGGTAGAGGAAAGATGGACGCAGAACGACTGCGAGTGCTTTTGGAGAGTGTGAAAGCGGGCGATACTCCCGTGGATGAGGCGATGGCGTCGCTGCGGGCGCTCCCGTTCGAGGATCTGGGCTTCGCGAAAGTCGATCATCATCGGAACCTGCGCAACGGCTTTCCGGAGGTGATCTACTGTCCGGGCAAGGCGACGGAACACATCGTCGCCATTGCGGAGCGGTTGGCGGCACGTTCGCACAAGGTGCTCGCCTCCCGTGCGACACCGGAGGTGGCGGCTGCCGTGCAGAAGGCGTTGCCGAATGCGGTCTACCACGCCTCCCCACGGATGCTGGTCATTCCAGGCGCAGAACCTCAGAGCGAGGCGAAGATCGAAAAGGACAGCAAGCAGGGCACCGTACTGGTGGTCTCCGCCGGGACGGCGGATATCTCGGTGGCGGAGGAGGCTGCGGTGACGGCCTCCGAGATGGGCAGTCCGGTCGAACGGCTCTACGACGTCGGTGTGGCCGGGATTCACCGTTTGCTCGGGCATCAAGACCGCCTGCTCGCCGCCAATGTGCTGGTCGTCGTCGCAGGAATGGAAGGGGCTCTGGCCTCGGTCGTCGGCGGCCTGGTATCGCGTCCGGTCATCGCCGTCCCCACGAGCGTCGGATACGGCGCGAGTTTTCATGGACTTTCTGCGCTGCTGACGATGCTGAACTCCTGCGCCTCGGGCGTTGGGGTCGTCAACATCGATAACGGCTTCGGCGGCGGCTTCCTCGCCCACCTTATCAACCAGAGAGACTGACGCAGACCAGCAGAATCGCCTCTTCTATCGACCTGAAAGCGCCGGGATTTCCATTTCGTGAGACCGACATGAGGGAAAGGAGTTCCGTTGCGCGACCGCTTGACCTTTCTGTGGAACTTGAAGCGCAGCGCGGATCGTCGGGTGCGGTTGGCCTGGCATCTTACCGCAGCGGCGCTTATTCTGATCCTGGTGGGCCAGCCCGGACTTCGGAGCCTCTGCTTTGCTTTAGCAGTGACCCTGAGTCTCCTCTTGTGTCTGGTTGGCGCTGTCTGGGGCATCTTTTATCCTCGCGCAGTGCGGCCCGCCCGTAGATCCGTCTGGCGATGGGCCGCCGGAGCAACGGTTGTCACTATGCTTGCGGGGTATGCTGGGGCGCTCGACATGACGACCAACTCTCTAGTAATGTCGTTGCCAACTGCCGGAGTTTTGACCCTGGTGCTGGCTATACTGCCGTTTCTCTTCGGCCTGATGCTCCTCTACAGTTGGCTGGGGGCTGCGGTCAGCGCCTATGCGATACGAAAACAGCCGGACCGTGAGCGTTTGACGGGCGTTGGCGTTACGGTCTGGTGGCTACTGAGTGTGGCCTATCTGCTGGCCGTCGGGGTATCGCTTCAGATCGCCGCAACACATGAAGCAACTGACGTTACCTTTGTCGATATGCTTTGGGGGCTCATTCCCCTCCTCACGGTCCTCGCCTGCGCGCTAGCCCGCAACCCGGAATGGGAACTGCGCCGCCTGACCGAGCGGTTTCTGCACTCTCTCTCCCAATTTATGATCTACCGCCGCCGGTGGCGGCGAGGCCGAGTATTCACCCTCGATCTGCGCGGAGGCCTGCTGGGCCTGTTGGTGGCCGTATTTGTCTTCGGCCTATCGCGGCCCCTGCTCAAGGCTCCCAGCGCGACGCTGCTGGTCTGGATGATTCAGGTGCGGAACCAGGAGGCACGGGGAGCCTGGAATGGCCCGCGCCAAAAAGAGCAAGTTTCCATCTTCGGATCCGAACTCAAGACGCAGGACGAAGGCATTCTGGCGCTGAGGCGCAAGATCGTCTTGATCGATCTGGACCTGCCTGTCCTGCGCGCTGCCTTTGCGCCTTCCACAGCCTCCTCCTCTCAACCTCCGAAAGACGCCTTCGACCTGCCGTCCATACATTCGGAAGCAGCTCTGGAAGCCCTGCTCATCCGGCGACTACGGGAGCTCCGAGCGACGGCCATCGTCTTGATCCCGCCCCAGGAACAAATGCCCTCGCCTTTGGATTCGAAGGAAGATATCGCGTCCGCGAAGAGCACGGAAGCGGGGCGGCAGCGGTCGCGTCAGGACGAGAAGCTGCTGGCAGGGGCGATGAAAGAAGCGGGCAATGTTTTCCTGGCGTTGCCCAAAGGGGATTTTCTGGACCCTGGCACGCCTACCTACTCGGCTTTACAAGGAGCAGCCGTGCAGGTAGGCAATGAACTCCTGGCCTCTTATGGCTCTATCCGCCTGCCGGTTCTGGAGAGCGGCGGCAAGGGCGGTCGGGCGTCACTCCCAATTGAGATCGCGCAGTTCTACGCGGTCCGCGCACACCTTTCTGGAAACTATGCGTTTAAACGGGGCGCTCTAATCCCTGTGGACTTTCGCAACGCGAAACCCGGCCGTGATTTTCTGCACGTTCCCGCTTCCAATCTGCTCCTGCCGGAGAAGACCGACGCCCCCACATCAAACCTTATCCTCACTCCGCGCGGTGAGTGGCAGTCTTTAGAAGAGAGCATCGCAGGGCGTATCGTTTTTCTCGATACTTCGGCCCAGCATTTACGGGAAACTCCGGTGGGATCCTTGCCCGCACGAGAAACCCTCGCTTATGGGACGGCAACGGTTCTCGCCCACGATTCAGGGTTACGCGTCTCCACGAGACGCAGTCTGTTGATCGCTCTGTTCATCGGGATGATCACAGGCATCGTGTGCGCGCACAAAACGCCCTTCGAAGCCGTTGGGCGTGTGATCCTTATGGCCGCATCGATCCTGATCCTTTCCTTGGCCTGCTATATGATCAGGACGCTCTGGCTCGATGCGGTCGTGCCGTTGGTGACGATCGTATTGACTTATCTCCTGGTAACGCAGTTGGCTTTTACCCAACAGCGCGAAAAAGATCGCGCCCTCTTGAAGCGATTCGTGGCGCCGGAGTTCGTCGATGCGATGTTGGACCATCCGTCTGGGCATCTGGGGTTGGAGGGCAAACTCAGTCATGTCTGTGTCCTCTTTGCAGACGTGCGCAACTTTACGGGCTTCGCGGAACGCAATCGGCCGGAAGATGTCTTTGCCGCAGTGAACGAGTATATGACGGCGCTCACCAATGCGCTCCACGCCTATGGCGGCGTCCTGGACAAATACACTGGGGATGGATTGATGGCCTGGTTTCCTGCCGAAGCGAACTCCCGTTCGCAGATCGAGAAAGCGGTTCGAGGGACTCTGGCGATGCGCGACGCCGCGCATGAGATTTCGCATCTGCGCGTCGCACAGGGCAAGACGGCCTTGAACTTTGGGATCGGGATGCACTACGGTGAGGCGATGATCGGGCTGGTGGGCAATGAAGAGCATCAGATCAACTATACGGCGTTGGGCCATGCGGTGATCGTCAGCGCCAGGCTACAGACGCTGGCGGCGGGCGGGGAAGTCATTATCAGTGAGACGGTGCATGCCGCGCTCGACGCCACCTTCCAGGTAGAGGCCCGCGACCCCGTCGCCGTCAAAGGCATCTACGAACCGGTTCGTTCCTACCTCGTTTTGTCCGCTTGATCCTGGCAAGAGCCTGGGGCAGAGGTAGGCTCACCCACGAAAAGAGAGTTGCCGCAGTACTACCGTCTCTCGCATATCACGGCGTCACCAACGGTCGTTCGTTCTGTAACAAGAAAGTAGACTTCCGTGAGGCAGGGATATATTCGGATAAACGACTTGCATAGACAACGACAAACCCTTCTTCGCCGCCGCTTTTTGACATAAGCGCGAGGGTGCCGGTCGCCGAATTCTGGCTGGCTTGGGCTTCGAAGAACACGACTCTTTCCCACAGAGGCGAACGTAAATCCTCTAATTTGTGTCCCGCGACGGTGCGTTCGAGAACCCATCGGTGGGGCTTTCCATCGGCAGACGCGGGTAGAAGATACGAAAAATTCTTATCCGGCAAATAGGGACGAATTTCTGCTTCCCAGTTCGCACCTGACGGAAGGCGTTCGTCATGGTGATCCTCGTATTTCAGCACAGCTATCCCCAACATTTGTCCTTGTTGCAGAATCTGTTGTAATCGCTTTTCGTTCGGTGCCGTGTGGCGCCGGGTGAACAAGAGCAATCCCACTATGCTGATCGCGAGTAACCCCCCTAGAGCTCCTAAGATTCTCTTTGACATAATAGTTTTATCTCCTTCCTGCGGTGCAACAGTGGCATACCTCACACTCTTCACGACGCAAGTATGCAAATACTGGTTTGGTGTACACATGGTTAGGGACTAGCGACTATGATTTTGTTCATCAAATAGGATGGGGATCTATGGGTAAGTTTTGAGGATGCCGGAACGCGTTCATATCGACATAAAAGTCCAAATGTCTTTTCTCAGTCCGTTTCTTCCTGTTGCGGAAGAAACGGACTGAGGGATTTCGTGGGTGAAAAGAAACGGTTAGTAGCTGGTAGTCCCTACTCCGAACCACTTTGCTCTGGTAGTTGGCCGATCCGCGAAAGCCCAGCCTGGGCAGGACGTAAGGCTGTTAGTGTTGGCGAATGCGGTCTGCATATTTCGGGGTACGAATATTTGCGTCCAGAACTGCCGTCGCCAGAGATCCCAACAGTCCTGACCAGTGGGATAGCTTCCGTATTCGGAACATTTATCTCCCCATCCGAGAAACACGCCGTAAGTACCTCCGCTACCCCCCCCGAACGTATTCAGGAAGCTATTGTCAGTTCCGTTCGATCCTGCGGAGTCACAACTATCAATCCACACGAGGCCTGGCGAGTCGATGCCTCCACCGCCGTAGTTGGGCATTGCTCCTGGTGCCGTTAGATCAAAATTCAGTCTTGGCGCGTGACCAAACCCTCCAGGGTTGGAACTATACCACGCATAGGGGCCGATCCCAAAGAAAGGATTTGGGAGATTTCCTCATGACTGTCAACGTAGAAGAGGTTCAACTTGCCTTTGAAATGCGCGTTTATTCTGGCGGCGATGGTGCCGTTATGGTCTGCGAGCATCTGCTTGGAACTGACCTCTAGGATGCTAATTGTGTTGAAATCAACGCCTAAGTAGGGTTTTATCAGGCGGACAATGAAGTCTCTGTAAGCCTTCAATGAACCTGGGGCCACTGTTGAGGGGAAAACGTCTTTCTGGAAAATCAGGAAACAGTCCCCAATGCGATTCTTGTTCACTCCGCTCTTGAGAGTCTGCTGTGGAGTAGCGATTGTCAGATACCCCCGCCTAAAGGCAGGGGGCTTGCGCCTGGTCGTTAGGCGAACCCTTCGACCGACACAATAGGCCGTCTGAACTGTCGGCCCGTGCTCC
>JAYUMV010000130.1:0-6157 GCA_043762265.1 Chthonomonadaceae bacterium | reverse complement strand
AACTAATTAAAACGAGAAAGGACAGGAGGAGCCTTCGGCAGAGAGGATACCATTCCTCCCCCGCCTGAAGGCAGGGGTCTCCTGGTATGTTTTTATGATGAGCACGCGACCCGAGCCCACGAGAGTTCCTATCGGGCGCATCAGACGTCCCACGGTCGCGGCGATCAGGGGGGCGGCGGCAACAGCCAGCGCGGCGGCTCCAGCGAACAGCATGCCGAAGCCGGACGTCAGAGCCATAAGAACGACGAGGACGATAACGGTCGTGAGAACGGCGGCGGACGCGACGGAGGCGGAAGCCGCAGCCAGCGCGGCGGCTCCAGCGAGCAGCATGCCGCAGCGGGACGCCAGAGCCACAAAAACGACGATGACGGCGGACGCTGATCCAGTCCCTCCGGTTCGTTGTGGTTCATAAAAACATACTCTTCCTCCCCTGCCCGAAGGCAGGGGAGGAAGGAAGACAAAGGATAAGGGCGGAAGGATGAGAATTGCTTCAGCCTTCATCATGGGCTGGGGAATTTTCAATCTGGTGGAGGGTTTGATCGATCACCACATCCTGAACCTCCATCATGTGATCGAACGCCTGGGGGTATCGGGAGCGGACTACGCCTTTCTGCTCTCCGGGGTCTTATTTATTAGTATCGGATGGATGCTGGACCGGGCGGGAAGTAAGGATACCCCAGCCAGTCACCCCTCTCCTGCTACGCATTAGGCCACACGAAGATAGGGGAAAATTGACGACTTTCGATAGGGTTCCAATTCCCCCGTCGTACGATCTTACCGTGTATGCCTGCCCATTCCTCCGCGAGATATTACCAGATTCAATCCTGAACACGGTTTGGAATTCTAAAATAGCTTCTTCGCGAAGATGCGGCATCCTTATAAAGCAGGCTTCTCAAGGCTGTCTGACGGAGATATACTAACCTACAATGAAAAAAATACCGATTGTCGGCTTTCATGCAGACACGGAAGTTGCGTCGGAAACGCCTACGAACAGCAATGTTTTGCCACGCGCTGTGCTGCGCCCAAACGCCTATTTCCTGCTGGATGGCGAGTGGCGTTTCTCCCTGGATCTCACGGACAGGGGACTGCGCGAGGCCTGGTATGTCGAGCATCTTTACGAGCGGACTGCTATCTGGCCCGGCTCCATCGAAAACCATATGGCGAACGCTAAGGAGCAGCAGCAGCACACGCCGCCCTGGATGGATAAGGTCATCGCCTGGTATGAGCGCGAGATTGCTCTGCCCGATCCTCCCATGACGCCTACCGAATCCATCCTGCAACTCACTTTCGGAGCCTGCGGCTACGAGACACGTGTCTGGCTCAACGACCAACTGCTGTCCACGATCGAGGGTGAGGAGGTGCACTACGGCGAATACACTTCTTTCTCGTATGAATTGCCTCTCTCGGCGCTGCGAGAAGTCAACCGGATCACCGTGCGAATCGCCGATACGATGGACGCCGAGATTCCGCGAGGCAAGCAAGAGTCGCACGTCTACAAGCGGGGCGGCATCTGGTATCAGACCTATACGGGCGCGGTTCGCAGCGTCTGGCTGGAAACGGTCGAGCGCAACCGGCTGCGCTCTCGTGTCGGCATCGTCAGTGTCGTCGAGGACAGGCGCGTCTGTTTTCACATCACCACCCGTATCAACGATCCGGGGCTCTACACCGTGCGTCTGAAGGTCTCCGATGGAACGCCGGACCCTCTTGCTGTTGCCGACTATCCTCTCCGTCTGGAAGTCGGGCAGAAACTCCAGCATCTGGTTCTTGAGATTCCCAATGCCCGGATGTGGTCGCCGGACGATCCCTGCCTCTATCATCTGGTCGCCCAACTGATCGACGCAGACGGACGGATCGCACAGATCGAAACGCATTTCGGCCTGCGCAAGATCGAAGCGCGCGGGCGCAGGATCTACCTCAACAATAAGGCGACCTACCTCGACGGCATTCTCTACCAACCGGGCACCTCCAGCTACGAGCAGATCGCCCGGCATATGCGCTCTATGAAGGCGCTCGGCTGCAACCTCGTGCGTGTGCATATCGCAGGGGTCGATCCGCGTGTCTATAACCTCGCGGATGAGATCGGGTTGATGCTCTGGGTCGAGGTGCCCAGCCCCCATAGCTCCAGCCAGATCAGCAGAGAAAACCATCGGGCGGAACTGCTGCGCCTGCTAGCGCTGATCGGCACGCATCCCTCCATCGTGATCTGGAGCCTCTACAACGAAGACTGGGGCGCTCAGGACATCGCCACCAATCTGGAGACCCAACGCTACATCATCGAGCTGTTCCACTATATGCATACCAACCATCCCCAGTTTCTCGTGGTCGATAACGACGGCTGGCATCATGTTTCCTATGAAGGTCTGTTGAAGTCGGATCTGCTCACGGCCCATCTCTATACACCGAACTTGTCCCGCTGGGGGGATCTGCTGGACTGTATCACTCAGGGTGACATGGAGAATGTGGCCGCGTTTCCCCTCGTCGTCGGCGATCCCTTCTTCTATCGTGGTCAGATCCCGCTTCTGGTGAGCGAGTGGGGCGGTTTCGGGTTTGTAAATTACGGCGGCCCCGAAGAATCAGGGGATCGCGCCGAACGCATCCGTCTTTTCAAACAGGCACTGCGACGACATGCGATTGCGGGGGATGTCTACACTCAGGCGACCGATATCGAAGAGGAGCGCAACGGCTTGATCGATCCGGAGACCGGAGAGCTTTCGGTACCTGCCGGGCTACTTACTTCTCACCTACCCGAGGAATCTGCGGCCTCTGAGATTTGAACCAGGGGATCTTCATGCGCAACAGACGGAACCTCTACCATTCCTAGATTTTTGCACTCGGATTCGTTGGATCAAATTCTTTTGATCCAACGAATCCGAGTGCAAGCCATCACCGGGGAACTACTCTGGCGCGGAGGGCGATAAAGCCGAGGGCAGGAACCGGAAGCGAAATGCCTCCCTCTTCCGTGAGCCGAGCGGAGCCGGGCTTCGGAACGATGAGATCGGGGTGTTCCCAGGAGTTGGCGGCTTTCGGGTCTGACCCGGTCAGCACGTCTACGCCGATCACCTCCGTCACCTTTGCGTCCGCGAGGCGGATATCAAGATTAGCGGTATCGGTGAGGCTGCGGTTGACGATGAAGATCGCGAGGGCGCCCTCCTCATCCAGGCTGGCAGAGACGTCGAGGGCAGGCACTTCACCGCGCGCCCCTGCCGGGACCAGAGGAGTGTCGAGCACGGTGCGGAGCGATTTGCCGCGCGTATATTCCGCCATCAGTTGGAACGGATAGTAGGTGCTCTGAACTAGGAGACCGTCCTTTTTCGTCAGCATAGGCGCGATAACATTGACGATCTGGGCGATGCAGGCGATCTTGACGATGTCGGCCCGGCGAATGAAGGCGTTGAGATACTGCGCGACGACGAGCGCATCTTCAAGATTGTAGACCTCTTCGCACAGATGCGGCGCTTCCGTCCACTGGCCGTTACCGCCCCGATCTTTGTACCAGACGTTCCATTCGTCGAAGGAGAGATAAAATTTCTTGTTGGAGCGCTTCAGTCCGCGCACATAGTCGAATAGTCCGGCATAGTCTTCGATGATACGATCCACCTCGATGCCCTCCGCCAGGAACCAGGCGGGCTCATGATTGTGGTTGGTACTGTAGCGGTGCGCCGAGAGATACTGTACATCTTTCCAGCAGTATTCGAGCGTGATCCGGTCATATTCAAGATAAGTGGCCATCTCGCGCCCGGAAGAACCGCAGGCGATCAGTTCGATGCTGCTATCGAGGCCCCGCATGAGTTTGGCGGTCTGGTCGGCGCGCAGGGCGTATTCGGCGGCGGGCACATGGCCGGCCTGCCAGGGGCCGTCCATCTCGTTGCCCAGGCACCAGGTCTTGACGCCGTAGGGCTCTGGATGGCCGTTGGCGGCGCGTTTGTCCGCCCAGTAGGTGCCGACGGGGAAGTTGCAGTATTCGAGCAGCGCGCCCGCCTCCGTGGGGCCTTTGGTGCCGAGGTTGACCGCCATCATGGGCGCGGTCTGCGCCTCCTTGCACCAGGCCATGAACTCATCGGTGCCGAACGCGTTGGATTCGATGCTCCTCCAGGCGAACTCCGGGCGTTTCGGACGCGCGCTGACAGGGCCGATGCCGTCGGTCCAGTCGTAGGCGCTGACGAAGTTGCCGCCGGGATAACGCATGAGCGGCATCTTCATTTTGCGCAGGGCCTCCAGCACGTCCTGCCGAAAACCGTTGCTGTCGGAGAGCGGGTTGCCAGGATCGTAGATGCCTTCGTAGACTGCTCGCCCCAGATGCTCCAAAAACCCGCTGAAGATGCGCGGGTCGATCTCACCAACGTGAAACTGTGTATCGAGTGTCAGAGTCGCTTGCATGATTCTCCTTTGAAAATGAAAAATACCGGAAGCGTTCCTGAGGAACGCTTCCGGCTGCGCGGGGGGCGATGGGTCGGCGTTAGCCGAGGCTGGCGGCAAGGTCGGTCTGCTCCCACGGGAACCGGCTCGGACCGAAGTGGCCGTTTTTGGCGGTCTCCAGGTACTTGATGCGGCTCGGGTTGAGCAGTTCCAGTTTCTCGATCATAGCGCGGGGGCGCAGGTCGATGGCCTTGCGGACGCGGGTGACGATCTCTTCTTCGCTGATCTTGCCGGTGCCGAACGTATCGACAAGAACGCTGACCGGTTCGGCGACGCCGATGGCGTAGGCGAGCTGGATCTCGGCGCGGTCGGCGAGGCCAGCGGCGACGATGTTCTTGGCGATATAGCGGCCGGTGTAGGCAGCGGAGCGGTCGACTTTGGACGGGTCTTTGCCGGAGAAGGCGCCGCCGCCGTGGCGGGCTGCGCCGCCGTAGGTATCGACGATGATCTTACGACCGGTGACGCCGGTATCGCCCTGGGGGCCGCCGACGACGAAGCGGCCGGTCGGGTTGATGTGGTACTTGATGTTGCCCTTGACGTACTGGCTGTACTTCTTCAGAACCGGACCGATCACGTATTCCTGAACGTTCGCCTGCACCTGCTCCAGAGACTGCGCCTCATCGTGCTGGGAGGAGACGACGATGGTATCGATATGGTCCGCTTTGCCGTCGGGGCCGTAGGCGATGGTGACCTGCGCTTTGGCGTCCGGGCGGAAGCCGAGGCTGGGCGTAGAGTGGCGCACTTCGGCGATGACGCGGGTCAAGTCGTGGGAGATAGCGAGCGCGAGGGGCATCAGCGTCTCGGTCTCGTTGACCGCATAGCCGAACATCAGGCCCTGGTCGCCTGCGCCCTGCTCTTTAGGGTCGGCGCGATCGACACCCTGCGCGATGTCCGGAGACTGCTTCTGGATCGCGAGCATGACGCCGCAGGTGTGGCCGTCGAAGCCGTAGTCGGTGCGGTCGTAGCCGACCGCGACGATGGTGTCGCGCACGATGTCGGCGATTTCGACGTAGGCGTTGGTGGTCAGTTCGCCGCCGACGACGCAGAGGCCGCGGGTCACGAAGGTCTCCAGCGCGACGCGGGAGCCGGTATCTTGGGCCAGCAGCGCGTCGAGAACGGCGTCGCTGATCTGGTCGGCCAGTTTGTCGGGATGGCCCTCGCTGACGCTTTCGGAGGTAAACAGTCGGAAGTTAGACATGAAACCAGTTCCTTTCGGGAGCGATAGGCTCCCCACATTCTCCCGATCCGCGCAACACCTGGATGGGTGGGCATGCGGGCCGGAGACCGCTTTTGGCGGCAGGGTAACGAGGATGTGTGGGCAAGATGCGGGCGGCGGTTCGGCAGGCAGGCAGGCGACTGGCCTTGCGGCGACCCCGAAAACCGAAAAAACCCCTCTGCGGCGCAGAAGAGGTCGTACAGGCAGAATGGCAGGCGGAAAAGTTCCGTCAGACGTTCGGGTAGTGGTGCCTTACGCTCTCTTATCTTGCAGACAGATCGACTCTGCCCGGAATTAGCACCTGCCCGCGTGAGGACGCGGGTGGTTGTTGTGGTGTCAACGGGCCGGATCCCTCAACCACTCTCGATAAGAAGTAGACGCTATGTAGTTGTCGAAGAGAGAATAGCCTATTTGTGCCTGCCATGTCAAGGGCTGGGTAGGGCTACATTATCTGGTGACAATGTGATTGCCCTCCTTGTTGTCTCCGTGCCTCTGATTTGGGCTTGCGCCCACGTCTCTTTTTCG
>JAYUMV010000129.1:0-20393 GCA_043762265.1 Chthonomonadaceae bacterium | reverse complement strand
TCGAACTCAAAACGGACTTCACGCAGAGCATCGACGACGCCATCGACCAGTATCGCTTCGACCGGCTACCGCAGTACAAAGGCAAGGCGGCGGAGCCGTTGTTGAGCTTTCCGCACGGCGCACTGGTACACTTCGCGGTGAGCAACAGCGAAGTCCACATGGTCACCCGACTGGCTGGCCCGACCACGGTCTTCCTGCCCTTCAATCTGGGCGACGACGGGGCCGCCGGAAACCCGGTGAACCCGCAGGGCGGGCACCGCACCGCCTATCTCTGGGAACAGGTGTGGGAGCGCGCAAGCTGGCTGGAGATTTTGGGCCGCTACCTGATCGCCCAGCGCAACAAGAAGAAGCAGATCGAGAAGATCCTGTTTCCGCGTTTTCATCAACTGGATGTCACCCGCAAGCTCCAGAACGCCGTGCTCACGGAAGGAGCAGGCGGCAAATACCTCGTTCAGCACTCGGCGGGATCGGGCAAGACGAACTCCATCGCGTGGACCGCGCACTTTCTCGCCGAACTGCACGACGCGCAGAGCCAGAAGATGTTCACGACCGTGCTGGTGGTCTCGGATCGCAACGTCATCGACGCGCAGTTGCAGGAGGCGCTCTTCGATTTCGAACGGACGACCGGCGTAGTCGCAACCATCAAAGGAGCGAGCGGCAGCAAGAGCAGCGAACTGGCGGCGGCCCTCGACGGCTCCAAGAAGATCGTGGGCTGGGTGCGCCTGCACCCCTACAATATCGCCCAGAAGGTCTCCATTGTGGTAGAGCATTTTCGGCAGTACGTCGCGCCGCTGCTCGATGGTCGTGCCAAGGCGATGGTGGTGGTCGGCAGTCGGGTAGAAGCGGTGCGCTGGCAGTTCGCGATCAACAAGTACATAAAATCGCAAGGCTACCTCATGCGGACTCTGGTCGCCTTCTCCGGCGAGGTGAAAGACCAGGAATGTGGACCGGACGGGTTTACGGAGAACAGCCCGCTCCTGAACCCTAACCTGAAAGGCCGCGACATCCGCGAAGCCTTCAAGGGCGACGAGTACCAGATCCTGCTGGTGGCGAACAAATTCCAGACCGGCTTCGATCAGCCGCTGCTCTGCGGAATGTACGTGGATAAGAGGCTGGCGGGGATTCAGGCCGTCCAGACGCTCTCCCGCCTGAACCGCGCCTCTCCCGGCAAAGAGACGACCTATGTGCTGGACTTCGTAAACGATACCGAAGAGATCCTCGCCGCCTTCAAGACCTACTACACGACCGCCGAACTCGCGGCCACCACCGACCCCAATCTTGTCTTCGACCTCCGCGCCAAACTGGATGTCGCCGGACACTACGACGACTTCGAAGTGGACCGCGTGGTCGCCGTGGAACTGAACCCGAACGCCAAGCAGAGCGAACTGGTGGCCGCGCTGGAGCCCGTCCGAGACCGCGTCATGAAGCGCTACAAAGCCGCCCAGGAAGCGCAGAAATTCGCGACAGAGACGGCAGACGAAAAGGCCATCGCCTCCGCAAGCAGCGAACAGGACGCGCTGGTTCTGTTCAAAAACGACATGGGCGTCTTCGTGCGTCTCTACACGTTTCTGTCGCAGATTTTCGACTATGGCAACACCGCCATCGAGAAGCGCGCCCTCTTCTACAAACGCCTGCTGCCCCTGCTGGAATTCGGGCGCGAACGCGAAGAGATCGACCTCTCCAAAGTGATCCTGACACACCACACTCTCAAAAACCTCGGCAAGCACGCGATGCCCCTGAGCGAAGGCGAGACACCGAAGCTGGAGCCGCTGTCGGGGGCGGGCAGCGGCAGCGGGCAGGAGAAACACAAGGTCTACATCGCCGCGATCATCGAGAAACTGAACGAGCTATTCGGCGGCGACACCACCGATTAGGATCAACTGGTCTATGTGAACCACGTGATTATGGGGAAACTGCTGGAGTCGGAGCCCCTGATGCAACAGGCGGCAAACAACAGCAAAGAGCAGTTCGCCAACTCGCCCGACCTCAACCAGGAGCTTCTGAACGCGATTATGGATGCCTTGAGCGCCCATAGCTCCATGAGCGCGCAGGCGCTGAACTCCCCAGTCGTCCAACGCGGTATCAAAGACATCCTGCTCAACCATTCCGGCCTCTACGAAACCCTGCGCGCTCAACAGGTTTCCACATCTATGACAGAGTTCTCTATGGAATAGAACGGCTGTGATTCCGGAAGATAGACATCGGGGAACCTTTCGATTACATAAGCCGATATAAAAGATACGATGAAAAAGCGTCCATTTCAAAATCGAAGATGGGTCGCCTGGCTCCTGAGCATGGCCTTTGTGCTTCTGACACTGCCCTCCGGAGCCTCCTGGCAGTGCCTGGACGGACATACTTGCCCGCCGAACTGTACAATGCAGCAGAGCGGAGGGCAGAGCCAACCCAGCGGCTCTCTGCCTGTTCCCTCCTGCTGCCTATCACGTAGCAGCCCGAGTGCAGCGAAGATTCACTGCGCCTTATGTTCTACGGCACGCGCTGCCAACTCTCAGCTACAGACGCGCTGTACCTCTCCTGTCTGCGTGCTGCGCATACAAGCCAAGCCGGACAGCAGCCTTCAGGCAACCCACGCTCCGTTCGTCGTCGATACCACCGCTATTCTGCTGCCTGTTCCCACCTACATTCTCATTCCCGAAGCGACTGCATCCGTCTCCTTCGGCTCCTCCCGTGCCCCGCCCGACCGGGTAGTAGCTCGCCTTTCTGCTCCTCGCGCCCCTCCTGCCCAACTCCTTTAAACACGCCCGTGCGTCGCTCTTAGCGTCGCTCCTCACGGCATCGTGCCGTTTTGCCTGTCTACGCCTGACGTAGCGCAGGCGCAATCCCGTTCCTGTTCTCGATAAAAAGGTTTAAGATGAGCATAAGAAAATGGAAAAGGGTCTCCCTGGCCATGCTGGGACTTCTCTTTTCCCTTCCCTCGATCTCTGCTGTCGCACAGACGCTTGGGGCAGACAGGCCGCAGATCAACGGTGCGCTTACGCTGGCGGAGGCCGTGCAGACCGGTTTGCGTGAAAACTTGATGCTGCGCGCCGCGCAAGCGGATGTGAAGGCAGCCGCCGCAGGGACACGCATCGCCCGCAGCCAGGAGCGACCTCAACTTTCGGCGACGACCTATCTGACGTATGGCGACTTCAGTAATATTTTCAGCACGGCTCCGAACGTCACGCCAGGGAACAACTTGCTCGTTCCTGCACAGGGCTATGCCGACCAGAATCTGATGTTTATGGTCCCTGTCTACACGAGCGGGAGGCTGGAGCAGCAGAGACGCGCGGCCTCCGAGCGGGAGCGTGCGGCAGGCGCAGACGTGGGAGGCGTGCAGGCAGAGACCGCGCTGCGCATCAAAGAGCCGTACTACAGGGCGCTGCTTGCGGCGGAAAATGTGAAGGCGGCGCAGGCACGCGTGGAAGCGGCGACGGAACTGGTACGGACGACGCAGGCGCTCTTCACCGCCGGAAAAGGGCTGGAAGCCTCCGTACGGCGTGTCGAGGCGGAGCAGGCGGACGCACAGCGCCTCCTGGCAACGGCCCGCAACAGTCAGGCCAAAGCGCTGCTGGACCTGAAAGTCGCGATGGGCGTGCGGCTGGAGTCGGAGATCACTCTGGCCGACGCGCTCACCTTTACGCCGCCGGCCAGCGATCTGTCTGCGCAAATGGCAGCCGCCGCCCGATTGCGCCCGGAACTGCGCTCAGCGCAGGCGCGGGTCGCTGCCGCCGGACATCAGACCCGAGCGATCCGGGCCTCGCAGGGCCTTCAAGTCTATGGCACCGCGATGGCGGATGGCCTCACTTCCCATCCCACCGGAACCCGAGAAGGCTACTCCGTGGGACTGGTCCTCAGTCTGCCGCTGCTCGATGGCGGGCAGAGGCAGGCCGAAACAGCCCAGTCTCGTGCGCAGGAGGAGCGCACCCAGGCGGAGGCGCGTGACCTGGAGTTGAAGGTTGCCAACGAAGTGCAACAGGCCTGGCTGGATGTGCAGACGGCGGCGGAAAACTATCGCACGGCCCAGGTCGCTCTGCTCGCCGCACAGTCCGCCTACGACGTGACGGCCTTACGGGTGCAGAACCAGAAAGCGATTCTGGTGGAGCAGTTGGACGCCCTTTCCGCACGGACCCAGGCGCGCAGCAATGTAGCGCAGGCGCTCTACGATCACTCGCTGGCGGTCGCCCGCCTGCAACGCGCAGTAGGGAGGCTCTGATGGGAACGAAATACACGTACCTTTTCCGGGGATCGAGAACGCTTGCTTGGTTGAGAACACTCGGCGTGTGGCTGCTGCTGCTCGGCTTGCCGGTCGCGGCGACTGCTGGCCCACAGACGCAGGCCGGACCTTATCGCATCGAACTGTCGGCGCAGCCGGGAACGCTGCCAGCGACCGGGCGCGTGAAGCTGATGTTCGCGGTGACCGACAGCGCCGGGAAACCCGTTGAAGGTGTCACCCTGCGCTCTCTCACCAAAATGCCCGGTATGAACATGGGGGAACGGGACGAGACAGCGACGCCTCTGCCGGGGCAGCCCGGAGTCTACACGGCTCCTGCCTCCTTTGCGATGGAAGGCGGCTACGAAGACACCCTCCAGGTGGAGGGGCCACTCGGCTCCGCGACCGCAAAGATCGCCCTCTCCACCGGGCAGAACATCGCAGTGTCTGCGGGCTCCCCTTCCACAGGAAATGTGAGCGCCGTCTCGTCGCCTGGAATCCCCTGGCTGGCAGCGCTGGCAGTAACCGCGCTGTTGGTGTTCGTTGTGGTGCGGATGCGGCGGACGGGGCAGGCGTTTTCTTTCCGAGGAGTCGCCTGGCGATCCGTTTTGGGCAGCCTGCTGTTTTTGGGGCTTATTCTTTGGGGCGCGGTCTATGCGGTCAACCACTTCCGTCGGCCCGGCGCCTGGACACCGATCGAGGCGCAGGGAATGGAGATGAATCTGCCTGCTCCGCTCGGCACGGCCCCTGTAGAACTGGCGACGGTCGAGAGTGGACGCATCGACAGCACCGTGCGCTATGCAGGACAGGCGGTCGGATACGTGGAGCAGGAGATCACGCCGCGTGTGACGGGCGTCCTCACCTGGATGCCTTTTTATGCGGGGGACCGGGTGAAGCAGGGGCAACTGCTGGCGCGTCTGGATACCAGCCAGTCCGCGCCTCTGGTGGCGGCGCAGACGGGGCAGGTGGCCGTTGCGAGGGAGGGCGTGGCGGTAGCCCGCAAAGACTACCAGCAGGCGATGGCCATGATAAAGGAGGCCCACGCGGAAGTCGGGTCGAAGCAGGGAGCCGTCGTCGCGGCCCGTGCGGATGTCGTCACCGCCGAACAGGAGCGGGCGAGTGCGCAGGCCAACCAAGAGGCGACACAGAGCCTGCTCACCGACGCGAACGCCCAGCTTCAAGCGGCGCAGGCGGACCAGCAGTACTGGCGGGAAGAGATCGACCGGGAGGCTTCGCTTTTCAAGGCAGGCGCGGTGACGCAGGAAGAGGTGCAGCGCGAAAAGGCACAGGCGCAGAACGCCGATGCGAAGGTGCGCCAGGCGCAGGCGCGGATCGTACAGACGCAGGCACAGATCCGCGCGGCGCAGTCGGGGGTGCAGAGATCCGACGCGATGATCGCGGCGGCAAAAGCGAAACTCCAGCAGGCGCAGAGCGACCTGGAAGCGCACGACGCGCATGTGCGGTCCGCCGAGGCTGCCGCCGACTCTGCACACCAGAAGATTCAGCAGGCGCAGGCAGGCGAGCAGCAAGCGCAGGGCACGCTGGCAAGCGCCTCCGCGACGCAGGGCTATAGCGAAATCCGATCTCAAACGGACGGTGTGGTGACGCAGCGGCTCATCAGCCCCGGTGTCCTGGTCAATCCCGGTCAGACCCTGCTCAAAGTCGCTCAAATCTCGCCGATACGCGTCCAGGCCAATGTCCCGGAGACCGATCTACAGAAGTTACAGGTAGGCGGGCATGTCCTGGTAGGCGCGCCGAACGGCAGCGGCAGTTCTCTACCGGCCCGCATCACCTCCCTCGCGCCCTCGATCGATCCTATAACACGCACAGGAGTTGTCGAAACCGTTCTGCCCAACCAGGATCGTCGCTTCCTGCCGGGGCAGTACGTCACCCTCGAACTCTCGCTGGGACACGCCGCGAATACCATGCATATTCCTACACGCGCCCTGCGTTATCATACGATTGCGTCCGGGCAGGCGCTCTCGACTCAATCCACACCGACCGTCTGGGTCGCCGAACCCGTGCCCGCAACGCAAAACCAGTTTACCGTACACGAAGTGACCGTAAAGACCGGCAGAAACGATTCCGACCGAACGGAGATCCTTTCCGGCTTGGAAGCCGGACAGAAGGTCGTCACTGCCGGGCAGGACTCTCTCAAAAACGACGATACGGTCAGCATTGCGCAAACCCTGCCCGCCGCCAGTATGCCGAGGGACGGAAATGCCGGACCGAGCAATACGCAGGGAATGTCGGGACCGAAGGGCGGGCCATCTGCGGCATCTGCCGGCCATTCTACGCTCTATACCTGCCTGATGCACCCGGAGGTCGTGCAGGATCATCCGGGCAAATGCCCGAAGTGCCGCATGGATCTGGTCGTAAAGCAGACAGGAGGCAAGCAATGAGCGCCCCGAACGAAAACAACATGCCCCCAACCAGGGAGGGGATGCAGCGTCTGAATGCTCTCCATATGATCCATAAATGGAGCATAGAGCATCCTTACGCGGTGATCGCTTTCTATCTGGCGGTAGTAGGGTTGGCGTGGATGACGATCAGTCAGACGATGCCGCGCCGGTTCGCGCCTTATGTCGAAAGCCCGATGATCGGGATCGTAACCATGATGCCCGGTCTCTCGGCGCAGGAGATGGAACTGACGGTCAGCGATCCCATCGAGCAGCAGATGGTCCATATCCAGGGGCTGCGCTCGGTCCGGTCCACCTCGCAGAGCGGCTTCTCGATCGTCACGCTGGAGTTTCCTTACGGGACGGATGTGCAGAAGGCGCTCGTCGATGTGCAGGCGCTGATGAGCGTCACGCAGTCCAATCTGCCCTCCACCGGAGCCAATCTCAAACCCTCCTGGGTCGTGCCGATCGACCCGCTGAACCTGCCGGTGCTCACCCTCAGCCTGCGCGGCGATCCGAAACAGGGCTGGGATCCCGTCCGGGTACGCGAGTTCGCCGACAACACGGCCATCAATCGCCTGAAGGAGGTGGAGAACGTCTACTCTGTCGTGCCCTTCGGCGGCTATCGCCGGCAGATGCAGGTCGTAGTGGATCGGACACAGTTGGCGGCTTATAAGCTCTCGATCCTGGACGTGAGGAACGCCATCGACCGCTTCAATGTGACCCGGCCTGCCGGAACCCTTACCCACGGAACTCAGGAAGGCATCGTCCGTGTAGACAGCCGCGCCCGCAATGCCGAAGACGTGCTGGCCTATCCGATCCTCCGTGTCTCCGACTCCTCGCCAAGTTCACGCGGCAACGCGCCGACAGGAAGCAGCACCGGCGGTGGCATGGGAGGCGCAATGGGAGGAGGCGGTTCGAGCCTGGAACCCTCCGTGTCCTCTGTCTCGCCCACCAACGCAAACGGCATGGCACGCTCGCCGCGTGTCGTCTATGTGCGCGATGTAGCGCGGGTGACGGACGCCCATTTTGAGCGGCGCAGCGGCTACCACTACCTCAAGCACGATCCCGGCACGGCGGCGGAGATCCTGCCTGCTATCGAGGTCTCCGTGATCCAGAATCCAGGCGCGAGTTCCGCGCAGGTGGTTCCTGCCGTGATGACGGTCGTGAAGCAGTTGGAAGCGGAGAACCCCGGCCTCCACTTCGACGTCGCCTACGACAACGCCCATTTTGTGGACATTCTCTTTCACAACGTCTGGGAGGAGTTGGCGGTCGCCGTTCTCCTGACCGGCCTCGCGATTCTGTTCTTCCTGGGAGAGTGGCGCGGCACCCTGATCGCGATGGTGACTCTGCCGACGTCGCTTGCGATCGCCGTCCTGATGATGGCGCCCTTTCACATGACGTTCAACAGCGGCACCCTGATCGGACTCCTGCTCTCCATCGGGCGGCTGGTAGACGACAGCATCATCGACATCCATGCCGTCGAACGCCATCTCCGCATGGGCAAAGATCCTAAAACCGCCACGATCGACGGCATCGCCGAAGTACGCGTCGTGGTCATCGCCGCGACATTGATGATCGTCCTGGCGCTCTCTCCCCTGCTCTTCTCCGGCGGCATCACCCAGCTTATGTTCAAAGAACTCGTCTGGCCGCTTATCTTCGGGCTGCTGGCGTCGATGCTGGTCTCGTTTACCCTGACTCCCCTGCTCTGCGCCCATCTGCTGCGACCCGAAAGCGCGCGCGCCGCCGACCGCAAGCATCCGATCCTCCGCTTCCTCTACCTGCTGCTGGACCCCTTTCAGCACGGACTGGACCGCCTGGAGGCAGGCTATGGTCGCCTTCTGAGTTGGATGCTCCAACATCGTTTCGCCAATTTCGCCCGTGTGCTCGCGACCCTGATCGTCGGATTGACCTTCTACTACTTCCTCGGCTCGGAGATGATGCCGCTGGCCGACGTGGGTCAAGCCAATGGCTTTCTGGAGATGGCGCCGGGAACCTCTTACGCCGAGACCGAGCGCGCCGTGGGTCAGGTGGAGAAGATCATGGCGAAATACCCTGAACTGGAGAAGGCCAGCGTCGAGATCGGAGCGGAGAGCATGTTCGAAAGCTACAGTCCTTACTACACCGGGTATGCGATGCCGCAGGTGAACGGCGCGGCGATGATGCTGACCTTTCGCGACAAGGACGCCCGTAAGCGGACGATCTGGCAGGTGATGGACGCAATCCAGAAGGAGGCTCTAGCGACCATTCCTGGCCTACGGCGCTTGCAGATCAAGGAGATGGGCAGCGATGTGATGGCGACCGCCGACGCGCCGATCCGTGTCGATATCTATGGCCCCGACCTGGCCGAACTGGACCGACTGGGCCGCGAATCGCTCGCCATCGCCCACAAGATGCCGGAACTCTATCAGTCCGCGACGACCTGGACGCTGAGTCTGCCGGACTACGAGATCAAGGTCGATCCGCAGCGCGCAGAGGAGGTGGGCCTGACCCCGGAGAGCATTTCGGAACAGGCCTACTACGCATTGAGCGGTGGGCTTACCAACGAGTTCTACCGCCTGCCCAATCTGCGTCAGGATACGATTCAGGTACGCTATGCAGAGCAAGATCGGAAGAATGGGGACGATCTGGAAAACCTTTCCCTGAGCACGCCAGACGGCAGTTCGATCCCGCTCAAATCCGTCGCGACCGTGGTACACGCGGTCGTGCCCTCCGTCATCGAGCACGACGGCCTCAAACGGGTCATAGGCATCACCGGATACTACCGTATCGGCAACCTGCCTTCAATGGACGTGGTGATGAATCTGGTCGCCAACGCCTATCAAGGCAATCCGAAGTTGGGCGTTGCGCCGGTCAATTTTCCGCCCGGTTATGGGATGGAGGTGCTGGGCGATATGAAGGAGATGATGACCTCCTTCCGCCGGATGATGTCGGGGTTGGCGCTGGCGCTCGTACTGATGGTTCTGGTGCTGGTCGTGCAGTTTCGGGGCTTTTTGCCGCCTTTACAGATGATCGCCAGTCTGCCGCTGGAGTTGGCGGGCGTGTTCACGGCGCTCTGGCTGGCCCATCAGTCCTTCTCGACCGTCTCTCTGCTGGGGATCATCGTTCTGACCGGCATGGACATCACGACCGCCGTGCTGCTCATCGATAGGATCATGAAGATCCGTGAACAAGGCGTCCCGCGTGACGAAGCCATCGTCACCGCCTGTCCCCAACGGCTCCGCCCGATCCTGATGACCTCGGGCATTACGCTTGTTACCATGCTGCCGATCGCCCTGGCTCCGAAAACGGGCCTGGATGCTTATCAGCCTCTGGCAACGGCCGTGGTAGGCGGCCTGCTCGTCGGCACGATCCTGAGCCTGTTCGATATTCCCATTATGCACACCTATGTCGATGACCTGATTCGGTGGCTCAAGAAAACGTTTCAGAAAGCGCCCTAGCTCTCCTTAGATTGCCCATCCCAAACGGATTCTTAACATGACGCCCGGTATAATAATAGAGGCATCAGATAAACCTCGTATCCTTCGAGTTTTTCGTCGGATAGTGTGCAAGGCGGGCAGGTGTCCGCGAAGGCGGGCAATCAGCGCGAAGCGCTCTAGCGAAGGAATTCATTCCATCGCGATATGTGCGACGTTTATCTGATTTGTCTATAAGGAGGTCCGTTTGTGGAAGGCGGGGGAAGCGTGGACCGGCAAACGGTGTCCTCACTCTCAAACCGGAACGCCTCTGCTGGCGTCGCCCGCAATCATGTCTTCAGAAGGAAAACTACGATGAAATTTTCACGCCGCATGCTCCTTGGGGGAGGGACTGCGGGCCTCCTCTCCGGCGTCCTGGAGTCGGATGCCAGCGCTCAGAACAAGAAATCTGGCGGCAAGCAGCCGAAGAACATCATCTTCTGCGTCGCCGATGGCATGGCGATGGCGACACTTACGATGGCCAACTACTACCAGCAGATCACTGCCGGGCATCCCTCCTACTGGACCACCCTGCTGGATGCGGAGTACGCCGTCAATGGCCTGCAAAACACCCGATCCCTGAACTCACTGGTCACCGATTCTGCGGCGGCGAGTTCGGCCTGGGGGTCGGGACGCCACATCTGGAACGGCCAAATCAACGCCTTCCCGGACAAAACCGAACTGCGGACGCTCGCCTCCCTGATGCAGGAGGCCGGAGTGCGTACAGGACTGGTGACCACCACCACGATCACCCATGCGACCCCCTCCGGATTCGCCATTAGCTGCATCGATCGTGATCTGGAAGGCCTGATCGCCGAAAAGCACCTTCAATCCGGTGTCGATGTCCTGATGGGTGGGGGCAACAAGTTCTTCTCACCGCTGTTACGCCCGGACAAGCGCGATCTCTACGCCGATTTTACGGCAGCCGGATACACGGTCGTCAAAACGCGCCAGGATCTTTTGGGGCTGGATAGACCGAAGAAGATTCTGGGAGTTTTTCACGACAGCCACATGCCTTTCACCGTCGATCATATCCACAGCCCCGAACTGCTCGCAACCAGGCCGACGCTCGCTGAGATGGCGCAGGGGGCGCTCACACAATTGCAGCATGCTCCGAAAGGGTTTCTGTTGCAGATCGAGGGCGGCAAGGTCGATCATGGCGGGCATAGCAACGATCTGGCCGCACTGCTCTACGATCAGATGGCGTTTGAAGACGCGGTCAAGGTCGCAGTCGAGTTCGCCCTGAAAGATCGAGAGACGCTGGTCATTGTCACCACCGACCACGCCACCGGCGGCCCTGCGCTGAACGGGGCGGGCCTGGAGTATATCGACAGCACCGACGGCCTGAAGACACTCTCCGGCATGAAGGCGAGCTATGAGCCTATCTTTGCAGCCTTCGGCGCGCATCCGACACAAACTCTGGTGCGCGATGTGATTCATGACAAACTCAGCATCGCGCTGACCAAGGAGGAGGCCGATGCGGTCGTCTCCGCTGTCAACGGCGCCTCTCCGTTCGCGGTTTCCACCTTCTACAAAGGCCCGCAAGCGACGCTGGCCATCGTGCTCGGCAACTATAGCAAAGTCACCTGGACCAGTCAAAACCACACGTCCGATCATGTGCTTGTCACTGCCATCGGGCCGGGCAAGGAGTTCGTCGCCGGTCTGAACCCGAATGTTCGCTTCTTTGATAGGATTCTGGCGACCAAAGGACTGAAGTGGAGCAATCCCAAGATGAGTTTTGAAGAGGCAATTCCTTATTACCAGAAACTCAAAGCCTCTCTTGATCCAGAAATTTACCAACGGTATGCGAGTCGGGCCGAAGAGAACCTTCCGCACGGGGGAGGACTGAGGCAGGGCTAAGCTTGCAGGCAATCCGACCGCGCCCTCCTTCCTGCCGTCGCCAAAGAACCGGCAAACACGAGGCCCCTCACTCTGGAAATTTCCAGAGTGAGGGGCCTTTTCATGGGACGACCTTTGTCGCCCGAGACGCTGCATTGACTCTATGCGCTGCCCCGGAAAGAGAGATGTCTACTGGCAGCCGAGTTTGTAGGGATCCCAGATACTCGACGTTCCGCCCGTGACCAGATCCGTGTCGAAAACCAGGCGATCGTACTGCTGCGCCTTGCTGTGCCCGTCCAGAAACATGACGTTGAGGAGGTTGGAGTGGCGCGCTTTGCCGTTGGTGAGCACGGACGCGTTGGAGGGATCGTCCGGGTTGTTGCTGCCAGCCGTAAAGTTGTACGTGCTGTTGCCCATGTTCTTCCAGTAGTAGGGATAGGTGCTGCTGGTGGGGTCTACGGGAGATCCTACGGCGCCGTACGTTTCGCCTTTGAGTTTGCAGGGACCAGAACCAGTGCGAGGACCATGCGGAAGCGTGTTATAGTAGGTGGCATCGACCAGGCCGACCGTGTCGGCGGGAGCGACGATCGCGGCGAGCGAAAGGCCGGAATTGGAACGGAACAGGTAGTTGCTCATGCCATAGGAGTTCTCGCCGCCATAGCTCTGAAACGCCCCGGTCGCGCCGGTCTTGTCATCGACATTGACCCACTGCTGTATCCCGGACGGACATTTCCAGACATCGTTATTTTTGATGTAAGGGAAGAGCAACTGATTGATAAAAACGACGTCTTTCGCGGACGAACCGACGCGCGCATCGCTCGCATACGGGTTAATTTTGGAGCCCGCTGGCCCATTGAAGCGGTAGCCAGGCAGGGTCTCATCGTAGTCCTGAACGTACATGATGGTAGCAGACGCCATCTGCTTGGTATTGGACAGACAGGAGATCTGGCGGGCTTTGGCGCGCGCCTGCGCAAAAACGGGGAAGAGGATCGCTGCCAGAATGGCGATGATGGCGATGACGACCAGAAGTTCGATCAGGGTAAATCCCTTGTGTTGCCGACTCATAGATGGCTCCTTCTCAAAAATGGGGGATGCTGGTTTAACTTGCCTGGCGCCCTCGTCTTTGTGGAAGCCAATCCTGCGAAACTCAGAGTTTTCGGTGTGTGCTGCAAAGCAAAATTCGAATTTGCTTCCCCTTGTAGACACTCCCGCACAAAGTAGAAACGGCGGCTCTATTCTCTGAGCGCTTTTCACCTTCGCCATCATTATACCTGAAAGCATAACAGAAAATCGTTTTCGGCCGTGCAGGAGCGCGCCGCGTTCGTTGGGAGGTGGTGGCAATTGAGGCGAATTGAGGTATGATAAGAAAGGGCATGGAGTTCGCCCTCTTCTATGAAACCGCTTCGAACACTTTGAAGCTGATGACTCCTACGGTACCCACGCCGTAGGAGTCGCTGCAGACCGCACTTCCCCTACGGCACAACCAGGAGGGCCTGCACGTGTCGCTTCGCTTCTATCACAGGGAATACATCGCCCTTTTCAAATCACTCGCGCTTTGGGGAGCGTTGGGGTGCCTCGTCGGCGTGCTCTCCGGCGTCGCCTCCGCGTTGTTTCTCCACTCTTTGAATTGGGCGACCGGGTTCCGGGAACATCACGCCTGGCTGCTGTTCTTGCTTCCACTGGCTGGTATCGTCATCGGCTGGACCTACGACCGCTTCGGAAAGTCCGTCGCCGGTGGCAACAATCTCCTGCTCGACAGCGTCCATGCCGCAGAAGACGCCACAGTAACGATCCCTTTCCGTCTGGCGCCGTTGGTGCTGCTGGCGACGGTGGGAACGCATCTCTTTGGGGGCTCAGCGGGGCGCGAAGGCACGGCGGTCCAGATGGGCGGTACCCTGGCGAACTTGCTGACGAAGCCTCTGAGCCTCGACGCCCGTGCGCATCGTCTCCTGATCATGGCGGGCATCAGCGGCGGTTTCGGCGCGGTCTTCGGCACCCCATTGGCAGGCGCGGTCTTCGGCCTGGAAGTCCTCTCTATCGGCGCTCTCAACTACGAAGCCCTGATTCCCTGCTGCGTTGCGGCTACTATCGGCGACATGGTCTGCCGTGCGTTGGGCGTGCAGCATGCGGTCTACCATATCGGCGTTCCGGCCCCTGCCCTCTCCCCTACTCTCTGGCTCCTGATCCTGACGGCAGGCGTCCTGTTCGGGTTGGTAGCTTTCCTCTTTTCAGAACTGACCGAGCGAATCACCCATCTCGCGAAGACGCATATTCCGAGCCCTCTTCTGCGGCCCTTCCTGGGCGGTCTGGCCG
This sequence comes from Chthonomonadaceae bacterium, assembly GCA_043762265.1. Lineage (GTDB taxonomy): Bacteria > Armatimonadota > Chthonomonadetes > Chthonomonadales > Chthonomonadaceae > JANXLO01. The sequence continues at coordinate 6,180 of JAYUMV010000129.1, read as the reverse complement.
TCATTGCGCTCACCTACCTCGTCGGCACACGCGACTACCTGGGGCTCTCCCTACCGCTGATCGCGCAGGCGTTTACCCCTGGTGGCGTGGTTTTGTGGGCCTTCGCCTTGAAAATCCTCTTCACTTCCATCACCCTCAGCACGGGATTCAAAGGCGGCGAAGTCACGCCTCTGTTCTGCATCGGAGCGACCCTGGGCGCAGCTCTCGCCCATCTCACCCATCAACCGACCGGCTTCTTCGCGGCGCTTGGCTTCGTCTCCGTCTTCGCAGGCGCCGCCAACACCCCGCTGACCTGCATCCTTATGGGTATCGAACTGTTCGGCGCAGAGATCGGCGTTCCTTTGGCTGCCACCTGCATCCTTGCCTACATCCTCTCCGGCCACCACAGTATCTACAGTTCCCAACGCATCTCTACCTCGAAATCGCATGGGATCATGATCAAAGCGCAGTCGGTGATCCGCGATGCGCACCCCGATTTTTATCCGCCCTCCGAAGAGCCTTCTAACGAGTGATTAGAGGCGGGTGCTCCAGCATTTCCAGCGCGGCGTTGAGTTCTGCGCTGGAGGCCGAACAACAGAGCATTCCGACGAGGGTACGGGCCATATCGTCGAGGGTGCATTGGCCTTCGCGCAGCATGATCTCGTAGGAGGCGTCGCAGAGGCAACTGAGCAGCAACTGCGCCATGAAACTGGTCGAAAAGAGGGGAGGAATGTAGCCCTCCGCTTTCGCAGCGTCCAGCAGGACGGTCAACACGTTCGTCAGGATCTTCGCATGTTGCCGGTAGTCCGGATGGGTCTGGAGGTAGGCGAGAATGGTTGCATCGGACATCAGGGCGCAATCGGGTTCGAGCATAGAGACGCTGTTCTTGCCGAAACGCTTGGCGATGATCCAGGTCACGGTTTGGGTGAGTTTGACCAGGGTCGGCAGCGCGGGATCCAACCCCTGGATCAGATCGACGAACTCCCGAATCTTACGGTTGATGACCGAAACGATCAGATCTTCCTTAGACTTGAAATGCAGGTAGAGCGTGGCTTTGGAGATGCCGACTTCGTTGGCGACATCGTCCATCGTCATTGCCTGAACGCCTCTCGTGGTCATCTGGTCATGAGCCGTGTCGAGGATCGTCTCTTCTCGTAACTGCCACTGGCGTTCTTTGAGTGGGGCGCGTGTCATTCTCGTCCTTCATCTTCGGGGGGCGTGCTCTCGATTTTGCGCTCTGTATCCTGCTATACGCACTATGGCGACTATTGTAGCACGTACCCCGGCCTGTCAGTGCCCTGCAGAGACTACCGCTCCGGGTGCGGCGCGTTTCAGCAGAAAAACGAAGGGGAACGCGAGGATGAAAAGCACCATGACCAGCAGATAGGCGTTGTTGACGGAGAGGGTGTAGGACTGCACTTGCACCGAACTATCGAGCAGTCGCATCGCCGCCTCCTGCGCTGCGGTGTGGCTGTAGCCCTGGCCGACGAACATCTGCGCCGTTCCCTGCAACCGCTCCGTCAGCGCCGGATCTCCCGCAGAGAGATTAGCGACGAGATGGTAGCGGTGAAACGCCGTCATGTGGCTGATGTAGGTGCTCGCCAGCGCGATGCCGAACGAGCCTCCCAACTGCCGCGCCAATCCGGTCAGGGCCGTTCCCTGGGGGATCTGTGCGCCTCTCAGTCCGGCAAGCGCCGCCGCCGTGATGGGGATGAACAGAAATCCGAAGCTGAAACCGCGCAGGAAAAGCCCCCAGCCGGTATCGAACTCATTACTCTGAGGGCTGAGATGGCCCAGCAGCCACTGCGAGTAGATAAAGACCACCATTCCAAAAATGACCAGATTGCGCGGCTGCATCCCCTTTCCCATCACGATCCCGCAGAAGATCATCCCGAAGCCGGTCGCCGCCCCGCCCGGAAGCAGGGTCAGGCCGGACTTCATGGCCGTGAAGCCGAGGATTCCCTGCGAGAAGATCGGGAAGATATAGAGCCCGATATAGAGGCCGAAACCGAGGATGAGACTGAGAAAGGTGCCTGCCGCCAACCCCGGATCTTTGAGGACGCGCAGATCTACGATCGGCGCGCGGTTGCGGGGCCAGAGTTCCCAGGCGATAAAGAGCGCCAGCCCGACGACGCCCAGGATCGTCAGTCGTAAGATCAGAGGGTCGGCGAACCAGTCCTGGCGGTTGCCCTCTTCCAGGACATACTGGATGGAGGCAAGCCCTATCGCCAGCAGGCCGATGCCCAGATAGTCCACGCCACCCGCGCGGTCGCTGCGCTTCGATTGCGGCAGAAATGTCCAGATCAACCCGATGCCGATCAGCGCAACCGGGATATTGATAAAGAAAATCCAGGGCCAGGCATAGTTGTCTACAAGCCAGCCGCCCAGGGCGGGCGCGACCGTCGGCGCTACGATAATCCCCAACCCCCAGATTCCCTGCACCATGTCGTGCTGGTGCTTGGGAAAGATCGCGATAATCGTAGACTGCGTGAGCGAGATCAGCGAAGCGCCTGCCGCGCCCTGCAACAGCCGCCAGAGAACGATCTGCCCCAGATTGTGTGAAAACCCGCACAGGATGGAAGCGATCATGAAGACGACCATCGAAGCGACGAGATACTGTTTGGTCCCGAAGCGCGCGGCAATCCAGGCGGTCATCGGCAGCACGACCACGTTCGCCAGAATATACGAGGTGCTGACCCAGGCGATCTCATCCGTGGTGCAGCCTAGGTTGCCCGCCATCGTCGGCAGAGCGACATTGATGATCGTGGTGTCGAGCACCTCCATGATCGCCGCCAGTACCAGCCCGATGAGGATCAGCCAGCGAAACGGGACCAGCGCCTCGACCGCCGCGCTGACGGCGCTGTTTTGCGTTGCCACCGAAGGAGTGGACGGTTTCGCGGTGAGCGCTTGCGTTGCCATCAGTTGCCTCCGTGCGCGGTGTCGATGGTCGCCACGACCGACATTCCCTGCCGTAAGGCGGCGATATCCTTTTCCGTCGCATATTTGCCGCCTGCATGCGAGGGTTCGAAGAAGAGTTTTACGGCGATACGCTGCACGACCTTGGTGAAGTTGCCGGTCGAGTTGTCCGGCGGCAGCACGGTAGTCGTTGCTCCGGTCGCCCGGCTGATGCTGGAGACCGTGCCTGTGAACACTTTGCCGGGGAAGCTGTCCACTTCCATCTCGACCTTCTGCCCCGGTCGAACCTGGGTGAGTTGGGTCTCTTTGAAGTTGGCGCTGACCCAGACACGGTCCCCCTGCGTGATCGTCAGGATCGTCTGTCCCGGTGAGAGCGCCGCGCCGACGTTGGCGGTCTTCTTCACCACCACGCCGTCGCAGGGCGCATAGATGTTGGTATCGTCCAGGGTGACCTGCGCATTGCGCTGCGCCGCTTTCGCCTCCTGGATCTGGGCCTGATAGGTGTCGATCTGCTTGCGCCGCACGGCGACCTGCTCGTTGCCGGCGAGGGCGTTCACGAGATCGGCCTTCACCTGGCCGTTCTGCTGTTGATTGTCGAGGACTTTGCTCTGGTCGATCGCGATCTGCGTTTTGCCGCTTGCCGCCAGTCCCAGTCCTGCCTGCGCGACCTGCACCTGCTGCCGTGCGGCATCCGCCTGTTTGTGGCTGGCGACGGCCTGCTGCTTCGCGGCCTCCCACTGAGCTTTCGCCTGCTCCACATTGGCACGCGCCTGCTCTACTTGAGAAACGGCCTGCGCCGCCTCTTCTTTCGCAGCCGTCAGTTGGGCCTGGGTGCTTTGAGCCGTCGCGTGGACCGTATCGTACTGCTGGGGTGTGACCGCCTCCTGCTTGACGAGCAGGGCGTAGCGCGTCTCGTCTTTGGCGGCGCGATCGGCGTTGGACTGCGCCGCCGCAATGCTTGCTGTCGCCGCGTTAGCGCCGCGCTCCGCCGTCTGAATCGCCTGCCGCGCGGAGACCACGCCCGCCTCGACCGTCTTTATCTGCGCATCCGACTGCGCGGCCTGGGCCTCCGCCTGTGCCGCCTGTGCGCGGGCCTGGGCGACCTGGCTCTCCGCCTGCCGCACCTGATTGCGCACCGTCTCCGCGCTCAAAACCACCTGCTGCTGAGCGCCGGTCGTCTTCGCGTTCTGCGCCGAGATCGCGGCCAGCGCATGCTGCACGGAAGCGTCCGTGATCTGCTGCGTATAGACCAGCGTGTGCTCGGCCTGTGGAATCTGGCTCTGCGCGGCAAGCAAGGAGGCCTGGGCCTGCTGCAGCATGGCGCGAGGACCGCTGTCGTTGAGGCGACCGATAAGCTGCCCCTTCTTGACGACATCGCCCGCCTCGACCGTCAACTGCGCCAGGGTGCCGCTGATGATCGGGCTGACATTGACAAGGTCGCCCGTGACATAGGCGTCGTCCGTCTCGACATGGGTCTCCCCGAAATGAAAGGCGCGGACCCCTTTGGTGATCCCAAATCCCAGAAGCGCGACGATCACCAGGGCAAAGAGAGCCTTCTTCACCGGGCTCGCGGGCTGTTTCGGTTCTGGCGTAGCAGGAGCAGCCTCCGACGTGTCGTGTGCAAGGCGCGCTTCCTGCTTCTCCCCTCTCTGCGCAGGCTCATCTTGTAATGGAGCGGCGAGCGAATCGTGTGTCTGTGTCATCTGGATATTCCTTTCCGGTTTCCTCCCGAGTGCGTCGGGAGTCAGGCGGCGGCTGAGATCGTTTCCTCTCACGGAAGAAGATCCCTTATGCGCGGCAATCACTATTTGGTCGAAGGCGCGCCGAGGGCGTTTTCAAACTGCGCCAGGGCGATGAGATAGTCGTAGACGGAGTTGACCTGACTGTTTTCGGCCTGCACGAGCGCGGCCTGTGCGTCGGTGACCTCCAGGTAGAGGCCGACCTGTCCTTCATAGCGGGCCTGCGCCAGTCGGCGGGCGGCGATAGCCTGCTGCAAAGCGGTGTTGGCGGCGGCGATCTGGTGGGCCGTGCGCGTCAGGTTGAGATAGGTCTGCCGGACATCCAGCGCGACGTCTTTGCGGCGGCGATCCAGCGCAGTACGGGCGTTTTCGGTCTGAAGGCGTGCGGCCTGAACCCGGGCGCGCGTCGCGCCGCCATCGTAGAGCGGCACCGAGAATCCGAAGCCGATCTGCGCCTCGGACTGACGCGGATACTGGAACGAGGTCGTCGGATAGTAGTTGGTGGAGGCGGAGAGCGTGAAGGTCGGCTCCAGTCCCGCACGCGCCAGTTTAATGCCGGTTTCGGCGACCCTGGCCAGCACCTGCGCCGTCAGGGCTTCTGGTCGTTGCTGCTGCGCTGTGGCAACGCTCTTAGTGACGTCGATTCCATCGACCTCGCTCGCAGGCGCTGTGTAAGAAGGGCCATTTTGTGGCGTGGAATTCGCTGTGGCCCCGACGCCGATGTCTACCCCTACCGTGACGCCGGGCACATCCTGCACTTCGACCGGCGCATCGAGCGGGTGTCCGATGAGATCGTTGAAGTCGTGGCGGGCGATGTCCCGGTTGGTCTGTGCGCTCAACAGATCCTGTTCGCTGGTGGCGACCTGGGTGTTGGCGCGCAGCACGTCGATCTTCTGCCCGATCTGCCCCAAATTGAGCTTCGATGCGGTCGCCTGCTGCTGTTGCGCCGTCGTGAGCGCGGCTTGAGCCACTTGCACCTGATGCTCGGCGCGCAGCAGGTTGTAGTAGACGGATTTTGTGGTGAGGATGCGCTGGTTGCGGATCGTCGCGAGGGTGAACTGATCGGCCAGGCTCTGAAGTTTGGCCTGACTGGCCGCAGCACGGATCTGCCCGAAGAGATCCAGATCCAGGGAGGCTCCGAGAGAGAGCGTCTCGGCGTGGTCTTGCGCCACGACGATCGGAGGATTGTTGCCGAAAGCCACACGCGATTTGTCGTCGAAGCGGGTGGCGTTGCCGTCGAAGCGTACACCGGGCCGCAGGCGCGCAAACTCCACATCGGCCTGCTTGCGATCGATCTGGACATTGCGCGCTGCCATCTCTACCTCGGCGCTCGCCGCCAGCGACGCTTTGATCGTCTGCGCCAGCGAATAGGGCGGATCAGCGGGCCTAATTTGTGCGGACAATGGGACCGAGGTCGTCGCCAGTAGAGCGAAAGGAGAGAGGAGTACCGACGTCTCGCGACCGAGAGTGGAAAGCCGTATAGAAGAGAAGGGTAGGCGTATCATCGCATTGCTCCGTTTCATGCTTACAGTTCATTTTTTGAACT